>NZ_CP166871.1:2438138-2742906 GCF_041379045.1 Thalassotalea ponticola
ACGCGATAACAGCATTGGTTGGTGAGTAAACTAATAAGCCGCTTTCAACAATAGCTGAAAACGGCTTAGTGATATTTTAACGTGACCCGATACCGAGCCTATCGACGCTTGCGCCTCGCCGGCGGCGCACTTTGTTGGCGACGCTGTTGATGCTTTTTGACGTTTTTGCGGATTTTGCGACTTTTGTTGTGATCTATGCGCTTTTCATCCACTTTGACTTTTGATTCGGTTTCCGGTTTCAACCCCACTAATTTGCGATAGTAATTAACGTCTTTTAAACCCAGTTCAAGCCAGCCACCTAAAGGCAAGCGACGATCCATTTGCAAATCACCATAGCGAACTCGAATCAATCGACTTACCTGTACATCTTGGCTTTCCCACAAACGACGAACCTCGCGATTACGGCCTTCGGTCAATACTACGTGGAACCAGTGGTTGCGTCCTTCACCGCCTTTATAGGTGATTTTTTTAAAGCGCGCCATGCCGTCTTCAAGTTTCACCCCGTGTCGCAAACGCTGCAACATGGCTTCATCGATTTCTCCAAATACCCGTACCGCATACTCGCGCTCTACTTCGTGTGACGGATGCATTAATCGATTCGCCAGCTCGCCGTCATTGGTAAATATCAACATGCCCGAGGTATTGATATCTAAACGCCCCACGGCCACCCAGCGACTGCCTTCAATTTTCGGTAATCGGTCAAATACCGTAGGCCGACCTTCGGGATCTTTGCGGGTACACATCTCCCCTTCGGGTTTGTTGTACACCAACACTCGGCACACCTGTTCTTGCGCATCGGCAATTTTTACGATGTGGCCGTCAAGGCGGATTTGCTCAGTGCCTTCTACGCGGTCGCCTAGAAACGCAGTTTTGCCATCAATACTGACTCGCCCTTGGCTAATAACGGCTTCCATTTCACGGCGCGAGCCCTTACCAGCTCGAGCGAGTACCTTTTGTAATTTTTCAGACATTCAATCTTCTCATTTATTTGCGTTGCCTTCACGGCAAGTTATGCTTCCTCTGTTTGAGGTTGCTGCTCAGCGTCAGCCACGTCAATGTCAGTGATATCCATCAACGGGGGTAGCTGTTGTAACGATGTTAAGGAAAAATAGTCCAGAAATTCGTTCGTTGTTGCAAACAGCGCTGGACGCCCGGGGACTTCTTTGTGACCCACAACGTGAATCCAATCTCGCTCTTGCAATGTTCTAATTATATAACTACTTACCGATACTCCGCGAATATCTTCAATTTCACCACGCGTTATCGGTTGTCGGTAAGCAATTAAGGCAAGAGTTTCGAGTAACGCTCGCGAGTATTTTGGCGCTTTTTCCTTGAATAACAAACCAATGTAGTCACTGTATGCTTGGCGCGCTTGAAAGCGAAATCCTGAGGCTACTTCAACCAGTTCAACAGCGCGTGCATCATAATCATTTTGTAGCTGTTGTAAAATGGTTTGCAGCTGTTTTTTTGAAATTGTCACTTTTTCACTTAGCGTTTGATGCAGTGTATTTAACGACAATGGCACGGCGGAAACAAATATCATTGCTTCAACAACCGATTTAATGAATTTATCATTGTGATCTTGGGCCATGACGTACTACCTCAATCTGAGTTGAATTAAACCAAATGTTTGTGCTTGGATACACTCTACCAGTGACTCTTTAACAAGTTCCAATATCGCTAAAAACGTTACCACTACTCCCGCTCGCCCTTCGTCAACCTGAAACAAGGCAGAGAATTCGGTATAGTCGTGCTTGTTCAGTTGATTTAATATCATCGCCATTCGCTCTCGCGTTGATAAGCTTTCTCTTGCGATGTGATGATGTTCAAACGCGGCGGCGCGCTTGATTACGCCCTGCACGGCTAACACCAAATCTTGCACACTGACTTCTGGGGCAATATACGCCGGTTTAAAGCCATCTGGCAGGCCGACACTGGTCTCGAAGTTGTCTCGTTCCAAACGCGGTATTAACTCGATTTGCTCAGCTGCCTGTTTGATCACTTCGTATTCCTGCAACCGTCTAACCAGCTCTGCTCTGGGATCGTCTTCATCGTCATCAACATCCGTTTTAGGCAGTAATAGTCGAGATTTTATTTCAGCCAAAATAGCCGCCATCACTAAGTATTCTGCCGC
This sequence comes from Thalassotalea ponticola, assembly GCF_041379045.1. Lineage (NCBI taxonomy): Bacteria > Pseudomonadati > Pseudomonadota > Gammaproteobacteria > Alteromonadales > Colwelliaceae > Thalassotalea > Thalassotalea ponticola. Next base: position 2,440,273 of record NZ_CP166871.1, read on the forward strand.
TAACTCAAGCTTCAAGTCTTTCATTAGGTCGACGTAGTCCATATATTGACGAGTGATTTCGGCAATCGGCAAATCGACAATATCAAACTTTTGTTTGCGAATTAAATACAACAGCAAATCAAGTGGCCCCTCAAAGGCCTCTAAGATAATTTCTAATGCATCAGGCGGAATAAATAAGTCTTGTGGCTTTTCGACGACCGCTTGGCCGCGCACAAGCGCTAACGGTAAACTTTGCTGAAACATTTCACCGTTTGTCTGAGCTGATTCAGCGCGCTTGGTCATTGCTCAACCACCAAACGGCTCAACAGGACCTTCACCAACGCGAAGAATCTCGGGAAAATTTTCAGTAAAGTCGACGACTGTGGTCGGTTTTTCACCGAGATAACCACCGTTTAAAATAAGGTCAACATGCTTATCAAGGTGCTCTCGGATCGCGTCTGGATCAAACTCAGCCATCTCATTGCCCGGCAGGATCAGGGTGGTAGACATCAGTGGTTCACCTAACTCAGCGAGTAACTGTTGAGCAATTTGATTATCGGGTATGCGAATACCTATGGTCTTTTTCTTCGGGTTTAGCAAGCGTCTCGGTACTTCTTTGGTACCTTTAAAGACAAAAGTATATGCGCCTGGCGTGTTGTTTTTCAGCAAACGAAAACTGGCGTTATCAACCCGCGCATACTCGGCCAATTGTGACAGGTCTTGGCACACCAAAGTAAAATTGTGATCTCGATTGATATCGCGAATACGACAAATTCGGTCGAGTGCTTTTTTATCGCCCAAATGACAACCAAGCGCATAGCCCGAATCCGTCGGGTAAACAATCACTCCACCGTCGTTGATGATAGCCACGGCTTGCTTAAGCAGTCGAGGTTGCGGGTTGTCTGGGTGCATATAAAAGAACTGACTCATAAATATCCTTAATTCCAATGACGCCATACCGGCGGAACATCGGCGGTTAATTGCAAATTGCGGCCCAGTTCACTCCACCTATTTGGCGCGTGAAAATCAGAGCCCACCGAGGCTTGAAGGTCGTATTCAACACACAAGCTCGCCAATAATTGTTTTTGTTGGTCGTTCATTTGCGGCGACACAATTTCCATGGCATCGCCGTTAGCGGCTTTAAAGTCAACGATTAAGCGACGTAACCACTTTGTCGATAACTTGTATTTCATCGGATGAGCAATAACGCTCTGACCGCCCGCTTTGGCAATTACCTCAACCGCGTGTTCGACACTACACCACTGCGGCTTAACGTACGCTCGTTGACCTTTGCCGATGTATTTATCAAAGGCTTTTTGCATACCACTAACATGGCCTTGCTCGTGCAATGCTCGAGCAAAGTGTGCACGTGTGATCGACCCGTTTTTGGCTAACAACTTAGCGTATTGATAACAATCAGCAAAGCCGGCTTTGGCCAATTTTTCGGCCATTAGTGTTGCCCTTGTCTCTCTTGCTTGTTGTTGTGCATTGATAAGTTCAACTAACTGTGGATGTTTTGCATCGACGTTTAAACCGACGATGTGAATTTCAAAATTCTGCCACATGGTCGATATTTCGATGCCGCTTATCAAACGTAATGGCAACCCTTTTAGCTCAATAAAAGACCGTGCAGGAGCTAGCGCATCAACGGTGTCGTGATCGGTAATGGCAAGTTGCTCGACCCCCATTGTATCTGCCCTCAACACCAATTCTTGTGGCGTCAATCGACCGTCAGAGCAGGTTGTATGCGAGTGCAAATCAACTCTGATTAATTTGTGTTGCTGGATTAAATTATCGACAATAGGTCTTGACTTCATCGCCATTTTACGCTGTTCTATAGATAACAAGCCATTTTACGTGGTTAATTGATGAATTAACAGCGACAACAACAATTAAAGTCTGATAGTTGCTGACAGTACAAGACACAATCGTCGATTTGAGAGCGAATAGCACATGCCGAAACTGAGTTCAATGACCAAGGTCAACAACAAGCATTGGTGGTTTCATAACACATAGAAAGTGGGTTATGTGCGTTGTCGTATCTGTATTTTAAGCCCGCTTCTCGCGGGCTTTTTTGTACATGGATGTACTTATCCTCGCGAGCCATGGGTGGTGCTAGCGTGGGTTTGTACATGGATAGTGTTAGCTAGCCGAGTACTTATCCTCGCGAGCCAAGGATGGTGCTAGCGAGGGTTTGACTGGATGTACTTATCCTCGCGAGCCATGGATGGTGCTAGCGAGGATAAGTACACGGATGAGCTTTAGCTCGTAGAATACTCGGCGATCTCAACCGAACGCGTAGGCGTATGAAACACAAGTGCGTTCGTGAATGAGTACGTATCAAAACACATAAGATTGTCGATTCGCTCATCGCTGAACAAATAAAGCAACAGGCATAAGTATAAATAGGAGCCAAAACAATGTTAACAATCAAGGTAAAAGCATGGTTTATCTGGTGGTTACAACCACTGTACGCTGGATAACTAACAACAGACTCATTTGAAAAGGCAAACCATGAAGACAAAAAAGAACAACTGCGCAGCGGCTAAAACCGCGCAAACCGAACACCTTAACGAGATAAACACCGGCACATCGGCCGACACATCCTCCGTGCGTATCGTCACCCAAACACTGAGTGCTCCGTACCAAGCTGATCCGTTATCGCTTTACCAAAAGTTAACGGTTGACTCCAATCAGTCGCTATTATTGGAGTCAGCTGAAATTAGCGACAAACGCGCGTTAAAATCGATTCTCGTTCTCGACCCCCTGTTAAAAGCGACCTGTCACGGCAACAAAGTGGTGGTAAAAGCGCTACAACAACAAAGCAACGCCGCCTTAACGCACTTAGCAGATCAATTGGCCGCAAACCCCAAATTACACATTTCCATGGATAAGCATACGCTGACTATCAGCTGTCAGACAGAGGTCGAACCTTGCGATGAAATGTCGCGCTTATTGGCTACTACGCCGCTACATGTATTACGTCAAATTCAGCAGTTGCCTCATGATGACCATCCCTTTTCACTGTTTTTAGGCGGTTGTTTTGGTTTTGATTTGATCACGGTTAGTGAAGTATTACCCGATGTTGCACAGGGCGAGAACCACTGTCCCGACTTTGTCTTTATGCTCGCCGGCTCGCTGTTGGTCATCGATCATCAGCAACAAAGCTGTGAGTTAATAGTCAACTCAATCATAAGCGCAGACGATAAGCTTGCCGAGCGCCAACTCAAAGCACAGCTTCGCTTGGCAGAATTGCAGTTTCACTGCCAACAACATTACCCGAGTACCGAGCTCAACCTCGACCAAGATGTTAGCTACTCTGCTACTGTTGACATCAGTGATCAGCGCTTTTGTCAGCATGTCGAAACCTTAAAGCAACACATTAGAGCCGGTGACATCTTTCAGGTGGTGCCATCTCGCTGCTTTGGCCTGCCGTGTGCAAACCCGTTACTTGCGTATCAAGCGCTAAAACAAACTAACCCAAGCCCCTATATGTTTTATTTACAGGACCGCGATTTTAGTTTGTTTGGTGCCAGTCCAGAATCGGCGTTAAAGTTTGCTAGCCAGAGCCGGCAAGTTGAGCTGTATCCCATTGCGGGAACGCGCCCTCGCGGCTTTACCTCATCCGGGGAATACTGCGCTGATCTCGACGGCCGTATTGAGCTGGAATTGCGCTGTGACGTCAAAGAAAACGCCGAGCATTTAATGTTAGTTGACTTAGCTCGCAACGACATAGCGAGAATCTGTGAAGGCGGGAGTCGTTATGTGGCCGAGTTACTCAAAGTGGATCGATACTCTCACGTCATGCACCTAGTCTCTCGAGTGGTGGGCAAGTTGCAACCGCAACTCGACGCCTTACACGCCTATCAAGCGTGCATGAACATGGGCACTCTATCTGGCGCACCTAAAGTGATGGCCACCACGTTAATACGGCAAATAGAGGGCAAGCGAAGAGGTAGCTATGGTGGAGCCGTCGGTTATTTAACCGGACAAGGCGACATGGATACCTGTATTGTTATTCGCAGTGCCTTTGTCAGCGACAACCAAGCGATCGTTCAAGCTGGCGCAGGTGTGGTTTACGACTCTATCGCCAGTGCTGAAGCCGACGAAACCCGACAAAAAGCGCGCGCGGTCTTGCACGCCATCGCAATCGCTAACGCAAATCAAGGTGTCCGCCAAGGAGGCTTGTCATGAGCCAGTTGTTTATTCTCGATAACCTCGATTCATTTACGTATAACCTCGTGGATGAGTTTAAGCGCTTGGGTTACGACCCGATAATTTACCGCAACACTCTGCCTGCTCAGTATATTTTTGAGGCCATGCAACAGCAAGATGACGAAGTTATCTTAGTGCTTTCACCTGGACCGGGCTCGCCCAGTGACGCTGGTTGTTTAATGGCGTTAATCGCACTTTGCCACGGTCATTACCCGATGCTAGGTATCTGTCTTGGTCATCAAGCATTAATTCAGTACTTTGGTGGCCGTATTGGTCGTGCTGGCGATGTCGTTCACGGAAAAGCGTCTTTGATAACGCATACCGAAACCGGGCCATTTGCCCAGCTACCACAGCCACTTCATGTCGCAAGGTATCACTCATTGGTCGCCCAATCGATGCCATCAGAGTTGCAGACCTTAGCCACATACAACGATGTAGTCATGGCTGCCGGTAGCGACAGTGAACGCGTTTTGGGTCTGCAATTTCATCCAGAATCAATATTAACGTCGAATGGCAGTCAGTTACTGGAACAATGCTTGCACTACCTATCAACTTGTTCGATGGCGGTGGACAACACGTGCTATGGCTCAACGTCAACCACTCGGACAGCGGGTAAAAAGGGGTAAGAGATGTTATCACAATTAATAAACGGCGACAGTTTAAGCCAACAACAAAGTGAACAATTCTTCAGCGACGTTATCAGTGGGCAAGTGGAGCCCGCCTTGTTAAGTGCGGTACTCACTGCGCTGGCGATCAAAGGCGAGACGCCAGAAGAAATAGCTGGTGCGGCGTTGGCAATAAGAGCAGCAGCCAAACCCTTTGTAGCTAATCAACGTAAACTGGTTGACTGTGTCGGTACCGGCGGTGATGGCCACAACACCATTAATATATCAACCACGGCAGCGATTGTTGCCGGTGCGTGTGGTTTACCCGTTGCCAAGCACGGCAACCGCAGTGTTTCAAGTAAATCTGGCTCCGCCGATTTATTAGAGACGCTGGGAGTAAAATTGGATATGAGTGCGGCCACGGCCTATCAATGCATTGAGCAAGCCGGAACCTGTTTTTTGTATGCGCCTCATTATCACGCGGGCTTTAAACACGCCGCTAAGGTGCGCTCTGCTCTGGGTGTTAGAACACTGTTTAATATCCTCGGACCTTTAGTTAACCCCGCTGCGCCAAAAATCATGCTACTTGGCGTATACGATAGCCGCTTATTGATGCCGATGGCCAAAGCGTTGCAACTTACCGGAGTTGAACGAGCTTGGGTAGTTTACGGCTCTGGACTCGATGAAATAGCCATACATGGTCCAACACAGGTCATCGACATAACACCACAGTCATTGCGAGAACTGACTATTACGCCAGAGGATTTTGCTATTCCATATCACCCGCTCGCCAGTATCAAAGGCGGTAGTGCGACTGAAAATGCTCAGTTCAGTTTAAATGTCATCAACGGCTGCGGCCAACTTGCGCATCATCACGCGGTGGTGATCAATACTGCTGCTCTTTTGTATTTAGCCGGCCAAACCGATAACCTAGCCCAAGCAAGCGACATTGTACAACAGGCGATTGCACAGGGCTTGGCGGCCAATACCTTAGCAACACTGGTCGAGGTAAGTCATGGCTAATATTTTACAAAACATTATTGCCCACAAGCGCGTAGAAATTGACCAACTAAAACAACGCCAACCATTGGCCTCGCTGCTCGACTCGATTACCCCGACAACGCGCGATATGTATGCGGTGCTAGCACAGCCGGGTTGCCACTTTATTTTAGAGTGTAAAAAAGCGTCGCCGTCAAAAGGGCTAATTCGCGCCGACTTTAACCCTCAGGCAATTGCACGTGTTTATGACAAATACGCCAGCGCCATTTCGGTATTAACCGAACAACGTTTTTTTCAAGGAAGTTTTCAGTACCTTCGTCAAGTGCGGCAAGTTGTCGACTGCCCAATTCTCAACAAAGATTTTTTCATCGATGCCTATCAAGTACACTTGGCCCGTTATCACGGCGCAGATGCCATCCTGTTAATGTTAAGTGTGTTAACCGATGAACAGTACTGTGCTTTGGCCAAGGTGGCCGAAGACTACAATATGGCAATTCTCACCGAAGTTTCTACCGTTGCTGAAACCGAGCGGGCAATCGCCCTTGGCGCGCGCCTTATCGGTATTAACAATCGCAATTTAAGGGACTTAACAACCGATACCACGCGCACTTTTGACTTGGCGTCACTGATCCCGAGTGACCGGATGATCATTTCTGAATCGGGCATAAATGACAATAAACAACTTCGAGCTTTAGCCTCCGTCGCCAACGGCTTTCTCATTGGCAGCTCACTTATGGCCCAAAACGACATTGACTTCGCCTGTCGCCAATTGATTTATGGCGATCACAAAGTCTGCGGTATGACCCGCAGTGAGGATATCGTTCATGCCATAGGCGCAGGCGCAACCAGTGTTGGTATGATCTTTGTCGATTCATCGCCGCGTTGCATCAGTTTACAAAAAGCTCAACAACTACAAGCTGAGGTGGCGTTTCAGTGCGATCATCAGGTGCGCTATATTGCGGTATTTAAAGATCATAGTATTGACGTCGTGGTTGAGCATTGTCAGCTACTAAACTTGTGGGCTGTACAACTTCACGGTCGTGAAGACCAACACTATATCGCCCAGTTACGCCAACAGTTAGCCAGTAAAATCAAGATCATCAAAGCGTTGGCTGTTGACGCGTGCATACCGCAAGCCGTTGTCGGTAGTGATATGTATTTATTGGACAACAAGCAACCTGGTTCTGGGCAAGCGTTTGACTGGTCGCTAACACACCACATCCAACAGCTAAATGCACCGGTTATGCTCGCCGGTGGCATTGACAGCCATAATGTCAAAGATGCGATTGCCCTGCTGTTGCAAACCGATATGCTTGGCCTCGATATAAACTCTGGTGTCGAACTCTGTGCTGGGGTAAAAGACAAACACAAACTACAACAATTGTTTACTTTGCTAAGACAATATAACTAGGTGATATTGATGAATGACTTAGACCATAACCACGCTCAACACAGTGCCTATTTTGGCGAATTTGGCGGTATGTATGTTAGCGAGCTTCTCGTCCCTGCACTTGAGCAACTCGAACAAGCCTTCATTGACAGCCAAGGTGATGACCAGTTCCAACACCAATTAAACGAACTGCTGGAAAAATTTGCCGGTCGGCCCACACCACTAACCTTGTGCCGCAACCTGCACAACAACGATCGGGTTAAGCTGTATCTCAAACGAGAAGATTTATTGCACGGTGGTGCCCACAAAACCAACCAAGTGTTAGGTCAAGCCCTATTGGCAAAACGCATGGGTAAAACCGAAATAATCGCTGAAACGGGTGCCGGTCAACACGGTGTTGCTACTGCAATTGCCTGTTCGCTATTGGGTTTAAAGTGCCGCGTATACATGGGCAAAGTTGATTGCGACCGCCAACAGCCCAACGTATTTCGCATGAAATTGATGGGGGCTGAAGTGATCCCAGTAACCGCCGGCTCAGGCACCTTAAAAGACGCGGTTAACGAGGCGTTGAGAGATTGGTCGGCAAACTATCAAAACGCCCATTACCTGCTCGGTACGGCAGCCGGACCACACCCATTTCCCACCATCGTGCGCGAGTTTCAAAAAGTGATCGGTATCGAAGCTAAACAACAAATTATCGAAGAGCAAGGACGCTTACCTGACTATGTGGTTGCCTGTGTCGGCGGAGGCTCTAATGCCATCGGTATGTTTAATGATTTCATCCCGCACGAAGAGGTAAAACTGATCGGCGTTGAAGCCGGCGGTAAAGGCATCGACTCGGGTGAGCACGGCGCCACCTTAGTGGCGGGAACGAAGGGCATGTTACACGGTGCGTATACCTACATTATGCAAGATAACGATGGTCAAATTGAAGAGTCCTACTCGATTTCCGCGGGGTTAGATTACCCTGCGGTGGGCCCCCAACACGCGATGTTAAAAGACAGTAAACGCGCGCAGTACGTCGCGATTAATGACGAACAAGCGTTAGCCGCGTTTAAGGCACTGTCGCGTTCGGAAGGTATTATCCCTGCATTAGAGTCATCACATGCAATTGCCTATGCATTACAATTGGCCAACCAGGCAACCGAAGATACGGTGATCCTTGTCAACTTGTCTGGTCGAGGCGATAAAGACTTAGCGCATGTGATGAGCATTATAGGTGACAATAACGAGCAGGAGGCAGGACAATGACACAACCGCATAAATTGGGGTATCGCTACCGCGAATTATTTGCCCAGCTTGAGCAAAAACGACAAGGTGCCTTTATTCCTTTTGTCACCATTGGCGACCCGAACAAAGAGCAATCGATTGAAATCATTAAAACGCTGATCGATAACGGTGCCGATGCATTGGAGTTAGGCATCCCCTACTCCGATCCAAGTGCCGATGGCTTGACTATACAACGCGCCACATCCAGAGCCCTTACCGCCAATGTTAATACCGATGTTTGCCTAGACATATTAGCCACTATTCGACGTTACAACGCCGATATCCCCATTGGTTTATTACTGTATGCCAACATTGTCTTTGCTCGTGGTATTGATAGATTTTATCAACAAGTCAATGCCGCAGGTGTTGACTCGGTGCTGATTGCCGATGTGCCAATGCGCGAAGCTGCGCGCTTTAAACAGGCTGCCGAGCGCCATGGTATTGCGCCAATATTTATTGCCCCGCCAAATGCCAGTGAACACACCTTAAAGCAAGTTGCGGCGCAAAGCGTCGGTTATACCTATGTGCTGGCTCGAGCCGGTGTTACGGGAACCAACGTAGAGGCCGAGCAATGCTCGAGTAGTCTGTTATCAGCGCTGGCTGAGTTATCCGCTGCGCCACCGGTGCTTGGATTTGGGATCTCATCGCCAACACAGGTGCAAAACGCTATCGCATCTGGTGCTCGCGGTGCGATATCAGGCAGTGCGGTGGTCAATATCATTGCTGATAACCTCGATAATCAGCAACTGATGTTAAGCAAATTGGCTGACTTTACCAAGGCGATGAAACAAGCCACCGACATATCGGCGATGTAACACAGACCAGCGAATAACGCTTAAGTTGACAACAGGGTGTCGACGACGCCCTGTTATTGTTGTGTTATGATAAACAAACCGATTGGCCAAGGATCTCGCTTATGTTTAAAGTCATTTTACTTATTGCGTTAGCTTTTATTATTAGCGGCGTCTATCTGCTTTATAAAAGCGCGAAAAAATTCAACTTATCCGAGCAACAGTTAGAACGAATAAAACAGCGCAACCAGGAGCTTGAGCGACAAGAGCGCGAACACGACGAGCGACCTTAACATCGCGGCTGTGTTGTATTAGTTCTGGGCAAAAGCTAAATGCCCTAGTCAACACTGCCGGCGTCAAAGGCAAAAAGCGCTTGTACAGCTTTGCAGCGGCTTAACTCATTGAACTAAAACAGCGCCGTGATTAACTGCGGTAAATTGTTTGAATCAAGTGGAAGCCAAACTGGGTTTTAACCGGACCGTGAATTTCCAATACCGGCTTGTTAAATACCACATCGTCAAACGCTTTCACCATTTGGCCTTTGCGAAACTCGCCTAAGTCGCCACCTCGCTTGCCCGATGGGCAGGTCGAAAACTTCTTCGCGAGCTTTGCGAAATCCTCGCCGTTAGCCAATTGCTTTTTCAACTTTTCAGCTAGGGCTTTATCTTTAACCAGAATATGTCGAGCGCTTGCTACGGCCATATCGTATCTCCTATTTGACAACAATCAAAAAACCTACGTATTTAAGGGATATTATTATACATCAGTGTGCGACTTAGGTTAGAGTTTAAAATGATTTAAACAATTCGATAGTACGAACCACTGATGACCGATATCAAGACACTGTTTGCCAACAATCAGGCGTGGGCAAAAAGAATTAGTCAGCAACAACCTGACTTTTTCGAACAATTATCAAAACAACAGAACCCTGAGTACTTGTGGATTGGCTGTTCTGATTCGCGCGTTTCGGCGGACCAATTGCTCGGATTGATGCCCGGACAAGTGTTTGTCCATCGCAATATTGCGAATCAAGTCATTCACACCGACCTCAATTGCCTATCGGTGATTCAATACGCCGTTGATGTTTTGAAAGTAAAACACATTATTGTTTGCGGCCATTATGGCTGTGGTGGGATCAGTGCCTCGCTTGATCAAGACCAACACGGCTTAATCGATAACTGGTTGCGCCACATCAACGACGTACAGCGCTTTCACCAAGCGACTTTAGACGCACTTGAGGGAGAGGCCTTGGTCAATCGCCTGTGTGAGCTAAACGTCGTAGAACAAGTGATTAACGTTGCCAAAACCACAACCTTAATCAATGCTTGGCAAAACAAGCAAGAGGTAACGATTCACGGATTTATCTACAACTTAAAAGACGGAATTTTAAAAGACTTAAACGTCAGCGTGAACTAAACGTTAGCGCCACCTAATTGAGCACGGCAGTGGCCTCTTTTTGTATGCGCTCGTATCCTTCTGCGTTTAGACGTTGCCAATCACAACCTCACATCGCAAATGCAGGGTTGCAAATTGTCACGCCCCCCCCCGCACCGCCATCCGACAAAGATAAATAGCAGGCAAAAAAAAACCAGCGCGATGCTGGTTTTTTATTACTGATAGCGAGTATCCACTAGCCTAGCTTTTTCTTACGCTCTGCTGTATCGCGGATATAAGATGCCCAAGCACGCGCTGCTTTGCGAGTCTTAGGATCTTTTTGTGCTTCTTTGATCATAACCGCTGCTTGCGAGTATTTCTCTTGATAGAAATACGCTTCAGCTAATGTCATGTATACAGAGCCTTGGTTTTCGATGCCCAACTCTAGTGCTTTCTTAAGCGCTACGGTTGCTTCGTCGAAACGCTCAGACTGCTGCAACAGCATACCTTGACGGCGGTAGTGTTTTGGATCGTTTGACAGTTTCGCTGTCTCACCAAAGTACTTCGCTGCCGTGTCTACTTCTTGCGCTGCGTGGAATGCATTTGCCATGGTAAACAAGTTTGCATCTGTGCGCGGAATTAAACCGTTGTCAATGTACTTTTCCATAAGCTTTGCAGCGCGAAATGGAACATCGGCTTGCTGATATAAGTTGGCGAGCATTTTGATCTCAGACTCTTTCTCAAGAAAGCCTTGTTGATACGCCATATCTAACGTATACAATGCCTTTTTGTAGTCCTCAACCAAGGTATAAAACATACCTAGCTGCGTCCACCACTGCTTGTTCTCTGGGAACAACTGCACCACTTCTTCAAGTACACCTACCGCAGGCTTATACTGCTTGCGCTCGTAGTAAGAAGTCAGCTTCAAAATGTATGGATTTTGATTAGGCTCTTTGTACAAAGCAATCGCTTTGTCTGCAGGCTCAATCATTTTATCCAATTGCTTAAGCTCGTAATGTGCTTGCGCAATCTTTACATACGTATTAGCGTCTTCTTCACAGGTAAAGTCCATCCAAGCTGCATAGTTTTTCAATGCATCTTTGTATTGCTTTTCTTGCATTTGCAAGTCAGCTAATAGCTTGATGGTATCGGCGTGCTCTTTTTCGTTAAGCACTTCGTTCTTTACTGAGCTCTCAAGGTAAGGCAATGCTTTCTTCGCATGGTCTCCACCTTTGGTCGCGTACATATTGGCAATAAAGCGATCAAGGTAAGCTCGGTCATACTCTTTGCTAGCTTCAACCGCTAGTAAGATTGATAGCGCATCGTCGATGCGATCTTCAGAGTACGCTTCAAAAGCCTTTTGAACTTTTTTACCGATGCTTGGGCCAACAATCTTGGTGCGAGCAGGCTTTGCGTTCGGGTCTTTTGGACAGTTAGCAAATGCATGCGCTGTTCCAGAAACCGTTGACGTCGCAACCATTGCGACCACCACAGAAGTGCTTAGTAGTTTTTTGATCATTACTGTGCTCCCCCTTGTTGGCTCATCTTGAAGTCAAGCTGAACTGTCATGCCAGGTTGTCTTTGCGGCTTGCCGTCAACAACTTTTGGCTTGTATTTCCACTTGCGAAGCGCGCGTTTGGCTTCCTTGTCGAAAATACGTCTTGGCTCAGCAGCGATAACTTCAACATCTTCTACACCACCAACTTCGTTAATGGTGAAACGTAGCTGTACCCAACCTTCTTTACCGTCGCGAGCTGCTTGAATTGGATACTTAGGCTCAATTCGAACAATCGGTGTTGCTTCACCGTCGCGTCCAAATCCCGCACCAGGTGCATCCATACCAGCACTTGCACCAGACAACTCAACACCAGGAACGTTGAATGACACACCAGAGGTGTCGCTACTTGTTTCCGGCTCCGGAGCCTGAGGCTTCGGTGGCGTCTTCGGTGGCGGCGGCGGCGGCGGTGGAACGCGCTTACGCTCTTGTACTTTTGACTCAGGCGGTGCCGATACGATATCGATGATTACCGATTCATCTTCACCAGCGTTACGTTTAGCGCCACCTGAAATCAAGTATGCCATAAAGACAAACAAACCAAAGGTTACAGCAACGCCTAGTAGTATTGATACTAAAAAGCGAACCATAATTAACCACCTGTCGCTGCAGCAATGGAAATCTTATCGATTCCTGCATCCTTGATTGCATCCATAACTTTAACAACAACGCCGTGTTTAGCGCCTTTGTCAGCTTGGATGATTACGATATCGGTTGGTTGCTCAGCAAGTAGTTTTTCGATGTTAGCTGAAACACGCTCAACATCAACTACACGCTTGTCCATCCAGATCTCACCATTCTCACGAACAGCAATAAAAATGTTCGCTGATGGTTTTTTACTTGCATTGGCCGCTTTAGGCTTTTGCACATCTATACCAGCTTCTTTAACAAATGAAGTGGTTACGATGAAGAATATTAGCATGATGAATACGATGTCTAGCATCGGCGTCATATCTACTGCTGCTTCTTCCTCTTCACGAATGCGTTTACGTGCCATGTGAAAATCTCTCTAGTGATGAGGTAAGCTATCTACAAGCTTAGCCTTCGCCATTTTTACTTTCGCGTCTAATCGGGTACTGAAGAATACGCCAGATAATGCCGCTACCATTCCCGCCATTGTCGGGATTGTTGCCATTGAAATACCGTCAGCCATAAGGCGTGGGTTACCGGTCCCTTGTGTGGCCATAGTTTCGAAAACCGTAATCATACCGGTTACCGTACCTAACAGACCAATAAGAGGACACATGGCTACAAGAGTTTTGATAGTCAGCATACGCGCGTCTAATATCTCTGTCGCTTCAGAAATCCATGTATCTCTAATTCTGTGAGCATACCATGATGTAGTATCGGTTCTGGCTTCCCATTTGGCGATGATATCGCTTTTCATTTTTGGGTAAACTGATGCTAAGAACCAATACTTCTCAATCATTAATATCCACATTAAGAAGAGTGCCACGGCAACGAAGTACAATACTCCACCGCCGGTGGCTATAAATTCCCTGACAGATTCCCAAAGCTCTATCAGGTATAACATTAGTGTTTCTCCTTCTCGGCGATCTCAGCTACGATGCCCGCAGCTTGCTCGTCAAGAACATGGAAGATCTGCTTACCACGAGTAGCCACAATAGAGTGGATAAGGATTAGTGGTAGTGCAGCGATTAGACCCATAGCTGTTGTTACAAGTGCCATTGAGATGTCACCCGCCATGATTTTAGGATCACCAGTACCGTAAAGCGTGATTGATTGGAACGTACCGATCATACCAACAACTGTACCTAGTAGACCTAGTAGTGGCGCGATAGCCGCAAAGATCTTGATGATGTTGATACCGCGTTCAACTTTTGGTGTTTCACGCAAGATAGCTTCATCAAGTTTAAGTTCTAGCGACTCAGCATCAACGTCTTTGTTGTCGTTGTAAACTTGTAGCAAACGACCTAGAGGGTTGTTTGGATTAGGCTGTGCAGTGTTCTTAAGTTGTGCGCGGATCTTAGCACCGGTAGCACCTAAGTAAATTAGACGCTCAAGAGCGATTAATAGACCTAAGATAAGAACTGCAGTGATAACGTAACCTACTGTACCACCTTGGTGGAAGCGCTCTTCAAGAGTCGCTTTTTGCGTCTCTAACTTCAAGATTTGACCTTTTGAAGGGTCAATAAACAGAGGCGCATAACCAGCAGAGTTTGCGGTAAATGGCGCAACTGTACCAACGATTGCACCGTCAGGTTGCTTACCTAGTGGTTGAATAAGACCTTGCTCGTCGTTGTAGTTCAAGTAACCGATATCTGAAGATACCAAGTTGAATGAACCAATACGCGTTACATTAGCAGAACTCTTAGTACCGTCTAGGTTTGTGATTTCAGCTTCGAAGCTCGCAACTTTACCAGACTCAGTCATTTCTGTTTGTAGAGCGAACCAAAGTTCTTCTAGTTCAGACAATACTGGGATTTCTTTGGCGTTAGCAAGCTTGTTTAACACATCTTCACGACCTGGGTATTGAGCGCTAACAACTGAGGTAGCGATACGGCCGTATGCATTGCTTGATGCGCGACGAACAACACCGAACATTTCACCTAAGTCGCCTTTTGCAGCTTCAAGCTCGGCTTCTTTGTTGGTTAATGTTGTTTCGTTGTCAGCAAACTGCTTAGTTAAACGTGCGTTGCGCTCGTTTTCTTGAGCAAGTTCTGCTTTCGCTTTGTTTAGTAGTGCTTGCTTGTCAGCACGAGCAGATAAGAACTCTTGCTCACGAGCTTTGTCAAGCTTAGCAACAGATACGCGATCTGCTTTGATCTTTTGTAGTAGGTCGTCTAACTGGTTTGCATTTGCAGTCGTTGCGATACCAGCTGTTAGAGCCATAGTTGCAGCAATTGCTGCGCTTTTGATAAATTTATTCATTATTCACCCGCTGCATATACTGGTAGTTTAACTAAGTCAGGCGCAGACTGTTTACGAGCCATGCGAATTGCTTTAGTGATAGGGTTAAGGTATTCCTCACCTAACGCCTTCCAGCTGCGGTCGCTGTGATCCCAAATCCATGCGTTTTTAAGATCAAGTGATTGAGCAACTAACACAGTACGTCCCATGTGAACGAAGTCTACAGTGATAGTTTGACCTTCAAATTCAAGGTCACCTTGGTACGCAGAGAACATTGAACCGTAGTCTGTTTCAATTTCGTAGGCTTCAAGCACTAAACGGAATTGCTCAGCTACCGAGATACCTTGACGAGACATAACGTCTTTCAAGCGATCTAGACGGTCTTGACGGTCTGCTAAGTTTACAGGGATGTCAGCTTCGATAAATTGCTCTAGTGAGTCAATCATCTTGTACATTAATGGTACAACACCTTGCTTGGTGTTTTGAATCGTACCAATTTGACGCTCAAGTGAGTCGATACCCTTTTGCTGGTCATCTACTAGACGCTGAATGTGGTCATTGTAAACTTTCAAGTTTTCAGTTTCGTCAACAACGGTACGGTACTCAGCTAAAAGCTCTTGAGTTTGCTCATAAATATTGTTGATTTTCTTTTGTGAATTAGCTGATGCGTTAATTTTAACAGCTTCAGCTTTTTGCAGTTCATTTAGGCTGCTAGCAGAAGCAACATTGCTGCTTGCTAAAGCCAAGGCGCCAATAATCGAAGAGGCGATTAGGCTTTTCTTGCTCATTTTGGACATAGTTCCCAACCAATTGCTATTTAACTTGTTCCAATCAACCCAATATTGGGTCTGCGGATCTGATTCAACCGACGTACGCGTAAGCTTGTCGAGTTGCTCAGTGCTCTTACGTTGTCATACAACAGAAATACAACAATGTTAACCTAAAGTGTCGTTGACAACACGTTACGTTAGCAAACTTGCTATTTCTGCCATGTTATTCATAAAAAGACAGCTTTATATAAGACAATAGCTAGGCGCTAATGTCAATCATTTTGCGCTGTTGGGCGCAAATGAATGGCAAAAACCCTATGCATTGTATTATTTTTAGTCTAATTACTCAGATTCGACAACTGTTATGTATCCGCGCGCCATTTTTACTAACGGCAACGGGATAGTCAAACAAAAATTCGCGCCAATTGTCGCATTTTTAACGCACTTTGCAAACCATAGTAAAAGAATCTTTCTTTAACAATTATTTAGCCGATAAAAATAAATCTCGCCTCAGTCGATCCGAGGTAATTGAGCGTTCACTTTACCACCACATTATAGTTAAACAATGGCCGTTCGGTGAAATAATAGACGAACAACATGGGCAAGGGTGTGCTAGGCGCGTTAACAGTTTTATAAATCCACTTTGTAGCCGCATAAAAAGAATACATGAGTAAGCAAAGAGGTGCGCCACGAACTCATGCGTCTCCATGTAAGCGCGCACAGCTGTTTGATTGCCCTATCTCACTGTCGGCTATCATCGATTGACGATACGCTCGCCTAGCCTCGCACAGCACGATTGAACGCAGGGTTTGGCTGTTTGACCAAAGATAATTTGATCTGAGGTACGCCAGCAACACCAATAAAAAAGGCCGCCGAAGCGACCTTTTGTTATTGCTAGCTAAGCATCAGTTCTTAGAACTTGATGTTGTAGCTTACGCGGTAGTCACGACCAAAGTTGTTGTACAAGTTTTGGTCGGTCCACTGACCTAGTGAGTTAAGTACTGGGTCTTCGTCAGTCAAGTTGTTAACTTGGAACGTGATGGTACCGTATGAACCTGCATCGTATGATGCTGTCACGTGGTGTAGGATCCAAGAGTCTAACTTGCCGCTTTCTTCTAACTTGTTATCAACTACACGAGAAGACTCTGATGTAGAAGCTGTGTAGTTAGTCGTCCATGCGAAGCTAAATGCGTCCATTGACCAACCAACAGTTGCTACTGCTTTGTGATCTGGCGCACCGTCAGTACCTGCGTAGTTGAACTCGTCACCCCAATCAAGAACAAATGAGTTGATCATGTTCAAACGGAAGTCACCGAATGCTGTTTCAAATGCACCGCTTAACGTTACGTCAACACCTTCGATGTTAAGGCTACCTTCACTGTTGTAGTAACCAGTACCCGCTTCTAGTAGACCACCACCTGGTGAACGAATTAGGTAGAAGGTTTCATTAGTCGTGTCAGCACCTTGCTCAAGCGCAACCAAGTCGCCTTGGTCTTCGTCTGTCAATAGACCCTGAACAGTTTTGGTTTGGATTGCGTTAGTGATTGACAAGTCGAAGTAATCCACTTTTACGCCGATATCGTCAGTGATATCCCAAGCAACACCGATGTTGGTGTATTCTGATTCTTCAGCACCTAGGTTCGGGTTAGACTTGTAGTACGTATCAAATTGACGCTCTGGACAATCTTCTGGTGAAGTGCCTTGTTGCTCACACTGACGGAAGTCAGTTGCTGCTTCTGCAGAGAAAGTAGTTGCTGCGTTTAGCTCATCTAGGCCTGGTGCGCGGAACGACTCAGAGTAAGATGCACGAACAACAAGACCGTCTAGTGGCTCCCAACGAACAGCTGCCATTGGCGCTACGTTGTCACCAAAATCAGAGTAATCATCGTAACGTGCTGCGATGTTAAGCTCTACCGAGTCGATGATTGGCATTTGTGCTTCGTAGAAGAACGCTTTGATATCGCGTTCACCAGCTGCAGAGTTACCTGCTGAACCACCGATTAGACCTGCTTCTGACTGACCGTCGTACAAGTCAGAGTAAGTTTGCTCCATGTACTCAGTACCGAAGTAGTGAGCGATGTCACCACCTGGAAGAGCAAATAAGTCGAAACCGATACCAGCGAAGTATTGGTCAAACGTTGAAGACGAATCTTGAAGCGTGGTTGACTTCATGTTGGCTGTACCAACTTCAGAACCAAGTGGGATGTCATTCTTCTCGTTGTACGCTAAACCACCGTAAGATAGGTAGAAACGACCTACTGATTTGTTATCAGCGATGTTTCTGTGGTAGTAAACTTCCCAAGACGCGTTGTTCCAATCAAGCTCACCAGTTAAACCAGTTAAGTAATCTTGGTTGTAATCGTCTACGATACCGTCACGGTTACCGATACCAACCCAACGGAATAGACCGTATGCACCGTCAACACCGTACGGGTTGTGCGGGTTGTCAGCTGAGATGTTTGCCCAAGGCGCTGCTGGTGGCGCGTAACGACCAAACGATTCGTTTTGTACGAACATCGCACGACCGAACCACTCGATGCCATCAGTTAATTCATAGTTCGCGTCAACGAATAAGGTGTTACGGTCAACAGATGCCGTGTTGTATGAAACGTTTGCGTAAGCAAATGCACACACTTCACCGTCGTAACCAGTACCTGGTTTTGCATTCATTTTCATGAATACGTCTGAACCGTACTCAGCGATTAAGTCATCACATAGAGGTGACGCTTGAACTTCAGAGAAATCTGGAGCAAATACAGATGCACCGTACCAAGACCAACCGTCAGCTTCACCAGTGTAGATATCAATCACACCGTCGCCGTTTAAGTCGTTAGTTTTTGCTGCTGTGTACGGACGCGCACCATCAGAGATACCTTGACGACGTTGGTGATCGAACGAGAACGTTACGTTACCTTTGTCATTTGAGTAACCACCGATGATTGAGAATTCATTTGAGGTAGTACCTTCGTCTTGGTCACGTTGACCTGCACCAACAGTGAACTCTAAACCTTCGTAGTTCTTTTTAAGGATGATGTTAACAACACCTGCCATTGCGTCAGAACCGTAAGTAGAAGATGCACCGTTAGTTAAGATTTCGATACGCTCAACAGCCGCCATTGGAATGGCGTTAAGGTTAGCTGATTGACCACCTAGAGTTGGAGAACCAGGTAAACGCTTACCGTCTAGTAGAACTAGTGTACGCGCTGAACCAGCACCGCGTAAGTTGATGGTTGCTTGTGACTGAGCTGAAGAACCAGAACGCTCAGAGAAAGAACCAAATGAGTTGAATGATGAACCACGTAGCGCGTCAGCTACGGTAAAGTTACCTTCAACTTTGATGTCTTCAGCGGTCATAACGGTAACCGGTGAAGCACCTTCTAGGTCGGTACGCTTGATGCGTGAACCGGTAACCTCAATGCGTTCAACATCTTCTTCAGCTGTTGCTTCTTCTGCTGCAAATGCATTTGCAGAGATACCAGCTGTTGCGCTTGCGCCAAACACTAAGGCAAGGCGAACGGCTTTAGCAAGTTTATTATTGCTATACATGTTTACTCCCTGGATCACTTTAAGTGATTCGTGTTGTTTTAATATCAAAGCTATATTGCTTCGTTACTTTTCTTATCGAAAGGCGTAATGCCTAATCTGTCGACCTTGATAATAAAACGATTCTCTTTAACAGGTCAACAACATATCCACCACAAAGTTAAACTTTTTTAACATTTTTTTACCAAAACTAATAACTTACTCACAACAAACGCATAAAATGCCACAAAACATGCATTTATATTAACAAAGGTTATCTGTTAATCACTCTCGCATCAGCGAATGGGTCAAGAACAACCAGATAATGCGGCGGATTGTTCATATTTTGATTTGCTATACACACAAAGTTACATATGTTACCTAACGCTTGAAGGACATGTGATCATCGAAGGCGTGTTACCCATACTAAATAAAAGGAGAAATCATTTCACTTATGGTCTTGGCTATTTAATAATGTCTATTGGCAAATGTTGACACCCATTAGCATCGACAGCGGCCTTAGCGATAACGATAAACCTTAACACTCACATTTTCAGGACAGAATGACATCTAGGCACACCGTTGCCGGTCATGTTTTCAATGCTAGAGATATTTGAACAACCATCATTATTATTTTTATTGTCATTAGTTGGCTTACTGGCAGGGTTTATTGACGCCATCGCCGGTGGCGGAGGCTTGCTCACTGTTCCCGCCCTGCTTACCACCGGACTGCCACCGCATTTAACGCTCGGTACAAATAAGCTGGCGGCGTGTTTCGGCTCATTCACGTCGTCGCTAACGTTTTACCGTAAAAAACTGTTTGATCCGATTTTCTGGTTATCCAGTGCGATAGCAACCGCGATTGGCGCTTTTATCGGGACTATTGCGGTAAATTTAATGTCCAGTGAGGCATTAAATAAAGTGTTACCGATTATTATCTTGCTGTGTGCTGTGTACGCCCTATTGGCTAAAACCGCATTGGTTGAAACGACAACGCTGCCGTTAAAAACAGCGCGGTTGAAATTACAGCAAAGGTTACAGGGTGTAGTATTGGGCTTTTACGATGGCGTTGCAGGCCCAGGGACCGGAACGTTTTGGGTGGTATCTAACCTCGCCTTGTATAAAATGAACATTCTACTCAGTTCTGCCTTGGCTAAGAGCATGAACTTTATCAGCAATTTCGTTTCGTTAGTGGTATTTTTATATCTTGATCAGGTAAATATCGTTTACGGTTTAGCCATGGGCGTATTTATGGTGTTAGGTTCTTGGTTAGGTGCGCATTCAGCTATTCGCTATGGCAGTAAATTTATTCGACCGGTATTTATATCGGTGGTAGTTATTATGGCACTGCGTTTAGCGTATGAGGCATGGGTGATTTAATGAAACACAGCGACCAGCAAGCATGGCAAAAACTAAGTAGTATAATCAGCGAATTGGAGCAGCAAGCAACGGCTGTTGACCAGGCCAACGAGAAGCGCAAACAACATTATTACTTGCAAGAAAGCCCGCTGTTTTCAGAAACCACATTTCCAATATCAAGTAACCGCCTTCGCCCCTATGTGGTTTATGTACAAAAGCAACTTAAACACGTTCAACATTTGCTCAGCAATAATCAACAGCAACTAGCCGATGCGCTACTGATACAAATAGAGCAGCAAGTCAGTGCCATTATTGTCGCCATTAAATCGGATCAAAATCGCCACCGAGACAGTGACTACCGCTTGCAACGCAACAAGCGTCGCAATCAGCAACAGCAAGCCGAAGACAGCAATAAGCAGTTAGCAAAACGGGTTATGCTCAGCGCCCATCAATTACATACTAAACTGGTCGAATACCGAGGCTTTGAGAGTCGTTTGGAATTGATGATCAAAGATCACGAAAAAAAACTGGCAAGGGCCCAAGGCAACGACAAGACAACCGAGCAGCAGAAAATTTTCGCGTTGCACCAGCGATTAGGTCGATGTCGCCGAGCCATCAACGACGTGGAACGGCAAATAGAAGAAAGTGATAAGCGCAGCGTGCGCTAGTCAAAGCCAAGCTCAATAAACGAGCTTGGCTTGACGATTGCGACAAGCACTATCTAAGTAGCGTGTCAATTCTGGTTAGCGGTTGTACCCGTATTGATCAATGTGCTCTTTAAGAATTGGCTCGACCGACGCCAATTGCGCTTTGTAATGCTGGTGTCGGGCAACCGCTTTGGTTGATATTTCATTGGTCACGTCGCGGTAGCTTGGTGTGCTGATGTTGCGCTGCAACGCCTTTTGGCGATAGCTATTCATCTCGTCGTGCCAGCTAGAGCCGGTAAAATCAAGCACCCTTTGCACCGTGGCGTTAAAGTCACTGATCAAATCTTCGTAGCGATATTCAATGTATTCATCACTGCGCAAATGTTGCTTGTACACTTGCCACAACGTCATCACTTGATGGTAAAACTCTGCCGCGTCGTTGAGGTCGAGGAAATGGGTCATCGCTGAGTTTAACTCAAACTTTTGCATAAAGCAGCTGATCACCACATCGCGCGGATCGCGAAGCGCAACGATAAACTTGGCATCGTTGAACAAGGTACGAATCAACGGTAGATGGACAATATTAAGTGGCAATTTGTCAATTAACTGGCCGTTGGGCAAGGTGCCGTGCGTTGCCTCTATGTGTTGCCAAAACACCTGGCGATAACGGGCTTTATCGGCATCGGTTAAGTCACTTAATGCTTGTGGGTAGGCCTTGTATTCTTCGCGCATTTGTCCAATTATCGCGTTAATCGGCGAGTTTTCATCGGTGGTGGTGAGCTCTGGATGAGCTTTCAACACTTGCTCCATCAGCGTGGTACCAGAGCGTGGAAAGGCGACGAAAAAAATCGGTGTTTTGGGTTTTGTCGCTACCGGTTGCTCCACTTGGTTGTTGATCGCTTTGGCCTGTGACTGATACGCCAACAGCATGTCGGTGTAACCCGAGCTATCTATTTTACTGGCTGACATACTGGCCATAAGCTGATTGCTTTGCAAGAACGCTTGATACGCTTGTTGGTATTGGCCTGATTCATCAAGCGCTAAGCCCAACTGATGATAGGCTTCAACGCTGGTGGGTTTATCAAGCCCGTATTTTAACGATTTTTGTAATAACTTGACCGCTTTGCCCGCCTGCTTCTGCCGGCGCAAGACGATGCCCTCGAACATGATCACTTTCGGATTGCCCGGTTGTAACTGTTTTGCTTTAACGACATAGGCGGCGGCGTTATCGACATCGTTTTGCAATTCATAACAGCTCACTAACTGCAGTAAAACGTCGACGTTATCGGGCTCTAATGCTATCGCCCCACGCAAACAAGTTATCGCTGACAAGGTGTTTTTTTGCGCCAACAACACATTCGCCATCAGTTGGTGCCCTTCTGCTCGGTTGGCAAATAAGCGTTGATAATCACTGGCGACAAGGGCTGCTTTTTCCAGTTGGTTGCTGGCGATGTAACAGCTGGTTAAGTGTGCCAGTGCAGCGTCATTATCGGCCTCAATCGCCAATGCGCGGCTAAAATGCTCAATTGCAGGTGTCAGATTATTGCTTTGTAACGCACAAATGCCGGCGTTAACAAAGTAATTGGCCACAGTATCATCGCGGCTTATCGCGCTAGCAAAATAATCGTTGGCTTGCGCTAACTGCCCCTGCTGTAGTGCGACCACACCAAGCATATGCCAGACATCAGCGAGATCGGGATGAGCTTGGTGTAAGCTTTGATACACTGGCAAAGCAAGGTCGATACGTCCTTGTCGGTGTAATTGCTTTGCTTGTTCTAAGCGAGTATTAATCGACTCATCAGATGGCTCATTATCTGTGTGCGTAGAAGACGCAGCGGTACTGTGTTTTACATCATCAGTTGCCGAACGAGCGATGGGCTGACCGTGATCAGATGTGGTGTGCACAGACAACTCACTGTCACTTTGTTCCGCCGGTGTCTGCGCCGTATTGGTCGACTTTTCTTCTGTACTGTGGCGACTAACAGTTTGCGGTTGATGCTGCTTATTTGATGAAAACAGCGACTTAATCCAATTCATCATACCGTGGTTAACTTAGTGTTATTATAAAATTGCCTCAGAGTAAAATAATTACCCGATAACTGCAATGCCGACGAGAAATTTTAGCCGATGCTCTGCTTTAAGGTGCTAGAGTGGTGAAAAAGGCATTTACTTATAAAGCAAGCTAAAACCACAGTGACAATCAAAAAACAGCACTTGTACTGAGCTATTGAACGGCAAAGACTAAAACACCAACAACTGCGTCTGGCTAAATTGATTTACAACGTGAAGATTTACAAACTGAAGATTTTAAAGAGTAAGAAAGGTGATGATTGGGTGGCCCCTCTCAGCCTCATCCCGGCACATGAGTCGTCTGCTACGGTTGCTTCCTTCCGGACCTGGCCGGGTTAACAGAGTATCATTGCGGGAGGACCAAGAGGTGCCATAAAGTGCTTAGGTACAACCTAAGTGGCAGGCATTATGAATAAATGTGTTTTAGCTTGCAAGTGATATTTATTAAATTTGTGCATTTCTTGTCCACCGTTAAAACAACTGCGGTTTTTTTGCACTGTTGGCATCAAATAGCGCCTTAAACTCAGCCAATTCTCGGTCAATGTCATCGCCGATATAACGCAACGGCATAAACTCAATTTGTTTCTTTTTAAAATTAAATTGGATTGGAAATACCGGTACGTTTGCCTGACGTGCGATTTGTAAAAAACCGGTTCGCCAATGTTCAACTTTCGAACGCGTGCCTTCGGGAGACAGGGCTAGGATGAGTTGCTCGTGCTGATTAAATTGATCCACCATCTGCCCTACCACCCCGTGGGCACTGCGCCGATCCACGGCGATTCCACCCAAGCTAAGCAGTATCGGCTTTAACGGCCATACAAAAATCGTGTGTTTGCCGAGAAAGTGCAATTTTACATCGAGGGCAAGTTTGGCAATAACGCCAATAATAAAATCCCAATTCGAGGTATGTGGCGCGACCGCCATGATCATTTTTTGCTGTGCAGGAAATTCGCCAACAAAACGCCAACCAATCAACTCAAATAACCACAAGCCAAAACGCTGCCCCAAATGGCTGTGCTGTCTTGGCACTTGGGCAGGGACCTCGGGTAACGACGCCATAATCAATCGGCCTTCGCAGCCATTGCTCGGTCCAATTCGAGAGCGATGGCCTTTAATTGCATGAGATTTTCAGGTCCTAACCGCAACAGTAACTTATCGGCATCAGGTAAGCTCTCGAGCTCACTGTCTTGATAGGTATAGACCACCTTAGGCTGAATAAGCACTTCACGGCCACTTGCTACTTTAGCGTCGAGAATGCGTTGTAAACAGGCTTGTACAGCGCGTTCAAAATCTTGCTCTGAATAGCCTAATTCGGCATATGCATTAACCAATAACGGCCTCACGTTTTGGTACGTCGCCACCAGTTGTTCAGGCTCAAAAGAGAGAAATAAATCAATGTATTGTTGATAGCGTTCCCAGTTTTGTCGATTGACATTAAATACCGGAGCGTCATTGTCTTGCTCAACCACTTGATATTTGCTATCCAGGGGCTTTAACGGCAAGTGTTTATAGGCTATATCGCCTCGGGCGAAATTATCGATAACCACTGCACTGCGCCGGATCAAATCATCGCTCAAAATCAGCGATAACAGCGATTTACTGACACTTATTTGTTTGAGCTCTTGCATGATAAAGTCATCGCTGTTATCAAGCTCAGGTAAATCAACAACCGGCGTTGGTACCTCACTGGCTTCGGTGTTGATCACGGGTTCCGGTTCATCTACGGGTTCAACAACCACCGGCTCCGGTTCGGGCTTTGGCTCGGCGACGGGCTCTTGCGGCTCACTGACAACCGATTCATCCGCTGGCGAATCCACTTTTGTTGGGGTGTTCGAGTTAAACAAGAAAAAAGCCCAAATCGCAGCCACAAGCAAACAACAGACCACTATAAGAGTTGTCAGTGAGGTGGCTCCCGTAGCCTTTCTAACGCCGTTATTCATAAGCAAAAAATGCCTCTAAAATAGCTAATTTATCTAATAAAGATAGCTGTTTAGCTCGGCTGGGTAAAGTCTGATGAGCGATTTATCCGCTGCCTTTTGCGGCAACGGATAAACCAGATTGATTAACTGTTGGCGTCTGCTTGCTGTTCAGGCTCGGCATCAATAAACGCCTGCAGTGATGCGCAATTTTCAGCGATGCGAGTGATTGTTGGATACGCCGACATATCGACGTTGAAACGCTTGGCATTATAGATTTGCGGGATCAAGCACAAGTCAGCGACCGATGGCGTGTCTCGATAACAAAATTTACCTGCGCATTGACTCAATCGTTGTTCCAAGGCAGAAAACCCTTGCTCAATCCAATGGCAATACCAGTCTGACTTTTGTTGGTCGCTAACGCCCATTGACTGACTCAAGTATTGTAATACGCGCAAATTATTGAGCGGATGAATATCGCAGGCAATGTCATAAGCCAGCGCCTTCACCGCAGTACGGCCGGTAAGATCACTGGGATACAAAGGCACCTTGGGATATTTTTCGTCTAAGTAATCAATAATCGCCAACGACTGATTAATCACCATATCGCCATCGACTAGGGTTGGAACCAATTCATTGGGGTTGAGTTGCTTGTACTGAGCACTGTGTTGCTGGCCGCCATCTTTGACCAGATGAATGCTTTTGTGTTGATGGGGCAATTGTTTCAGGTTCAACGCAATGCGCACCCGATAAGCCGCCGATGAACGCCAATAGCCATAGAGAGTAAGCATACTAGCTCCTTAAATTTTAATGGTTTTCTTATTGATATTATATTCGCGCAGTTTATTGGCGATGGCGGTATGACTCAAGCCGAGTTTACGCGCTAGTTGACGCGTACTCGGGTACGCGGGATAAAGCTTGCGCAGCAACTGGGCTTCGAAATTCTTTACCGCCTCATCGAGTGTTTCGTTAAACTCAGTTTCTAAATAACCGCTATCCGAGCTATAGGTCGGTAATTGTAAGTGCGCTTTGCTCATTACATCGACGTCTAATAACGCCACTGCCCGTAAAATGGTGTTCTCTAGCTGCCTGACGTTACCCGGCCACGGATAATTTTCAATAAACTCAGCACATGACTGTTCCATTTTTATCATCGGCCGCTGACTTGCTTGGCACGCTTTTTTACAAAAGTGTTCAGCAAGAGGCAAGATATCTTTGCGCCGGGTGCGCAGTGCAGGGATGTTTAAGCCCAGTACATTCAAACGATAATACAGGTCTTCTCTAAACTGCCCGGTTTCCACCAACGCCAACAAATCAACATTGGTGGCACTGATGATACGCACGTTTATTTCGATTTCATTTTCATCGTCAACGCGACGATAGCGTCCGTCATCAATGACGCGCAATAACTTAGACTGCATCGTGGACGACATTTGCGCTACTTGGTCGAGGAATATAGTACCGCCTTGGGCCAATTCGAATATCCCTTTCTTAACGTCGCCAGATTGCTGTAAGCGACCAAACAGCTCCGATTCACATGCTTCATCGGGCATGGATGCGCAATTGACCACGATAAACGGCTTATCTGATCGATCGCTAGCCTGATGACAGGAGCGCGCAATGAGCTCTTTACCCGTACCGGTTTCGCCGGTTAAAAGAATGGATGAGTCAAGCAATGCCATGCGGCGAGCTTCGCGCACGACTTTTCGCATCAGTGGCGAAAATGCCAAGACATTGGCAAAGTCGTTGTCTTTAGGTTGATTAAACGCATTGATTTGTTGGCCAAGACGCGCTTCTGACTTGAGCATGATCACCGCGCCGGCAATCACCTTGGTGTTGTTTTCAGACGGTAATTGTACCGGCAGGATGTCGGCGACAAAGTCCTCGTCCATAAATTTGATACGACGCGTTTGCGGCAATACTTCACTCGACTCCATATATCGTGAAAAGTTAAACCCTTTGATCCAGTGATTTATCGGTTGCCCTTTGATCTCTTGCTCGGTTTCGGGAATGCGCTGCAACGCCATATCGTTTAACGAGTACACTAAGCCGCGGCCGTCAATTGAAAGAATGGGGTCGGGAATGGTTCTGACCAAGGTATCAAGAACGTGGCGCTCGCGCTCTGAAGGCATGTAATTGGTGGTCTTTACATCTTTAACGCCATTGATCAAACGCAACTGCGGCATAAAATCTTGCAATTGTGTGAACTCTAAGTCTGGCATATGCATAAAGATTTGTCCGGACTCGGTAATCGCATCAATACCTTTGATATTGATTTGTCGCTCAACAAAAATCGCTAACACTTCTTGTGCTATACCAACGCGATCTTCACAGGTAATTTCTAATCGCACTAAACATCTCTTCCCCAAAGTCAATGTAAACGATATTTTACATGAAAAAAGGCGAAAAACACCACCGTATTTTTCGCCTTTTACTGTAACTTTGTCTTACTGCTAATCGATGGTTTTGCTATTCGCTCAGCAGTTCGTCAGTTTTTGCCGCACAAATAAAATCGTTGCGATGTAAACCGTGAATCGCATGAGTCCACCAAGTGATCGTCACTTTTCCCCACTCGGTTAAAATGGACGGGTGGTGAAACTCAGCTTCAGCTAATGCCGCTACCTTATTGGTAAACTCAAGGGCTAGCTTAAAGTTTTTAAATTTGAATTCTCGCTCTAACATCATCACCCCATCGCGCACTACAGGAGTCCAATCGGGAATTTCGGCGATTAGCACAGCTAGTTCTTGTTCTGATACCTTAGGCGCATCTGCACGACACGCTTCGCATTCTTGTTTTGCTAACTCACTCATGGTGTATTTTTTTTCCTATTGTTAACTGGCAATTTTCACATTTTTTGCTTCAAATAATGGCTTGTGCATACCCAGAGCCTTGGCTTGTTCCAACAACGCCATTAGATCCATCTCGGCAATATCATCAAGCTGATTAATCGACTGTAATAAAAAGTAAACCGGTTGCATGATGTCAATGCGATATGGCGTGCGCAAGACATCAATCACATCAAATGGCTTTCTTAGTGGCTTTGGATCGTCAATCGCATATTGGGTTTCTCCCGGCGATGATAAGATGCCGCCGCCGTATATACGCAGCCCTTGCTCGGTCTCAAGTAAGCCAAACTCTACCGTAAACCAATACAAGCGCGCTAAAAATACGCGATCTTCTTTACTCGCTTGCAGTCCCAACTGGCCGTAAAGCTGAGTAAAGTTAGCAAACGCCGGGTTTGTTAACAACGGGCAGTGACCAAATATTTCGTGAAATATATCGGGCTCTTGCAGATAATCAAAATCTCGTTCACTGCGGATAAATGTCGCCACCGGGAACTTGCGCTCTGACAGCAAGCGGAAAAATTCGCCAAATCCGATTAACGCCGGTACGGGATGACACTGCCAACCAGTCGCTTGTAGCAATACATCACTGACTTCACTCAACTGCGGAATGCGATCGACAGGTAAGTTTAATCGCTCTAGGCCGTCAATAAACTCATCACACGCTTTGCCTTGAATACAAGACAGTTGACGAGTGTATAAACGTCGCCAAATATCGTTCTCTTGCTCGGTCCACGCTATGTAGCCGTTTTCATCACCGTGTTTAGATACATACGATGTTGATTTTCCCATAATACTTCCTCTCTAAAGATTAGAAAGACGAGTATGTATTGTGCGTTATTGTGTTATTTTTATTGCTTTAGTGTCTCTGTTGGTCGCATCATACTCGCTTCTTAACGCTAAGACTATAAGAAGATTTAACCAAATGATAACCCCTGGATAACAATTATCTTACCACAACCGTACGCTTTTGTTTACACTGCCGTTACGGCGTACCGTTAGCGCTGATTGTGTTTTTCCAGTTCAACTCTTGGCTGTACCGTTGATGCACTAGATTTGAATACCCGTTTTAGTTGCTTGATCATGGCGCGTCGAACATCGGCAAGAGAAGGCCCGATGTGCTGTTGGTCAAATGGGATCGGGCGACAAAACTGCAGTGTTTTTAACCCTAAGCGACTGGTTAGTATACCGGCGCCGAGTCCTTGTGCCGCGCGGCTGGAAAAGCGACCTAACGCTTCGACGCCAAACAAATCAACACCGAAGTCAAGGATCAATTCACTGGCGCCGGCATAGGCCATGTTAGCAAGTACTTGCTTGATTAGTTTTATTCGACTCCAGTAACCCAATTTAACCCCGTACAGACCGGCAATTTTATTGATCATGTTCAGATTGCGCCACATCATCAACAGCATATCGACGATGGCAAGTGGACTGACTGCAACCATCAACACCGCCTCACTAGATGATGATGCAATATGCTTAACCGCCTGCTCGTCGACATCGGATAACACGCGCTGGCTGTACAATTGCAAGATCTCTTTGTCCTGAAGGTGCGAATCTAACGAGTCAAGAAATTGATTAGCATCGATCTGATGGCTTTCAACCGGCAGCTTATCGGTTATTGATTGGCAAAACGTTTTTGCATCAAAGCTGGCTTTATCGTGAATAAGGTCGTGAGCACGTTGCACATCGTGTTGATGGCGCGATAACTCTCGTAAACTGAGTAACTCTTGCACCGCGTATTTGCCAACGACAACCAACAGTAAACCAACAAATATCGCATATAGACTGGTTATCACTGGCGCATTGGTAAAGCCGTTGGCAAAAAATTCAATGCTTTCTATGACCACAAGTAACGTGAATAAGGCAGCGATAATTCGCCACAGCCAATTCGGTTTATTGCGTTGTGCTTGCTGCTCGACTTGCTCAACTTGTTGCTCGACGGCTTGCCAGGCTTGCTCTGGCAATACCAACGCATCGGGTGGCAATGATGAAGACGACGAATCCTCTTCATCGTTGTTATCAAATAAAATTTGCTGTTGCTCTTTGTCGTCTTTCATCGCAGCTTATCTCCTAACAAAAACTGAAGAGCTTGATCGAGGCGGATATGTGGTAGCGGTATGTGATCGTCTTGACTGTGCATCGGTTTAAATGCAGTAAAGCGATACCCTGATTCCGGCCAGTTATCAGCTGAGGGGACTTTTGTCGGCACCGCGCCAGGATATAAAGTTATCACCTCATCGCTATCAGCACTGCGCCCTTTGATAACCGCCAACGGCTGCCCCTTGTAATCGGTGGTGCCTTGTTGCGTGGTATTTACCGAGGCAATTGCCAACGACTGCATGTTGATACCGTCAAAATTTCGCGATTTTTTCGCTTGATGCACTAGTTGCTCAAGCAACGCTAATAACCTCGGGTGCTGTTCACTAGGAATGTGATCAGCCTTGGTTGCCGCAAATAATAGCTTGTCAATTTTAGGCGAAAACAGGCGACTTAGCACATTACTTTTACCGTAGTTAAAGCTCTCTAAAATAACCGTAATTGCGCGTTGCAAATCGTCGAACGCATGACGGCCAAAATTGAGCGATGACAAAGGGTCCATCAACACAATTTGTCGGTCAAATCTGGAAAAGTGTTTTTTGTAAAAGCCTTTCACCAAGCGTTGCTGATATTCGATATAACGCGCTTGGAGCATGCCTATCATGGTTGAAGGATCGGCTTTTTGATAGGCGCTGTCGTCTAGCGTTGCAAAAAACGGATACGGTATGAATTGCAAGATAGGTGCCCCTTGATGCTCTCCGGGTAGGATAAACCTGCCGGGTTGAATTATCGACAGTCCATGCTGATTGCGAAATTGGTGCAGTAACTCGGTATACTCGGCGGCCAGTGAAGCCAACAGCGCCTCGTCGGCTGGCGCAAACGGTGACAGTTCCTCCACCCGTTTTAAAAAGGCCTCGGCGGCTGAGTAACGGGGCTGTTGATACAGCAAGTCGCGCATCGATTCTGACCATTGCCGATATGACATATCTAGCATTGGTAAATCCAATAACCACTCGCCGGGATAATCGGTAATATCGAGGTACAAGGTAGCCGCATCACTGAGGTATTGCTGTACCCCTTGTTTGGCGGTATAGCGGATAGCTAAGCGCAACTCACTTATCGTACGCGTTGGCTCTGGCCACTCGGGCGGATCAGCGGCAAGTGCAGCCATTGCCGCTTGGTAATCAAAACGGGCAATGTGTAAATGTTTTTGATTAACCCGCTTTGCTCCGATAAAGCGTTGACTGGCAACTACGTCAAAAAAATGTAGCGGGAACTCTGCAGATTCGTTTAGTAATTGGTTAACCAAGGATGTAATGAAGGCCGTCTTGCCGCTTTGCGATAATCCGGTGACCGCAAGTGATACGTGCTTATCGGCACTTCGGTGCACTAATTCATGTACGTTACCACTTAACTTGTCGGTAAAGTTTTTGATTGTTTTACTGCTGAAGATTGCCATATGTTGTACCAAACGACAGACGATTTGTTGTTATTGATAAACAACTATAAAACAAAAAAGCTGCTACGCAGCTTTTTTTCATAAATAACAACTTGTGCTACAAGCGATTGATTTCTCTCGATACAGTGTACTGTGACGATGTTACGTATCGCTCAATAGCCTGTAGTTCTTGCTCGAGACTATTAAACTTATGGCAAATGTCTCTTACCGCTTGTTTGGGCGTTTCCCCTGCTTGCCACACTTTCGCTTTCACTTTAATCGACTCGTTGATAACGTCGTCATCGACAAAGTTTTTGGCGTTGCCGTGAGCAGCTAGGTGGCTTGGCTTCTTATCTAAAATAAACCATCCGGCAATGTACAACAAGATAAACCAACCCATACCAAACAGGACACCCGAGACCACCAGAATACGCACTAACCACACTTCCCAGCCAAAGTATTGAGCTAAACCTGCACACACACCAGCTATTTTGCCTTTTTGCGGATCTCGAAATAACTCGCCTCTTGCCTTACTCATGCTTTGTTTCTCCACTCTGGTGCTTCTGCATCTAAGATAGCCTCAAGCGTTTTTATACGCTCTGCCATTTTGTCCGCAGTCTGCGATAACTCGGTTAGCTGTTGATACTCCTCAGCACTCAATCCCTGGCTTATTTGACGCTTTGAGCGATAGTGTAATATCAGCCAAATTGGCGCAACAATCACTAAGAATATGATGATCGGTGCCATTAATACATCTGGGTTCATAGTGTCTCTCCTTACCTTTTTTCTGACAGCGCTTTACTATTTCTTTTTCGATGCGGCTTTGGTCGCTTTGCTCGCGCCCTGCATTTTGGCCTTTAACGCTTCCAATTCCTTATCGATACTGTCATCGCTCTCTAATTCGGCAATTTCATCAGCGAGTGATTTTTTACCCAAATCATATGCATCAACCTGAGATTCCAAATCATCAATTTTTCTTTCGTAGCGATCAAAACGACTCAATGCGTCATCAACTTTACCGCTGTCTAATTTACTTTTCACTTTCAGGCGTGAACTAGCTGTTTTACCGCGCATCACAATGGCTTTTTGACGTGCTTTGGCATCGGCAAGTTTTTCTTGCAGTTGGCCAACCTCGCCTTGAAGTTTAGCAATGTGATCGTCAAAACTCGACAACTCTTGTTCCATTGCCTGAGCTGCTTCACTGCACTTATTCTTTTCCATTAGTGCCGCTCTTGCAAGATCATCACGTCCTTTGCTCAGCGCCAACTCGGCTTTTTCTTGCCAGCTATCGGCTTCTGCCAATGTGCGAGTTAATTGGCGCGTTAGCTCTTTTTTATCAGCCAAGCTGCGCGCCGATGAAGAGCGCACTTCAACAAGTGTATCTTCCATCTCTTGAATAATCAGACGAACCATTTTTTCTGGGTCTTCTGCCTTATCAAGTAAGTTATTAATGTTTGAGTTAATGATATCTGTAAATCTAGAAAAAATACCCATGGTTACATCCTCACAATAAATATTAATGTTATTAATACAAAAAAACGTAGATAACACTTAACATTCACTTTTAATGCCAACTTTAAAAAAAGAGCCAAACCTACTGATTTATATCGTATTTTTACAAAAAGGTAAAAAACACTTCTCTCCTTGCAGTTAATAAAATACACTATTTATTAGTGAAAAAAACCAATAAGTTCAATCATGAGTCGATTTCAACAACAAGATAACCTAATCGGTCAATCAAATAACTTTCTCGAAGTGCTTGAGCACATCTCACAAGTTGCGCCATTGTCCAAGCCGGTACTTATTATAGGTGAACGCGGAACCGGTAAAGAGTTAGTGGCTGCTCGCTTACACTATTTATCGAAGCGATGGGATCAAAATTATTTAAAACTCAACTGCGCAGCATTGAATGAAAACTTACTCGAAAGTGAACTATTTGGTCACGAAGGCGGTGCATTTACCGGTGCCAACAAGCGCCATGAAGGACGATTTGAACGCGCCAACGGCGGCACGCTGTTTCTCGATGAATTGGCCAATACATCGGGATTGATCCAAGAAAAGCTGTTGCGCGTGGTTGAATACGGTGAATTTGAACGGGTCGGCGGTTCGCGCACGGTTAAAGCCGACGTTAGACTTATTGCCGCCACCAATGAAGACCTGCCAGCTATGGCCGAACGGGGCGAGTTTCGCGCTGATTTACTCGATCGACTTGCCTTTGATGTCATTACCTTACCGCCTCTTCGAGAGCGCAAAGAAGACATTATTTTATTGGCCGAACACTTTGCTATAAACATGGCACGCGAACTAGACTTTGAATTATTCAGCGGTTTTACAGAAAAGGTGAAGAAGCATATGCTTGATTACCACTGGCCGGGTAACATTCGCGAGTTAAAAAACGTGGTTGAGCGCAGCGTATATCGCCATAACAACCCTCATTTAGCTGTCAGTGAGTTGGTAATAGACCCTTTTGACTCACCGTTCAGACCGCAAAAGCGAGTCAAGACAGCTGACCGACAAGTGGGCACAGATAACGACACTAATCATTCAGTTAACGAACAACAAACCGACTCTACAACGAGCTCCTCAGCGAATGCGAGTAACACCACTGTCGAGTACCCAGTATCACTCAAAGACTTATCTCAAAACTATGAAACCACGTTGTTAAAAGATGCGCTAGCGGCATGCCAATTTAACCAAAAGAAAACCGCCGAGGCACTACAATTAACTTATCATCAACTTCGTGGTTATTTAAAAAAATACAATTTACTAGATTCAAATGAGGCTGACTAATGCTCTGGCTGTGTAACTCAAACGGCTTTATCGCTTGCTGTCAGAGTTTTTTTAAACCTGCGTTGTTTGCCTTGCTGTTCGCGTTTATCGCTGGTTGCTCAGACGTTGAACAAGCGCCGGTACTCAATGAAGGTATTATTTATTGCAGTGAAGGTGCGCCAAATGCCTTCAATCCGCAGCTGGTGACATCTGGTACCACCATTGATGCCACGTCGCGACAGCTTTACAATCGATTACTCGACTTTAATGCGCAAAACTACGACAAAGTCCCATCACTGGCAAAGTCATGGCACGTCACTAAAGACGGACGATACATTACCTTTTATCTGCGTCACGATGTCTCTTTTCACCAAACCGAGTATTTTACCCCGACGCGCACGTTAAATGCCGATGATGTAATTTTTAGCTTTAATCGCATTCTCGATGTAAACAACCCGTTTTACAAATCGGCGAAAGGGCAATTTCCATTTTTTCAAAGTATTGACTTTGATGCCTTGGTAGACACCATTGAACGAATTGACGATTACACCATAAGGTTTCACTTAAACTACCCTCAAAGCTCTTTTTTAGCGAATTTAGCGGCGCCGTTTTCGGTGATATTATCTAAGGAGTACGCCGATTATCTGGTTGCCAACCAGTTGCCACTTACGCGTTTGGACTCAATGCCTATTGGCACCGGCCCCTTTAAGTTTAAAAGCTACCAAGTCGGCTCGTTAATTCGTTACGCGCGTCACGAAAATTACTGGCGTAAAAACGTTCAAATCAAGCAACTGTTGTTTAATATTTCACCGCGTAACACCGGCCGTTTAACGAAACTATTTACCCATGAATGCGACGTCATTAGTTACCCGATTGCACTGCAAGAAATTCGTTCGAGAACGGATCTTGAGCTAGAGCAAGTGACCTCGTTCAACGTTGCTTACATGGCCTTTAACACACAAAAACCACCGTTTGATAACCCAGTGGTACGCCGCGCCATTGCACATGCGATTAATAAGCAAGCCATCATTAGTGCGGTTTACTTTGACCAAGCCGATATCGCCGATTCCTTGCTGCCCAAAGCGTCTTGGGCTTACGACAGCACTATTAATGGCATTGAGTATTCAGTGAGTAAAGCCAAACGACTGTTGCGCGATGCCGGACTAGAAAACGGTTTTCAAATCGACCTTTGGGCAATGCCAGTGCAACGAGCCTATAACCCCAATGCGCTAAAAATGGCGAAACTCATTCAAGCCGATCTGGCACAAATCGGCGTGACGGTAAATATCGTCCGTTATGAGTGGTCGACGTTCTTAAAAAAATTAGCGCGTGGCGAGCACCAGTCAGTGCTTATAGGCTGGTTAGCCGATCATCCAGACCCGGATAACTTCTTTTCACCATTGCTCAGTTGTGCTGCTGTTGAAACCGGTAGTAATCGCGCCCAATGGTGCAATCGAAAATTTGATCGACTACTTAAAAAATCTCTTTTAACCAATGACTTAAGCGAGCGTCAAGCGCTCTACACTCAGGCACAACAAATGCTGATCCAAGAGATCCCGCTGTTGCCCATTGCCCACGCTAAACGCTCACAAGCAAGGCTAAGTCATATCAATGGCAACATCTTAACCGCTATTGGCGGCATTTCGTTTGAAGATGTACACAAGCAAGTGGAGAAACAATGATGTTGGACTTCACTCTTCGCCGGCTGAATTTATTATTCTTTACTCTGCTGATGCTGTCGATCGTCGCCTTTAGCTTGAATTACCTGTTTCCCGGGGATGCCTTAATTAATATGTCAGGTGAAATCGCGATGAGTGAATCGCGACGACTACAGCTGATCGAGCTCTATCACTTCGATGCAGGAATATTTTCTCAATACATCGCATATATGGGGCAAATATTTTCCGCCAATTTTGGCGTATCGATGGCAACGTCAGCCCCCATAAGCAGCGAGTTAATGATTCGCCTACCAGCAACAATCGAATTGTGTTTAGCGGCGTTAACACTAGCGCTTTTACTGGGCATGCCGCTGGGGTTTGTCGCGGCCATTTTTCACAATAGCCCATTGGATAAAGGCATCTTAGCGTTTGCCATGTTGGGTTATTCGATTCCAGTATTTTGGTTAGCGCTGATTTTAATTCTCGTATTTTCAATAACTTTATCTTGGCTACCCTCTGCCGGTCAGCTTAACTTACTGTTTGATATTGAAACGGTAACCGGCTTTAAGCTAATAGATATTCTGATCAGTGATAGCCCGCATCGAAGCGCCGCCCTTCGCGATGCCTTGCTCCACCTAATACTCCCTTCGGTCGCTGTCGCATTAGCGCCGATGACCATATTTATTCGATTGGCGCGCACCTCAATGTTGGATGTACTCGATTCAAATTATATCAAAGCAGCCCGTGCTAAAGGCCTATCAAAGCCGATGATTATTTATCGTCATGGGATCCGCAATGCGCTGGTAGGTATCGTCCGACAAGTCGGTTTACAATTTGCTAATATCGTCACTATCGCCATGATTGCCGAAGTTATTTTTGCATGGCAAGGCGCTGGCAGTTGGTTGATAGAAAGTATTGAAGCGAGAGATTATACTGCCATTCAAGGCGGCCTTATAGCGTTGGCCACATTTACTTTTGTGATCAATATCATTGCCGATTTTATGTACGTGGCATTAAACCCATTAGAGCGATATAAAAAGCATGGCGGCTAATAATATTTATTTGGAACAAGAGTTTCCATCACCGATAAAACAGTTGTGGTTAACATTTCGCAGTTCACCTATTGCGATCGTCGCTTTCAGTGTCTATGTGCTACTGGCCTTTTTGGCCTTAGTTGGCAACTTTATCACCCCTCACGACGTATTAGAGAACAACCTAGATAAGCTTTTACTGCCGCCAGCGTGGAGTAGCGATGGCGACATCAGCCATTTGCTCGGTACCGATGATTTAGGCCGTGATATGCTGTCGCGACTGATCAGTGGTACGTCGTTAACTTTTGGTTTAAGCTTTGTCGTGGTGTTTATCGCGATGACGGTCGGCGTGCTGATTGGCTCGTTTTCCGCGATCACTAGGGGGGTGAAAGCCAGCTTTCTAACCCACTTTTTAGATGTGATATTATCGATTCCGTCACTGCTATTGGCGATCATTATCGTTGCCATTTTAGGGCCGGGCTTGAGTAATGTTCTGTGGGCGCTTGCACTGGTATCCATTCCACAATTTGTGCACGTCACTCGCAACGCCATCAAGCAAGAACAAAAAAAAGATTACGTACTGATCCCCATTCTCGACGGGGCGAGTGAAGTTCGGGTATTGATCACCTCTATTTTCCCTAATATCGTCGACAAACTCATTATTCAAGCAACATTAGCTCAGTCAGCCGCCATATTGGATATTGCCGCCTTGGGCTTTTTGGGTTTGGGGGCGCCCATCCCTATGCCAGAATGGGGATCGATGTTGGCTACCTCACTTGACTTGTTTTATCTCGCGCCGTGGACCACATATCTACCGGGACTGGCCATTTTGGTGACGGTAATGGCGACTAATTTAGTCGGCGAAGGATTTCGCCACGCCTTAAAAATTCAAAAAGAAAGCTAATGAATTTACTAGACATTAAAAATTTGAGTATTGAGTTGACCAGCGGTGGAGAAAATATCGTCGCCGTAGACCGCGTGTCATTGGCGCTAAAAGGCAGTGAGTTTCGCGGTTTGGTTGGTGAATCAGGCTCGGGAAAATCGATACTTGCACAAGCTATCGTTGGTGTGCTCGATGATAAGTGGCACGTGCATGCCGATAAATTTCATTGGCAAGGTATCGATATATTGCGCTTGCCATTGGAAGAGCGGAGGCAAATCATCAATCGCGATGTAGCGATGATTTTTCAGGAGCCGATAAGCTGTCTCGACCCCACCAACACCATAGGCGAAGAAATCGAAGAAGCGCTTGACAGCAGCCAGTTCAGCGGCTTTTTTTGGCAACGAGCCCAACAGCGCAAAGCGGAGATTACGCGCCTATTTCACAAAGTGGGTATTAAAGATCATCGCGCTTGTATTAACAGCTACCCACATCAATTGAACAATGCGCTATGTCAGCGCGTGATGATCG
This sequence comes from Thalassotalea ponticola, assembly GCF_041379045.1. Taxonomy (NCBI): domain Bacteria; kingdom Pseudomonadati; phylum Pseudomonadota; class Gammaproteobacteria; order Alteromonadales; family Colwelliaceae; genus Thalassotalea; species Thalassotalea ponticola. The sequence goes on from NZ_CP166871.1 coordinate 2,478,796, forward strand.
CCATTGCCCTAGCGAAAAAGCCTAAGTTACTGATCGCCGACGAGCCGACCGCATCGATGGAAGCGGTAAATCAAAATCAAATATTCCGTTTACTGGCCAGTTTAAACCAGCTCAAAAATATGTCGATATTACTGATCAGCCACGAGCTAGAAAAACTGAGCTACTGGACCAAGCATTTGACGGTTATGTACTCGGGGCAATTTGTTGAGGCCGGCACAACTGAGCAAATTCTAAGCAACCCTTTTCACCCCTATACCCGCGCATTGGTGGCAAGTAGCCCCAGTGGCGGTGAAGGTTATTTACCAAAACAACCGTTGGAAACGCTACCAGGTAGTATCCCCAGCTTAAGTCATTTACCCATTGGCTGTCGGCTCGGACCGAGATGTCCCAATGCGCAGAAAAAGTGCGTCAAAGCACCGAGCTTAAAGTCGTACAAAGGTCACCAAGTCAGTTGCCATTTTCCATACACAGGTAAACAACCATGAGCAACCTACTTGAAGTCAAAAATCTTAGTAAACAATACAAAGTTAAGACTGGTTGGTTCAAGCGTGATAAGAAAACCGTTTTAGAGCCTCTATCGTTTTCGTTAGATAGCAATGAAACGCTGGCCATTGCAGGCGAAATTGGCTCGGGTAAGTCGACCTTAGCGAAATTATTGGTTGGCGCGGCAAGACCGACAACCGGCGACATTTTTCTCAATGGGCAGCTGCTTGAAACTGGCAATTTTAAACAGCGTTGCCAACATGTGCGGATGATCTTTCAAAATGCCGGATCAACATTGAACCCAAGCTTAACGATCCGCCAACAATTAGAAGAGCCTTTAAAACTCAATACCAAATGGGATGAAGCGGAACGACTTGAGGTGATCAGTTCAACCCTAGAAAAAGTAGGTTTGTTAGCTGACCATATGCACTTTTACCCACACATGTTCTCAGGTGGCCAAAAACAGCGTATATCGCTTGCTAGGGCGATTATTTTACAACCTCAAGTCGTTATTCTTGATGAAGCGTTAACTGCGCTGGATTTGTCGCTGAGAGCGCAGCTAATTAACTTGCTGCTAGAGCTGCAACAGGCGATGGGCTTAACGTATATTCTGATATCTCATGATCTTGATGTTATTCAACATTTTAGCGATAAAATTATGATTTTACGCAAAGGTAAAGTAGTTGAATATGGCACCACTGCTGAGGTACTGGCCAACCCCAAAAACTCCTTTACCCGAAACTTGATGCAAGCTCAGCGCAAAGGGCCGTCTAAAAAATCTAAAAAACACTCGCATTAAACAAGGTGAGTTCCGCTCCCTAGTTAGCGAGTTTAACCTTATTGGTTGCTGCTCTTACTCGGCACTAAATAAGATATTTTATTAGCGCCTGACATAAGCCAACGCTTTAGTCCGGGCTCCACGCGCTTTGATATCAAATGGGCCAGTCCATGATAAAACCAACCGAGATTATCGGTAATACACGGTTTAATGACAGGCTAAATTAGCGGGTATTGCTCAATCGCTGGTGTGGCAAAAAAAGGGGTGCATCGCTAATAACTACAGAAACCAATATGATTTCTATTTACCAGCAACAAGTACAGCCGTTGATGCAGCTTAGCATCGCAGCAATGGCAGTTATCGAAAAATCAAAAAAGGACCCACAAACGAGGTCCTTTTTTATTTTATTTACGCTTGCTACAAGCTGCGTTGACGCGGTTTACAGCAGGCGATTATTCAGCGCCTTCGTTGTGTAAATCGAGAATCGAATCGGCTTCTTTATCCGATTTTTCTTTACTCTCGTTATTTCTCAATGCATCGAGTTGTACAAGGTATTCGTTATCAATATCGTTGGTAATATATTGACCGTCAAATACTGAGGTCTCGAAGGTTTTGATATCAGGATTTGCTTTGCCTACCGAACTGATTAGATCAGGTAAATCTTGATAAATGAGTTTATCGGCGCCAATTAGTTCACAAATATCTTCTAACTCGCGGCCGTGAGCAATAAGCTCTGTGGCGCTCGGCATGTCAATACCGTATACGTTAGGGAAACGAACTTCTGGTGCCGCCGATGCAAAATAGACTTTCTTGGCGCCGGCTTGTCGGGCCATTTCAATAATTTGTCCAGACGTTGTTCCGCGAACAATAGAGTCGTCAACAAGCAATACATTCTTGCCCTTAAACTCTTGGTGAATTGCGTTTAACTTGCGACGCACAGACTTCTTGCGCTCGGCTTGGCCCGGCATAATGAACGTTCGGCCAACGTAGCGGTTTTTAACAAAACCTTGGCGGTATGGCAATTCGAGTTCATGTGCTATTTGCAGCGCTATATCACATGACGTTTCAGGAATTGGAATAACAACATCAATATCGAGGTCATCCCATTGACGAGCAATTTTCTTACCCAAAGCGACGCCCATTTCAACCCGACTTGCGTATACTGACATCTTGTCAATGGTCGAATCAGGACGAGCAAAATAGACAAATTCAAAAATACACGGGTTGTAACTTGGATTTTCTGCACATTGGAACGAATGCAATTGTCCTTGTTCGGTAATGTAAATTGCTTCACCAGGTGCGACATCGCGAATGAATTCAAAATCACACGCATCAAGGGCTACCGACTCTGAGGCGACCATGTACTCTGTGCCCTGTTCAGTCTCACGCTTGCCAAATACCAACGGACGAATGCCATTTGGATCTCGAAATGCAACCATACCATGGCCAACAATCAACGCCACACTCGCGTAAGCGCCACGTACCAGTTTGTGAACTTTGGCAACGGCAGTAAAAATATCTTCAGGGGTTAACTGCAGATTGTCACTTTGACTTAATTGATGGGCAAACACATTCAATAACAGCTCTGAATCAGAGGTGGTATTTACGTGGCGGCGCGCTTCTTTAAACAACCAAGAGGCCAATTCGTCGGCATTGGTTAAGTTACCATTGTGCGCTAGAGAAATACCAAATGGAGAGTTAGAGAAAAACGGTTGAGCTTCTGATGAGCTCGAGGTACCCGCTGTAGGGTAGCGAACATGGCCGATGCCAATATTGCCTTGTAGACGCAGCATATGACGCGTATGGAAAACGTCCTTTACCAAGCCATTGGCTTTTCTAAGACGAAATTTGTTGTCACTGATAGTAACAATACCAGCAGCGTCTTGGCCGCGGTGTTGAATAACTGTTAAACCATCATATAAAGCTTGGCCTACCGGTGACGTACCTACGATGCCAACTATACCACACATGAATTTTCTCTCCGCAAGAATACCCGTTTAGCTTAGAAAGCTTGAAGAGTTTTTCAAATATTCAAAAAACCATTCAATTACAACTCTAAACTCCGGAATTAATAGCGCTTGCTGCCACCAAACGGTTGTCGGAGCTGGCGTAAAGGCATCCATAAAAAATAGTATTGCACTGACAATCAGTGCGCCACGTAATGCGCCAAATGCCAACCCCAGTACTCGGTCGGTACCAGACAGCCCTGTTTTTGAAACGAGTTGCCCGATTAAATAGTTAATCAAAGCACCAAATACTAAGGTCACTACAAACAATATCGCTATTGATGCGGCATTTCTTAACATCGTATCGTTAATATTGGTTAAATACGCTGATAATTCTTGATAAAACGTACTGGCGACAAAAAACGCACAGATCCAAATTGCAAGAGATACAGCTTCTTTAACGAAACCACGTACTAAACTGATTAAGGTTGAAATGCCTATTATGGTTAAAATAGCGTAGTCAATCCAAACCATCATTTGTGTTCCCTATTTTATGGCGCGCATTCTAACAGAATCGACGTCCTAGTTACTACTGATTTATTATTTTTATCTGCACTTGTAAGGAGTGTTTTGCTCGAGCCTTTTAGTTGCTAATTGGCTCAAATTTAGCCAGTTTACCTTGAACACCGGTAAGTGCTTTTAATTTACCAATTTTTGCTTCGAGCGATTTGGAATTTAGCTCTGGACCGATAAACACTTTGGTCAAATTTCCCGCTTTGGTTTTGATCGGGCGAGTGAAGGCGGTATAGCCTGCTTGCTTTAGTTTAGACATCAGGGTATTGACATTGTTTTTGTTGGCAAAGCTGCCAAGCTGAATCACGTACGCCTGAGCGGATTGGCTAGCATTGCTCACAGCCGAGGTCACTTCTGATGCCATCGCAACGTTCTGAGCGCCAAACGCGGTGGCAGTGGTCACAGTACTCGTGGTCGCTGTCGTCTTGGGCTCAGTCTCTGGCACATCGCTTTGCTTGTTCTGTTTGTTCGCTTGCTCTGTAATCGCTGCCGACTTTGCCACAACTTCAACCTGTTCACCCTGCTCTGTAGCAACGCTTTTCTCGACAGAAGTGAGTTGGTCATCCGCCGGCTCATCGGTACTCAACGTCTCAGGCTTATTCAGCTCTGCCGCAAAATCTTGATGATCAAAATCTTTAATTTCAAGTGCGTTGACCGCACCGCTATGAGTAGGTATCGACTCAAACTGTGCTTGATAAGCCTTTTTTTCGCCGTCAAAAAAACTGGGTAAGAAAATGACCGCGGCGGCGGCAACAATAACCGTTCCAACTAAGCGATTTTGCAAAGGTGTAGACAAGATGACTCCTTAAGTATCCAACAAAGGCAAGTTTTTATTAATTTCGGCCACCGTGAAAAAGGATCCAAAAATTAGAACCATATCGTTTTTACGAGCGTCTTTTAAAGCCATTTTAAAGGCATCTTTGACATTGTCAAAGCTATTCACTAACTGACTGTCTTGAGTTAACACGGCAGACAGTCGCTGAGCACTTTCACCCCGAGCTCCAGGTAGCGAAGCAACGTACCATTGATCTACTTCACTGTACATAGCTTTTAAGGTGTTTTCGATATCCTTATCTTTGAGCATGGCCGTCACCGCCAGCACTCGCGCCTGTCGGTTGGCATGCACAAATGAGGCTAAATAGCGCGCAGCATGAGGATTATGAGCAACATCAACGATGACGTGTGGTGCCTTGCTCAGTGTTTGTAGTCGGCCTTCGAGTTGGCACTCACTCAGCCACTGATTTACCTTGTCGATGTCAAATCCGACATTGAGTAAGGTTAATACCTGCAGTGCAGTAGCCACGTTATCTCGTGGAATTTTGGCCATGCCAAGACCTGACAGCGTCTGCGTGCTACTCACCCAAGTCCACGGTTGCTGCAACGATTGTCCGACAATATCAAAATCAATGCCGCGTAGATAACAACGGGCATTGATCGACGCTGCGAACTGCCGAACACTTTCTGGGCAATTGCCGTCGCCGATGACCAAAGGCGTATCGGCACGGGCGATACCGGCTTTTTCATAGCCAATGGCATCACGTGTATCACCGAGAAACGCTTGATGGTCAAGGTCAATACTGGTGATCACAGCAATATCGGCATCAATGATGTTAGTAGCATCTAAACGCCCACCCAAGCCAACTTCCAATAAGATATAATCGGGTCGTTGTTGCTGACAAATCATTAACGCCGCTAACGTTGTATATTCGTAATAGGTTAATGAAATATCACCGCGCGTAGCCTCTATCGTCTTAAACGCGTCAATAAGCGGTGCATCGTCAACCAAGGATTTGTTTATGCGCAAGCGTTCGTTAAATCGCTCAATATGGGGGGAACTGTAAACCGCCACGCTGTGACCGATGTCGAGCAGAGCGTGTTCTAAGAAGGCGCACGTGGTGCCTTTGCCATTGGTGCCTGAGACGGTGATAACGTTCGATTTAGACAAGTCAATTTGGAGCTTGCTTGCCACCTTTGATATTCTGTCCAAGCCCATATCAATCTCAGTGCTATGGATAGACTCCAAATAAAAAAGCCATTCATCTAGGGTGACCAAGGATGAATGACTATTTTGATTATTCATAGTGAATTCTTAAATGCTCGGTTCTGGGTGTCCCATAAATTTAGCAATTTGTCTGGCTAAGGTCGAGCGCATTTGTCGACGATCGACGATCATGTCAATCGCACCATGCTCAAGTAAGAACTCTGAACGCTGAAATCCTTCAGGTAACTTTTCCCGTACCGTTTGCTCGATAACTCGAGGACCAGCAAAGCCAATTAATGCCTTTGGTTCGCCGACGTTGATATCGCCTAACATCGCTAAACTCGCCGATACACCGCCCATCGTCGGGTCGGTTAATACCGAAATAAACGGCAAACCACGCTCACTCATTTTCGCTAACGCAGCACTGGTTTTGGCCATTTGCATCAGTGACATTAGCGCTTCTTGCATGCGTGCGCCACCACTTGCCGAAAAGCACACAAGTGGCAAGTTGTGTTCTAGACAATGCTCAGCTGCTTTGACAAATCGAGCACCAACCACAGATGCCATTGAACCACCTAAGAACGAGAACTCAAAAGCGACTGCGACGATCGGCATGCCAGCTAATTCACCGCGCATAGCGACCAACGCGTCTTTTTCACCGGTGGCTTTTTGGGCAGCTGCAATGCGATCTTTGTAGCGTTTCGAATCTTTGAATTTGAGCTTATCTTGTGGTTCTAGCTCGCCGCCGATTTCCGTTCTTTCACCTTGATCTAAAAACGAGTCAAGGCGCTTTCTTGCAGACAAGCGCATATGATGATCACATTTTGGACAAACGCCGATCAAACGCTCGAGTTCTGCTTTATACAAAACCGCACTACACGACGTACACTTCGTCCAAACGCCTTCTGGAATATTGCGCTTACTCGACGATGATTGTTTCGGTTTTGGGAGAATCTTTTCAATCCAGCTCATAGTTTTGCTATACCTACGTTATTGGTAATAGGTGACCGCTCAGCTTTAGGCCATCACCTTCTTTAGTTATTCGGTAAATTTATAGCATTGTAAACAGACACACTATAAATGTAAAAATTAGCGTCAATTTAACCACATTTCACTAGACCATTTACAGCAAAAACTGGTCTGTTTTGTCGATGTTTTCCACCTATCGATGCCAATTTGTCTATTTTCGCTACATCATTATTGGCTAAACAGTTAAGAACAATGGCCCTGGTTCGGGTTTGGGGATGTTAAACTGCTCTGGGTAATCAACGTCAACAAAATAAAGTCCCCCGGCAGGCGCTGTCATGCCCGCTTGACAGCGATCGCGTACCGCCAGCACTTTTGCAATCCAATCAACGGGTTCCAAACGTCGCCCTACCCGCATTAAGCTGCCGACGATATTGCGTACCATGTGATGTAAGAACGCATTGGCCTTTATATCGACAATTACATACGGTCCGACTCGGCTGACATTGCAATGTAACACGGTGCGCAATGGCGAGTTAGCTTGGCAATGCACGGTGCGATATGAGGTAAAGTCGTGGGTACCAACCAAGTGCTGAGCAGCTTGATGCATAAGCGTTTCATCAAGTGGGTAATAGCAGAAGCTCAAGCCTTTGTGGAATATCGCCGGGCGATAAGGGCCGTTGTAGATAATGTATTTATATCGACGCGCGGTGGCACTAAATCGGGCGTGAAAATCATCGTCAACTTGCTTGCCCCACTTAACCACGATGTCTTTAGGTAGCTTGCTATTGACCCCTAAAGTCCAACCTCGCTCTTGGCGATCGACCGGTGAATCAAAATGGACCACCTGCCCAGTGCCGTGTACACCGGTGTCGGTACGTCCTGCACAAATCACTTCGGTAGGTTGATTAACAACTTTAGAGACTGCTTGCTCTAACTCTTGTTGGACACTGTTGACATGGTTTTGGCGTTGCCATCCACAGTAGTTGCTACCATCATACTCAATGCCTAATGCAAAACGCATAGAAATTCCTCTGTAAAATAAACGCGCGTACTATAGCAAGTAAGTTTATCAAATACCATTTGTCTGCTTGTATACGCGTTGGCCGTGTTGCCGATCAGGTAATTTAGTATAGAGCAAGGTAAGGCGACTGTTTCAAAGCGGGCTGAGGGGGTAAAAAAAATGCCAGCGTTCGCTGGCATTTTTCAATGGTTTACTTAATCGAATATAGCAACTGTTGGGCTTGTTGTTGCTGCGCCGAGTTACCGAGCTTCATCACACTCTTTAGAATTACCGCCGCATTATCTAAATCGCCAATATCGATATATACCTGAGCGAGGTCTAACTTGGCATTGACGCCGTGTCGGTCATCGTCAACATCTATGTTATTAACATTGCCGGTAAATTCTTCAAATTCGTCAAGACCGACGTTGATATCGTATGCGGCAAGTTCTGAATCATCCAATTCTTCGGCTTGTTGCGACTCTTGTAGCAATTGCTCTACCGGTACGTATTGCTGTTCATCGCGCTTATCAGCTTGAACTGATGGTTTAACCGCTGCAGATTCAACTGTTTGCTTTGTCGATACTGAATCAGCAGCTCGAGTTTGCTTAGGCTGAGGCGTTGTGGCCGCTGGTTGCGACGATATGTCGGCCAGTAATTGATCGAACTCGACTTCGTCATAGTTGTTAATTTCATTGTCTGGCGCCATAGCATCACTCGCATCCGAACTGTCGTCATGCTGAGGTTGTTTGGCTGAGCGAAGTTGTGCCGGCTTAGATTCTTGGTCAAGCATCTCATCAATAATGTGCTCAATGTCTAAATCAGCTTCATCGGGTAACTCAATGTCATCACTCGCCAATTTATCCAGATCAGCAGACTTGCTATCGCCAGCCTCTGCCACACTCGGTTCGATTACCGCATCATCTGCTGTTTGTGCGGTTTCTGTCAACTCTCTGTCACTGGTCTCGTTTGCGCGCATAGGTGCATAGTTTGTCTCGGTTTTCGCTTGTGGCAGCGTCGATGTCGACGGTTCATTAACCACATCGTTAGTCGCATCATTATCCGAGGGTACTGCCGAAATTGGTTGCTGCTTCACCGGTTTGGCCACTGGCTTAGTGATACTGGGAACCTTACTTGACGTGGTTATAGCTAACTGATTAGCGACACCTGATTCATTTTTTTGCGGCGCGAAATTAAGAAGAACAAAACACCAACTAGCACCAATAAAATTAAGTTACTCGACCAGATAACCATTGGGTTAGAGAAAAAGCCTTGCTTTTGCTCCGCCAATTTTCTTTGCTCGGCCAATAATTGTTGCTCACGGCGCTTGGTTTGCTCTAACAGCTTCTGCTGCTCCGCTAACTTGCGATCCATCAGCTCTTGCATTTCACTTGCTTTGGCCACTTCGTATTGCAAATACGACAGCTGATCGTCAACCGCACTCAAACTGCTCTTAAGCTCTTCATTTTCTGACGCTAAAGTCGTTTCGTCGATATTGGATTGGGCTACTGAAGGTTCCGGTTGTGTGCTGGGCTGTTGCTCTTCACTTGCGGTTTGTTCCGCATCCGCCGCACTGAGGTCCTGATTATCAGTTTCGCTTTCACTAACTTGGCTGCCTTTTGCCTCATCAGCTTTTGCTTTTTGCTCATTGGCTAAAATCGAATCGCGAAGATCAATATCACCCGATACAGGCAGAGCTTCTGAGTTAGCTAATTGACCATTGCTAACACTGGTCTCTAACGGCTCAGCCGTTACAGTGTCAGGCGTCGACGGCGATTGTTGTGTCGCAACGACATCCGATCTCACTGGCGTCTCACCTGCGTCTGTAACTTGTGGTGTTTGCTTGTTTTTCTCACCGTAAGGATAAGGTGCCACTTGGCGAATTTCAGCGATTGACGGTATGCGTAAATACTGTCCCTCAATCATGGTGTTGATATCGTTGCGCAAAAACGCTTTGGGGTTTGCGTTAAACAATGCCATCATCACTTGATAATTTGACACCGAGGTATCAGGTCTGTGGGCAACAGCGATCTTCCACAGCGTATCGGTCTTTAAAATGGGTCCGTAAACATCAGCTTTTTGCTCAGCACTAGATGATGCGATTGTTGAAGTGACAGGGGTACCATTAACTGCATCATTAGCCAATACAGCATTGGCAAACATAATAGCTAGTACAGCAGGTATTTTACAACGACGTACGTAACCTGAGTTATTATTATTGGCTACCATGAATGTGATCCTTCCTTACTCGGCAGTGTTTTTATATTCGGGGTTTACACAGATACTTAAAAGAGCTCATAATTTTGACATTATGAGCTTATCCTATTCGATACTATAAACTAGAACAAGGTAAGTTACTACCGATAAATTTGCCTTGTTACTATAACATCACTGGGGTGGGCAATTACATGTAATCTCGGATCAACAGCTCGGCGATTTGAATGCTGTTGGTTGCCGCACCTTTACGCACGTTGTCCGCCACCACCCACATATTGATACCAAATGGATGAGAGATGTCTTCGCGAATTCGGCCAACAAAGGTGTCATCTTTACCACTGGCATCGCTCACCTGGGTAGGAAAATCTTCATCGTTGTCACAAACCACCACACCAGGCGCGTTTGCCAGAAGAGCTTTAACCTCTTCAGCGGATGTTTGTTGGCGTGTTTCAATATGCACCGCTTCGCCGTGACCGTAAAACGCAGGCACGCGAACGGCAGTAGGATTAACCATAACCGATTCATCTTGGAGAATCTTTTGTGTCTCCCAGACCATTTTCATTTCTTCTTTGGTGTAACCGTTATCGAGAAATTCATCGATTTGTGGAATGCTGTTAAATGCGATTTGGCGGCTGAACTGCTCTATTTTAACCGGTCTTCCAGATAACAATGCCGCACACTGTTTCGCTAGCTCTTCAATGGCCTCTTTACCCGCCCCTGACACTGACTGATAAGTACTGACATTAATGCGCTCAATACCCACTGCGTCGTATATCGGCTTTAATGCCACCAACATTTGGATGGTAGAACAATTTGGGTTGGCGATAATATTCCGGTTGCGATACTCGGCAATAGCATGAGGGTTCACTTCGGGTACCACCAATGGAATGTCAGGCTCATAGCGAAAATGAGAGGTATTGTCGATCACAACACAGCCAGCTTCTGCCGCTATAGGCGCATACTTGGCCGAGGTTTGCCCACCAGCAGAAAAGAAGGCCAAATGCGCTTGGCTAAAATCAAAGGTTTCTGCATCAATTACTTCAAGGCTTTGCCCATTAAACTCAACCACTTCACCCGCACTGCGCGCACTGGCCAATGGGTATAGGTTATTGACCGGAAACTTTCGCTCTTCGAGGATTTCCATCAAGTGTTTGCCAACAAGTCCTGTCGCGCCTAATACGACTACATCAAATTTTTGTGCCATGAGTGATCTCTGTTTATTTACATGTTTGTATATTTGGTTATTGAAAGCCTAACAGCCGATACATAGGTGAGCGCCTATGTATCTCGTCAGGTAAGTGTAACGCACTAAACTCGCGTCGAACAGGGTAGTTTTTACGCAGTCCATCAAACGATGCTTGCGACAGTTGTTGACGAAATATGGTATCGTCGCGACGCACGTCATAGACTCGAAACACGGTGTCTCGTATATGCTCTAATGTATCATCAATACCGTGTTTGTCATCCGCAAACTGCTGCTTTGGTAAAAAATCTGGCAATTGTTTGTTGCCTTTGCGCCCCAAGTGCTTACACAACGCTTGGTACAACATCTCAGTGCCCCGCGCCTTACCCTCTAAACTGTAACCGGCGATATGCGCTGTGGCGATTTGGCAATGATCAATAAGCTCAGTTAATATGTTCGGCTCATTTTCCCACACATCAAGCACTAAATGCGGCCCGCCGCCTTGTTGCTTTAAACGCAACAGCGCATGATTATCAATAACTTCACCACGGCAGGCATTAATTAGAATTTGTTGTGGGCAGAGCTGCTCAAGGCGTTGTTGATCAAACATGTGGTAGGTCGCAAATTCGCCAGTTAACGTTTTTGGCACGTGCAGCGAGATAACATCACATTCACATATTTGTTCAAGACTGACAAAATCACGAGCGTCGTCAGTTTTAGCGAGTAACGGGTCGCACAGTTTGTATTGCACCCCTAACGCAGCTAATTTTTTTGCCAAGGCTGAGCCTGTATTACCGGCTCCGACAATACCTACGCACTTATCTGCCAACTGAAAGCCCAAACGTTGGCTCAAAACCATAATTGAACTCAGTACATACTCAGCCACAGATACCGCATTGCAGCCCGGCGCGTTGGTAAATGCTATATTTTGGCTTGATAAGTAATCTCTATCGACGTGGTCAAATCCTATGGTCGCGGTACCAACAAATTGAATCTGCTTATTGTCTGCGAGTAATTGTTGATTTACTTGGGTAATTGAGCGAACCAGTAATACGTCGGCCCGTTTTAACGCATCAGCGTTTACGTCGCGTCCAGAAAAAGCGTGAAGTTGACCAAACTCAGCAAAGAATTGCGCCGCGTAAGGTATGTTTTCATCATAAAATATGTGCACTGATGCCTCTGTTCTGAGGTTATGTTATCCGCTTATTATAATTCAGCTAGATCGCGATAAAAACCCAAAATACCCGGTATTTATTTACAGACCGGTGAATTGCGTATGAATAGGATGTTCGATTAAAGGCTCAAAAACATCGCCAGCCGACCTTGCTGTTAGCGAGTAGCGAACTTTAGCGACAAAACGTCAGTTTAAGGCAACTAAATATTCGGTAGCAATCGGATAAGAAGATGACTAAAGTATTGTTTTATTTGTTGAAAAGGACATTGCTTTGAAAATCATTAGAGCTATCTTGTTATTGTGCGTGAGTTTTCCTACTTGGGCTAGCAATCAGTCAATGGTCGATATTTCTATTGTAAAGTCTGATGACGGCAAATGGACATTAACGTATCAAACCAAGCAGCCGGCATCGCGATTGAGCTTTATTAGAAACCCCGATCGATCTCGAATTGAGCGCTGGAAGCCAGTATCGTCAGATTTCGCCATTGTTTCTTCTGATGAGCAGGAGTATATCATTAAAAAAGACGGCTCTGCTTTTACCGAAGTCAGTTTGCTGTTAACCCCAACATATAAACACCTTGCCAAAGATTATGCTCCGTTTTCACCGTATTCTAATGATGGTGTACTTATATACACTGGGCGCTTATTTGCCTGCATTAATACGTGTATTGATAACGTTAATCAGTGGCATATTTCTATGCAAGTACCACAGGGTGAGCATATCATCGTGGCTAGCCAAGTGTTTAAACACACGACGAGCTGGACAGACGGTAACGACGGTATGAACATTTATGTTGGCTCACAGCAACCTATTGCAACTCAGAATGTTGTAGCCGTAATCGACAGCGGGTTACCTGACAAAATAAAGCGTTCATTAAATTCTGATATTCCTAGTTTATTAAATACTTCGAGCAGAGATTAGGTACACTCAACGGGGTAAAACCAACCTTATTTGCTTCTTATGCGAATATTGATGGTCACTCATCGCAAGGCGGCACCTTACCCAATCAAATTTTTATGCACTGGAATTTAAATAATCTCAATGAACGAGTGAGCGATAATAAGTTTGTCAATGACACCATTTGTTTTTTTGCTCATGAAGTGGCTCACTTATACCAAAATAGCCGTATTGGAGATATTTATGGGGAAAGCGATGAGTCATGGCTTCACGAAGGGCATGCCGATTGGTTGGCAGCTTCGGCTTTGCAAGAGCTTTATCCTGATACACGCGAATATGTCGCCAATAAAATAGATCGATATCGAAATCATTGCGCAAAAGGATTGCGTCAGTTTCCACTTGTCGAGGCGGCTGATAAAGGCCGCTTCGACTTGTACTATAGTTGTGGTTTACTTATTCATCAGGCCATTGATCTAGCATTGCAAAAACACGCTAAAAAGGACATTTATTCTCTGTGGGTAGACTTTCGTAAACAAGCCGAAACAGGCGATACAAAAGGCAGTAAAGTGTTCTTGGCACACACTGAAAAGTGGACGTCAAAAGCGCTTGTTAACAGAATCAACGAGGTGATTGAAAGTAAGCTGTCAAGCCCTGAGAACACTCTCAACCAGCTTGCGACGAGTAAGTGATACGCTAACCCAAATTTGTTGATTTAAATACCGTGTCATCAACACGCAGAGTTAACGTCAATGGGCGCCTGATTGCAGGTGCGCTTAACCTAATCAGCAATATACGCACATTGTCACAGTGAAACTAAAAAAGCCTACATATTGATGTAGGCTTTTTGGTGTCGGTTGCAAGTACAACTACAGCGAATGTAGAAATACCATGAGTATCGCCACGGGACAAACAAACTTAGTGTACCAAGGCCATATCTTCCAAAACCATGACGACTCTACGTCTTCGTTGCCATGTTTAATTTCTTCAAGTAAGTCAGAGCGATTAAAAATCCAACCAACAAAAACACAGCACAACATGGCGATGATGGGCTGACCATATTCGGTTGCGATCATCGCAATAAAGTCCAACATGAATTCAATATTAAAGATGATCAGTGCACTCATGGCAAAAATCAGTAAGCCGATGGCCGTGGTAGCCTTGTTGCGCTCGATATTATGACGTTCGACCGCATAAGAAACAGGACCTTCTAGCATCGAGATTGACGATGTTAACGCTGCAATACTCATCAGTACGAAAAACGCGAATGCGACAAACAAACCGATTGAGCCCATGCTATTGAACAGAGCTGGCAACACATCAAATACCATAGTCGGGCCAGAGATAAGCGACCCGTCGGCGGCAAAGATTTCTACTCCTTGATATTGGGCCACATACATAGCAGGAATAATCAACAAACCCGCCATAAACGCAATAGTGACATCGATTAAGGTGACTTGTGCTCCCAATGAGACAAGATTCTCTTTTTTCGCAATATACGAACCGTAAATCACCATAACACTGGTGCCTAGTGACAAAGAGAAAAACGCTTGGCCTAGAGCGCTAATCAACAAGTCAGGCTCTAACACGCGACTCAAGTCTGGGTTTAAGTACGCGCGTAAACCATCTATAGCGCCATCGAGAGTAATGACATAAAGGATCAGCATGAGCAACAGTACAATCAGCACTGGCATCAAGCGCTTTGACCATTTTTCAATACCCTGTTCGACCCCTTTGCGGATAATAAAAATGGTGAAAAACATAAATAGCGCGGCAAATAGAATATTGCGTATATCTCCTTGGCTGACCACCCAGGTCGCCACGCCGCGCATACCGAGTAACTCGGCGGCTGGCTCAATAGCATATGACATCATCCAACCGGCGATAATACCGTAGAAGCTTAAAATAAGTCCTGCGCAAATGACCCCGCCAAATCCAACGATAAAGGCGAACTGTTTTTGCCAGGTTTTACGCGACATCTTTTGCATTGAGGTCACTGCATTAGCTTGTCCGTAGCGACCAATAACCAACTCAGCCATGAATGCAGGATAGGCAAGACAAAATGCTAGCACTAAATAAACCAATACAAATGCGGCGCCACCATTGGTTGCCGTTTGTGTTGGAAAACCCCAAATGTTGCCTAAGCCAACCGCCGAACCCGCAGCGGCCAAAATAAATCCTAATCGAGAGCTGAACTCTCCACGAGATGTCGCCATAAACTACTACTTATTATCATTATAAAAAATCCTGCTTTACCTTAACCAAACACAGCGAGGTTGGCAAACAGATAATTACCTTGATATCGCTAGTGCGGATAATTTACACTGAGGCGATAACAACAACTTAACATCAGCCTAACGAGTCATGAGCAGTATCCATTTCGACCGTCCAATTATTATCTTATCAGCACCGCGCTCTGGCAGTACGCTATTATTTGAGACACTGAAAAGGTCACAACAACTTTGTACCATTGGCGACGAAAGTCATGCGGTTATCGAACAAATAGGCAAGTTTAGTACCGCTTATCGAGGCTATGTATCCAATCACTTGGCCGCCGCCGATGCAGATCCCGTGCACAGTGATTTATTAAGGCAGCGCTTCGCTGAGCGGCTACAAGACCGCGACGGCAATCCACTCGATATTGGGTACGAACAATCGGTTCGCTTTTTAGAAAAAACCCCAAAAAACGCATTGCGCGTCGACTTTTTAAACAAAGTATTTCCAGATGCCCTATTTGTCTATTTAGTGCGCGACCCGCGTGAAAATATCGCATCAATTATGGATGCGTGGTTCAGTCAGCGCTTTAGAACATACCCTAATTTACCGGGCTTTGATGGTAAATGGTCGCTGTTGCTGCCGCCTAACTGGCAATCAATGCGCGGCAAAACACTGGCACAAATAGCGAGTTTTCAATGGTGCAGTGCAAATCAACACATCATAAACAGCTTAAAACAAATCGCGCGACAACGATGGACATTGGTTAATTATCGCGAACTGGTAAGCAATCCTCAGCGCGTTGTCCAATCAATATTAGATTTTTGTCAACTGGCCGACGAGCCGCAACTATTGACATCGCTGAAAAGTGGTATGCCCCTCTCGCAGTATACGTTAACCGCACCAAATGCCAATAAATGGCATAGTAAAGCCTCGCTATTAGCTGATGAGATGCCGAATATAGAGCCGACCCTAGAGCAAATAAACCAATTGCTTTTAGCCGAACAACTCTCACCATTATCAGATCACATAAGTCGTCAATTGATCGAGGCTGCAGACGATAAAAAATACGACATAACCATTGGCCAACAGCTTGCAGCAACGGTTCATCACGGGGTTAGTGACCGCAGTGATAATCAATCGAGAAAACCGCTCTCCCGCAATGCCCCGTGTCCCTGTGGGTCTGGCCAACGATACAAGTCTTGTCATGGAAAATTAACTTAAGATAAACACTATGAAATTAGCGCACGAATTTTACCAACTTCCTCTTAGCTTTGATGTTGAGCGACTACAGCAAGAAGTATTACAGCTCGATGAAACCTTTTGGCAAGCTCACCACGAAGGCTTTAAAGGCAATATTGCCGTGCCTTTACTCAGCGTTAACGGCAGTGTAAACAATGACTTTAAAGGTCCGATAAAAGAAACCCAAGCTCTGCAACAATTGCCGTACATCCGTCAGGTCCTCGCCTCCTTTAACCAGGTTTTTGGTCGTTCGCGATTAATGGCATTAGAACCGGGCTGTCAGGTACCGGAGCACACCGATATCAATTATCATTGGTACAACCGAGTTCGTATTCACATTCCTATTGTAACCACTGAGCAAGTGATCTTTTACTGCGCAGACAAGCAAGTGCATATGGGGGCTGGAGAGTGTTGGATTTTCGATTCATGGAAGCAACACAAGGTTGTTAATAACAGCAACGTGCGACGAATTCATTTAGTAATAGACACCCATGGTGACAGCAAGTTTTGGCAACTGGTTAATAAGTCGACAATCCCAGGTGTACAACAGGCTTTAGTACCACATAAACACCTACCATATAGCGTTAACAACACAGCCGTTATCGCCACAGAGCGCTTCAATTTACCGGTTGTTTTATCACCTGGCGAGTTGGACTTTATGCTTGGTGAATTAAAGCGCGAAATAGAGCTAGCCAATAATGACACAACTATAACTGCTAACTTGTTTGCCAAACTCGATGCGTTTGCTCAAGACTGGCGCCAACTGTACAGTTTATACGGCCAAAGCGAAGCGGGATGGGAGCGCTATCACCAACGGCGTGACCAACTATTCCACTCGGCAAGAGAATTGGCCAGTCAACTTAGCTTGACCAATCACACCAGCGCGTTACAGATGCTAATTCACTGTATTATCGATCCCGCTTTAAACGTCGAGGTCGCCCAAAATCAGCTTGATGCGACGGCCCCAGTCGGCGGCGAAAAAAGCGCATTAGCAAAGCAAGCTAAAGCCGCAAATGATCTACCCAGACCGCCTTCAGCCATGGTAAGTCGCAACAGTTTGTGCCATTGTGAGTCGGGAAAAAAATTCAAGCATTGTTGTGGTGCGTTATAAAAAAAATCCTCTGCCAAATATTGGCCAGAGGATTAAATTTAGCATGCCTAGTACGTCCTAACTAAGATGCAATCTAGATGCAAAATATGTAACTAGCTTGCTCTGCTTAGGCGTGCTCATCTTTGCTTAATAATACAAAAAAGCTCAACGCCTTCTCAGATCAAGAACTTGCTGCGATATTTACTATTTTGCTAGTTGTGCCGCTTTTTGCTCAATTTGTTGCCAGGTGGTTTTATCTTTAAAAAACGACCAATAATGTTGACCAGATCCAACTGAGCGTCGGTTAATAGGTTGTTTTACTTGACTAACACTGGGTGTTAACACGGCTTTATCCGATTTATAAAATGTTAAACACTGTTGCTCAAACGGCAACTCACAATAGTCAACGAGTTGCTTTATTTGTTGTTCCGAGTCTGCCGTAAGCTGTTCGTAGCTAACGTGATACAACTGTTTACCAAGTAAATTTTGCCAATGAAACATTAGCGTTAAATACCCCTGCCAATAAAAACTTATCGCCCCTAAGTGATAGGAATAATCGTGGCCATTAGCAAAATATTGCTTGTACACGCTCATCGCGTTATCGATGGGGTTGCGCACAAGGTTGATGATTTTAGCTTCCGGAAATAGGGTTTTTATCAGACCAATGTGTAAATAGTTATTCGGATTTTTGTCGATAAACAGCTCAACATCGCCATCAAAATAATCACTCACTTGCTGTAAGTATCGCTGTCGATAGTTGTTTATCTCTGTTGGCGTTAATCGCTCTATCGCTTGGGCATAGCTCGGCCCTTGAATGTCTATGGCAATGCGTTCGATAAAAGGTAACTCGTCGGTGGTTTCAACCTGACTGTGGGCAGCGAGTATTTGCTCGACTAGTGTCGTACCAGAACGTGGCATACCGACGATAAAAATAGGTCGTGGCTGCTTGTTCTGATGAGCAATAGCGCTTGCCTTGACGTCCTTTACCCGCATCAGATCCGAGATCAGTTGATGATAGGCTTGTGCCTTAAAGGGGCGTAACGCGTGCATTAAGTCATTGCCTTGTTGCATATAGCGGAAGGCTTGCTGATAGTCGTTTTGTTGCTCGAAGCTACGCGCTATAGCAAAACACAATAAGGCTTTGTTTTTGTCGTTTTCTGCAAGCTTGAGCTCAGTCAATAACTGTTGCTGCTCATTGCGATTAAAACGGTAATCTTTTAAATCCGCCAAACTCCAATAACCAACCCCAGTGGCATGTGTCGCTTTACTGATAAATTGGTGATAGTAGTCGGCGGCGGTTGCCGACTCCGCTAACGCTTTGTGTACATGGCCTAAATTCAATAACACATTAACATCTTCGCCTTGTTCGGATAGCAGCGATTGAAAACACGCTTTAGCCGCTAGGATTTGCCCCGAGCTCAGTAACGCCAACGCTTTTTGGTAGCGCTGAGTAAACGACGCGATCTCGAGCTGCTCTAGCTTATTGCACAAAGCCACCACATCAAAATGATGTTCCTTGTTTATCGCCAGTTCTAACTGGTAACTCAACGCCTCAACGTTTTGCTGATCTAAGGCGAGTATATTATTGGTGGCCTCGGTGAGTTGTACCATATCACCTTGGCGCTTAGCTATCTCTGCCATAATCAACAGTGCATCAATATTCCCTTTGTCCTTTCTCAACACTTTTCGAACCGCCATCAGCGCAAATCCCGATTGACCGCGTTGCATATAATCCTGTGCTTGTACTAATTGTTGTTGTATCAGCTGTTGCATAGATAACTCCCAATAAAAAAGCTTATACAAAGGTATAAGCTTTTTTAATATCTGTGGCGGTATTAATCTTTAAAGTTATTGAACTGAAAACTTTGTTCTAAATCCGCGTCGCGAACCAACGCCATGACGGCTTGCAAGTCGTCGCGTTTTTTACCTTGGACTCGCACTTTGTCACCTTGAATAGACGCTTGTACTTTGATCTTTGAGTCTTTTATCAACTTAACCAATTTTTTGGCAACAGCTTGCTCTACACCTACTTTAAATGAAATAGGCTGAGTGTAAGTTTTACCGGTGTGATCCATTTTTCCTACCGTCATCGCTTTGGCGTCAATTTGACGTTTAGCCAGTTGCGCACGAAGCATATCGAGCATTTGCTTAACTTGGAAATCACCTTCCGCTTTTACCGTTACATTTGGGTTTTTGTACTCAAATGACGCTTCAACACCGCGAAAGTCAAAACGAGTTGCTAATTCTCTTGAGGCGTTCTCGCTTGCATTGCGGACTTCTTCCATATTAACTTCAGAAACAATATCAAATGATGGCATAGTTATTTCTCTTGATGATCAATTTGCACTAAGGATATCAAAGCCCTAACCACTATGGCTAGGCGATTATGGAAATAATTCTTTTTTCGCGCTAACTCGTGTTACTATCAGACAACATTGGGTGCGTTTATTGTGATTTATGTTGCTCAAAACAAAACATCGCTACTTGACCTATGTCGGTATTTTGATCATTACCGTTGTGTTGACAAATGCCGATGAACTGTCGTTGTGGCTAACAAAAAAATTACTGCTCGACAAAGTTGGTCATTTTATTAGCTTTTTCCTGCTTACCTGGTTACTCGATAAAATCATTAGCCTACCTCGTGCAGTGCTTGTGCTAAGCGTCATTTGTTACGCCGGATTTACCGAGCTTTGCCAATGGTATTTGGGCTTTAGAAGCCCACAGTTTTACGACTTTATTGCCAATGCACTGGGTTGTCTTAGCTATTATATCGTCGCAACTGCACTGTCGTTAGATATTAGTAAAAAATCATGATCAATATAGCAGTTTTAGGAAGTGGTGCGATAGGTACCTTGATTAGTGCGTTGTTAGTTGACCATCAAGCCAGTGTGGGTCAATCCAATTACCGGCATCAGGCGGCTATTCGGCTTATCACTAAAGAGCCTTCTGCAAAAGTACACACATTTTCGTTAAAGTCGCTGCAAGGCGAGGTTAAATCTTACTCCATAGAGCGTGCTAATGAGCCGTTTTTACAACACTGCGATCTGTTGATTTGTTGTGTTAAATCATATGACGTGGTTAGCGCATTGCGGCCATTAATGGCGCTGCTTTCTGATCGATGTCATATAGTACTATGCCACAACGGTATGGGTACACTCGAGGCAATCAATCGCGAACTGAAGCTAATACAACCCGTTTATGCGCTGCTAACCACCATGGCAGCCAAACGAATTGACCGTAATTACACACAGCACACCGGCTTGGGAATCAATAATTTAGGACACCTGCAGGGGGCTACGCGACAACCTTACCCATCGTCTGCAGTACTAGACGCGCTTATCAACGCTTTGCCAAATACGACCTACTGTGACGACATCGGGTTAAAGCAGTGGCAAAAATTAGCGATAAATTGCGCGATCAACCCACTGACTGCGATTGACGATATCTGTAATGGCAAGCTGGCGAGCGCTAAGTATCAGTCCGCCATAAAACAATGCCTTAGCGAGGTGGTTTGCGTTGCCAATCGGTGGCAGATCAATTTACAACTCAATGACTTAATTACACTGGTAAATCAAGTCATTGAGCAAACTGCTTTAAACAGTTCTTCGATGCGGGAAGACGTGCGCCATAATCGACGCACTGAAATTGACTATATTACCGGTTACATTTGCGAGGCAGGTCGTAACGCTGGAATTTCGACACCGGTTAACAATGACCTTTATCGGCGAGTGAAAGTACTAGAGCCACACTAAATCCGCGCGGCTTAGCAAATCTGCAATGTGGTTAGTCTAGACGCTGATCTGAGTTAGGTACCACAATAGCCTGTAGCGCGGGTAAAATAGTCGCTTTCAATGCCGCAAGAGCTTCTGCAGTGTATGGTTGTAACGAATGAACGCCCCAAATCGGTTTTGGCCAAGCAAGGTCATTAGTGAACCGAACCACGTGGTGAATGTGTAATTGCGGTGTCACATTACCCAATGCAGCAACATTCATTTTGTCGCCATTGAATACCTGCATTAATATTTCACAAAGTGCGCTTGATTCATTCAAAAACTGTTGCTGATCTTGCCAGTCCAGCTCATACAAGTCTTTTACCCCTTGACGCTTAGGCACCATAATAAACCACGGGTATTGGCTATCATTGCACAATAGCAATTTACACAGCGGAAACTCAAAAAGTTCGATACCGTCGCGCTGTAAATCTTTGTGTAACTGAAAATCATCACTCATCATAATATTCCTTGTTAACGCTTTTTCTTTTTCGGTTTGTTTTTTCGCCCTCTGCCGCGCGCGAGCTTTTTAGCCTCGCGTTCGGCCAGTCTATCGGCTTCGAGTTGAGTAAAGTAAACCTGCTCTTTGGCAACCATCTCAGGAGTCTCGAACGTTATTGGCCCCAGCGTATTGTCTCGAATTTCATTGATCAATATTTCTGATGCTTTATGAAAGTCAACATGGCCTCCGGCGCGAACGCAGCCGCGCTTTCGTCCAAGCTCTTCTAAAAATAAATAGTCTTGCTCTGGCAATTCTTCTATTTGATATCGTCGCTTTAATCGCTCAGGATAAGCTTGCAATAAATACTCTGCTGCGAAACAGGCTATTTCCTCATGCTCAAAGGCAGTATCTTTAACCCCACCCGATACCGCCAAGCGATAACCGCTATTTTCATTAGCTATTTTAGGCCACAACATGCCTGGAGTATCAAATAAGTATAAGCCATCTTCTAGGCGAATACGCTGTTGAGATTTAGTCACGGCGGGCTCATTACCCACCTTAGCTTTGACCTTGCCAACCAAGGTATTTAGTAACGTCGACTTACCTACATTGGGAATGCCCATAATCATCGCATTGATCTGCTTGCCCGGTTCATCCTTATTCGGCGCGAGCTTGCGGATAAGATCAGGGATCAGCTTAGCCCCTTGAGGCTCTTGGGTAGTTAATGCAAGTGCCTTAACATTGTGCTGAGACTCTAAATGCGCAATCCATACTTTGGTTAGTTCGGGATCCGCGAGGTCACTTTTGTTGAGTATTTTAATCAGCGGTTTTTCCCCTCTGATTTCGGTGATCATCGGGTTCTCGCTACTAAACGGTAGACGAGCATCACACACCTCAATCACCACATCAATTTGGTGGATTATTTCTTTTATTTCTTTTTGGGCTTTATGCATATGCCCAGGAAACCAGTTAATTGCCATATGAATCTATAAATCAGATGAAGTAACAACATTCTAGCAAGTTAACCGCGGATATACATTATTAAATGTCGGTGAGACATTATGATTACTTGGTATTAAAAATCGCAAAATGCGCCCTCTGTAGCGAATAACCACTTGTTATAGTTAACTAGTATCAGTTTTCAATTGAAGTGCCTATAAATCGCAGTTTAACAGTTAAATTTACGTTAACTTTGTGTAACAAAGGTAAATATTGGTTGTAAAATGTACATCCACTTCCGTTTAACATTAAACGTGGTAATATCCGCCTCCGTTAAATATTACAAGCTATAGCAGGACGCTTGAATCGTTCAAGATGAACACGATAGTGTTAATACAAGGTGATGTTATGGAATTTATTGAATTATTTGGGTTTGTCGCATCGGTAGTCGTTGCTGTGTCATTGATGATGAAAAACATCGTGCATTTGCGCATTGCCAATATGATTGGTTGTGCTATGTTTTCTGCATATGGCTTTATCATAGGCTCCCTGCCTGTAGGCTGCATGAATGCCTTTATAATGTTTGTCAACATTTACTATTTAACGAAGATGTATATTAACTACACACACAGTAAAGCAACGCCTGAAGGCTCCCTCGCTTAGTAATATTTTTACTGCTTATCGTTCACTCTGCAAAATGACATTGCAGAGTGAACCGTATATCATTTCTTAGCATTACACTTCAATTAACAGATAAACATCATCCTGGAATCGCAGAGCGATTGCGGGACCTCCTTGAGCGCGCAGAGATTTCTTTATACGCACACTCACTTTTCCAGAAACAGATAAACGTCATCCCGGAATCACAGAGCAGTTTCCGGGAACTCGTTGAGCGCGCAGAGATTTCTTTATACGCACACTCACTTTTCCAGAAACAGATAAACGTCATCCCGGAATCGCAGAGCGATATCCGGGAACTCGTTGAGCATGCAGAGGCTTCGTTAAACGCACACTCACTTTTCCAGAAACAGATAAACGTCATCCTGGAATCGCGCAGCGATGTCCGGGACCTCCTTTAGCGCGCAGAGGCTTCGTTAAACGCACACTCACTTTTCCAGAAACAGATAAGCGTCATCCTGGAATCGCGCAGCGATGTCCGGGATCTCCTTGAGCGCGCAGAGTCCATACCGTCCCAAAAAGTGTGTCCCACTAGACAAATAAAAAAGTCTCTCTTAGTTTAGTTGAAAGTTTCGACCAAAAAACAATCAACAACAAACGGAGAGAGACCATGACTAATTTAACGCTGAATAGTAAACAAATTCAAGCAGCATTGGATTCATTAATCGAAAAGCCTGGAGGGCTCAATCAAGTACTAGAGCTGGCTCTAAACTCATTTATGAAAGCAGAGCGCACAGAATACCTAAGAGCATCACAAGGAAACAAAGGCAATGGTTACAGACAAGTGTCCGGCCTAGGTATTGGTAGTGCTTTATCATTACAGGTTCCTCGAGATCGACTGAATCAATTCAAGCCTTGGATCCTCAATGTAATGAAGGAGCAAAGTGATACATTAAATGAGCTTTGCTTCGAACTTTATGCTAAAGGTTTGACAACCCGAGATATCGAATCTGTAACCGAATCGATTTACGGTCAGAAACTGACGCGTAGCGCGGTATCACGCATCACCAAAAGTCTTTATAAAGAAATGGAGGACTTCAGAAAGCAGAAGCTGTGCGAGTACTATCCCATCATTTATCTCGACGCGACATTCATCAAGACAAAGCGTGAAACAGTTTCCAGTGAAGCTTATTACATTGTGCTGGCCGTTAAGCATGATATGACTCGCGAGGTTATCGGTATCTACAATGCGCCAACGGAATCGGCGTCAAATTGGGATGACATCTTATTAGACTTAAAAGCTCGAGGGCTCGCACAAATCGACCTCGCTGTGATAGATAACTTAGCCGGTTTAGATTCAGCCATTGAGCGCCATTATCAATGCCGAATTCAAAAATGCGTGTTGCATATGAAACGCAACATCTTAAAGAAAGTGAAAAAATCTCATCGTAATGATGTTGCTGAGGATTTAAGGTTTGTATTCAACTTAGAAGATCAATCGGATGATCGAGAGGAGTTTCTGCTCCGAGCGACGTGGTTGTCTGATAAATGGGGTAAACGATATCCTAGCTTCAAAGTGTTTATAGATGAAGTATACATGTACTATTACGCGACCTATTTAGACTTTGAGCCGATGATCCGAAATATGATTTATACTACCAACTGGATCGAACGATTAAATAAATCATTCAAACGTACGCTCAAAATACGAAACTCTATGCCAAGCGTTGACTCAGTGTTAACCATTCTGAGTAAGGTTGCATTGGATATGAATCAAACGACTTACCAATACCCAATAAGTCGTTTTGAGAAAAGTAACTTATTTAACTAGAAAGTTTGAAACTGAAATTGAAATAAGAGAGACACACTTTTTGGGACGGTACCTAAACGCACGCTTTTACCACAGGAGGTCCCAGCCAAAAACATGCTGGGATGACGGTGCTAATTATCTAATTTCATTAAGGAGTATTTACACGGATGTAAAACGTAAAAAACCCGTCACTAAGACGGGCTTTTCTTAATTGGAAGCCTGGCGATGACCTACTCTCACATGGGAACTCCCACACTACCATCGGCGCTACTTCGTTTCACTTCTGAGTTCGGCATGGGTTCAGGTGGTTCCAAAGTGCTATTGTCGCCAGACAAAAAACTTTTATACATGGATGTATTTATGTCGCGATGCCATGGATGGCTTGGAGCGACGTCTCCACGTAATTAATAATCTGGAAAGCGATATTTACTCAATTCTTAATAATGCGCGACTTATGTCAAACATCTTCAGTCGATGTTGAGAGCAGAATTAACAACGCTATAAAAACTAAGTGTACACTCTGTACTCGTGTTTTTATAAGGCCGGTAATTTTGGTGTCAACAAGACTTACTCTACAAAACCTCTTGGGTGTTGTATGGTTAAGCCTCACGGGCAATTAGTATCAGTTAGCTCAACGTCTCACAACGCTTACACACCTGACCTATCAACGTCGTAGTCTCCGACGACCCTTTAGGGGACTCAAAGTCCCAGTGAGAACTCATCTCAAAGCCTGCTTCCCGCTTAGATGCTTTCAGCGGTTATCAGTTCCGAACATAGCTACCCGGCAATGCCACTGGCGTGACAACCGGAACACCAGAGGTTCGTCCACTCCGGTCCTCTCGTACTAGGAGCAGCCCTCTTCAATTCTCAAACGCCCACGGCAGATAGGGACCGAACTGTCTCACGACGTTCTAAACCCAGCTCGCGTACCACTTTAAATGGCGAACAGCCATACCCTTGGGACCGACTTCAGCCCCAGGATGTGATGAGCCGACATCGAGGTGCCAAACACCGCCGTCGATATGAACTCTTGGGCGGTATCAGCCTGTTATCCCCGGAGTACCTTTTATCCGTTGAGCGATGGCCCTTCCATACAGAACCACCGGATCACTATGACCTACTTTCGTACCTGCTCGACGTGTCTGTCTCGCAGTTAAGCTGGCTTATGCCATTGCACTAACCGTACGATGTCCGACCGTACTTAGCCAACCTTCGTGCTCCTCCGTTACACTTTGGGAGGAGACCGCCCCAGTCAAACTACCCACCAGACAGTGTCCCCAAGCCCGATTAGGGCCCTAGGTTAGAACATCACGCATACAAGGGTGGTATTTCAAGGATGGCTCCACGAATACTGGCGTACTCGCTTCAAAGCCTCCCACCTATCCTACACATGTAGGAGCAATGTTCACTGTCAAGCTATAGTAAAGGTTCACGGGGTCTTTCCGTCTAGCCGCGGGTATACGGCATCTTAACCGCAAATTCAATTTCACTGAGTCTCGGGTGGAGACAGTGTGGCCATGATTACGCCATTCGTGCAGGTCGGAACTTACCCGACAAGGAATTTCGCTACCTTAGGACCGTTATAGTTACGGCCGCCGTTTACCGGGGCTTCGATCATGAGCTTCGCTTGCGCTAACCCAATCAATTAACCTTCCGGCACCGGGCAGGCGTCACACCGTATACGTCATCTTACGATTTAGCACAGTGCTGTGTTTTTAATAAACAGTTCCAGCCACCTGGTTACTTCGACTGGCCTCAGCTTAGGGAGCAAGTCCCATCACCAGAGCCAGCGTACCTTCTCCCGAAGTTACGGTACTATTTTGCCTAGTTCCTTCACCCGAGTTCTCTCAAGCGCCTTAGTATTCTCTACCTAACCACCTGTGTCGGTTTGGGGTACGGTTCCTTATAATCTGATGCTTAGAAGCTTTTCCTGGAAGTATGGCATCAACAACTTCAACTCCGTAGAGTCTCGTCTCGTATCTCAGCCTTAAGGAAATCCGGATTTACCTAAATCTCCAGCCTACATACTTTCACATGGACAACCAACGCCATGCTTGCCTAGCCTGCTCCGTCCCTCCTTCGCAATTATAAGAAGTACAGAAATATTAATCTGTTTCCCATCGACTACACCTTTCGGTCTCGCCTTAGGGGCCGACTTACCCTGCCCTGATTAACATGGGACAGGAAACCTTGGTCTTTCGGCGTGGGGGTTTTTCACCCCCATTATCGTTACTCATGTCAGCATTCGCACTTCTGATACCTCCAGCATGCTTTACAACACACCTTCAACGGCTTACAGAACGCTCCCCTACCACTTAATCCTAAGATTAAATCCGCAGCTTCGGTGCTATGTTTAGCCCCGTTACATCTTCCGCGCAGACCGACTCGACTAGTGAGCTATTACGCTTTCTTTAAAGGATGGCTGCTTCTAAGCCAACCTCCTAGCTGTCTGGGCCTTTCCACATCGTTTCCCACTTAACATAGACTTTGGGACCTTAGCTGGCGGTCTGGGTTGTTTCCCTTTCCACGACGGACGTTAGCACCCGCCGTGTGTCTCCCGGATATCACTCACTGGTATTCGGAGTTTGCAAAGGGTTGGTAAGTCGGGATGACCCCCTAGCCTTAACAGTGCTCTACCCCCAGTGGTGTTCGTCCGAGGCTCTACCTAAATAGATTTCGGGGAGAACCAGCTATCTCCCGGCTTGATTAGCCTTTCACTCCGACCCACAAGTCATCACCGCATTTTTCAACATACGTGTGTTCGGTCCTCCAGTTGATGTTACTCAACCTTCAACCTGCCCATGGGTAGATCGCCGGGTTTCGGGTCTATGCCCTGCAACTAAACGCGCAGTTAACACTCGCTTTCGCTACGGCTCCCCTAATCGGTTAACCTTGCTACAGAACATAAGTCGCTGACCCATTATACAAAAGGTACGCAGTCACCCGAAGGCTTCCACTGCTTGTACGTATGCGGTTTCAGGTTCTATTTCACTCCCCTCACAGGGGTTCTTTTCGCCTTTCCCTCACGGTACTGGTTCACTATCGGTCAGTTAGGAGTATTTAGCCTTGGAGGATGGTCCCCCCATATTCAGACAGAATTTCACGTGTTCCGTCCTACTCGATTTCACGGTAAGGTCATTTTCGTGTACGGGACTATCACCCTGTATCGTCAAGCTTTCCAGCTTATTCCACTAATTCACAAACCGCTTAAGGGCTAATTCCCGTTCGCTCGCCGCTACTAAGGAAATCTCGGTTGATTTCTTTTCCTCGGGGTACTTAGATGTTTCAGTTCTCCCGGTTCGCCTCGTTAAGCTATGTATTCACTTAACGATACCCGCCTTATGACGGGTGGGTTTCCCCATTCGGAAATCTGTGCCTATAACGCCTTTTATCGGCTCAACACAGCTTATCGCAGATTAACACGTCCTTCATCGCCTCTAACTGCCAAGGCATCCACCACATACGCTTAGTCACTTAACCATACAACCCCAAAAAGTTTCGCTTGGTCTTTGGTGTTTATACTGCCTTGTCTTCGTTAATTGTTTGGTCATTACCAAAAGGTAACTCCCGGCACAATAAACTCGACGGCGTTGTCTAAACCTCAAATCCCTACGCGAAATCGCGTATTTGGATAACCCAGTGACAAAACTGGGTTCAAATGTATGTCTGACATTTTCACGCATTCATTAAGAATGTTCCAAACAAGGATGTTTGGATGTCGAATTGTACACGGATGTACTTAATTCGACCCTTGAGTAAGTAATAATCTTTCGATTATTACCAAATGAAAACACAAGGAATATGTTTTCAAGTTTTGGTATTTATATCTTATGCAACACCGTGCGACACGTTGTTGCCAATATAAACACCGGGTTTAATATCAGCTTTCCAAATTGTTAAAGAGCAGTGAGTCAAAAAACTCAAAGGTAAGCATCACTTTGCTTAACTTTAAGTTCTCTTAAGAAGTATTTATTTAATTCTTATTTACGTTATATTGATGACGCCGTGTACTCCAGTACACAAGTTATCAAGATGACTTAAAGAAGGATTAAAATGGTAGGTCTGAGTAGACTTGAACTACCGACCTCACCCTTATCAGGGGTGCGCTCTAACCAGCTGAGCTACAGACCTACTACGTAGGTATTACTACCAAATTCAGTAGATGGTGGAGCTAAGCAGGATCGAACTGCTGACCTCCTGCGTGCAAGGCAGGCGCTCTCCCAGCTGAGCTATAGCCCCACTACTGAGTACTTCTTTCACGTTCGTTATCGATGCAATTTGTGTGAACACTCAAAAGACAGTGTTTTACTTAAGGTAAGGAGGTGATCCAACCCCAGGTTCCCCTAGGGTTACCTTGTTACGACTTCACCCCAGTCATGAATCACAAAGTGGTAACCGTCCTCCCGAAGGTTAAACTAGCTACTTCTTTTGCAACCCACTCCCATGGTGTGACGGGCGGTGTGTACAAGGCCCGGGAACGTATTCACCGCGGCATTCTGATCCACGATTACTAGCGATTCCGACTTCATGGAGTCGAGTTGCAGACTCCAATCCGGACTACGACGGACTTTATGGGATTCGCTCCACCTCGCGGTCTCGCTGCCCTTTGTATCCGCCATTGTAGCACGTGTGTAGCCCATCCCGTAAGGGCCATGATGACTTGACGTCGTCCCCACCTTCCTCCGGTTTATCACCGGCAGTCTCCTTAGAGTTCCCGCCCAAAGCGCTGGCAAATAAGGATAGGGGTTGCGCTCGTTGCGGGACTTAACCCAACATTTCACAACACGAGCTGACGACAGCCATGCAGCACCTGTCTCAGAGTTCCCGAAGGCACCAAACTATCTCTAGTAAGTTCTCTGGATGTCAAGGGATGGTAAGGTTCTTCGCGTTGCATCGAATTAAACCACATGCTCCACCGCTTGTGCGGGCCCCCGTCAATTCATTTGAGTTTTAACCTTGCGGCCGTACTCCCCAGGCGGTCAACTTAGCGCGTTAGCTACGCTACCCACGAATCAAGTTCACAGACAGCTAGTTGACATCGTTTACGGCGTGGACTACCAGGGTATCTAATCCTGTTTGCTCCCCACGCTTTCGTGTCTCAGCGTCAGTATTTGTCCAGGTGGCCGCCTTCGCCACTGATGTTCCTTCCAATCTCTACGCATTTCACCGCTACACTGGAAATTCCACCACCCTCTACAATACTCTAGACAGCCAGTTCGAAATGCAGTTCCAAGGTTGAGCCCTGGGCTTTCACATCTCGCTTAACAATCCGCCTACACACGCTTTACGCCCAGTAATTCCGATTAACGCTCGCACCCTCCGTATTACCGCGGCTGCTGGCACGGAGTTAGCCGGTGCTTCTTCTGCGAGTAACGTCACAGCTAGCAGGTATTAACTACTAACCTTTCCTCCTCGCTGAAAGTGCTTTACAACCCGAAGGCCTTCTTCACACACGCGGCATGGCTGCATCAGGGTTTCCCCCATTGTGCAATATTCCCCACTGCTGCCTCCCGTAGGAGTCTGGGCCGTGTCTCAGTCCCAGTGTGGCTGATCATCCTCTCAAACCAGCTAGAGATCGTCGCCATGGTAGGCCATTACCCCACCATCTAGCTAATCTCACTTGGGCTAATCTAAAGGCGAAAGGTCCGAAGAGCCCCTCCTTTGGTCCGTAGACATTATGCGGTATTAGCAGTCGTTTCCAACTGTTGTCCCCCACCTTAAGGCATATTCCCAAGCATTACTCACCCGTCCGCCGCTCGACGCCTTCTAGTAAACTAGAATCGTTTCCGCTCGACTTGCATGTGTTAAGCCTGCCGCCAGCGTTCAATCTGAGCCATGATCAAACTCTTCAATTAAAAATTTAATCTACTCAATGAATTCTGTTGCATTTGACATATGTCGTTTGCATGAACCTCATTAAGATTTTGAATAGTGGTAAAACTACGCATCTTATGAATGCCCACACAAATTGCATGATAACTATTTGTTAAAGAGCCGATTCTTAATGAATCGAGCCAATCAATCGCACTCGTTGTTGGCGTTGCTTTTCGTTGAAAGCGGATGCGCATTCTACGCATCTGAGTTTTGATGTCAACCGCTTTTTGAAAGTTTTTTCAAAAACATTTTCAAGCGTTTTGTTGACCGTTAAGCTCGATGTTCTCTGACTTAACTTATCAAAACCGACCTTATCTCAATTTGATTCGGTCTAGTAGGTATTTCCTACTGTTTACCCCGTTGGCCTGTGCCGTTGAAGTGGATGCGCATTTTAGGGATTTTTGCGAAGGGGTCAACTGTTTTTTTGCAAAAACTTAGCACAAAAAAGCCGAGCGATTACTTTTTAAGCAAAAAGTACGAATTGCAACACTGTGTACACGATAACCCTACCTGGTTATTACAAATAGGTCAGTACTCCCCTGACACGCTCTGCCTATATCATCGCATACCATCGTTATGGTACATCGACAACGCTAGTCATGTGACTTAGCGTTGTCGAATGTTTGTCACCACTGCCATTTGGCTATAACATGTAATAGTACAGACAAGCGCGGTTAGTGGATATGTAATTCGCCGTGCTCATCAGTGGTCACATGAATGGTGCTTTCTGGCGCAAACTTACCAGCCAATATCTCCTCGGCCAAAGGATTCTCAAGTTGATTTTGAATAGCCCTTTTCAACGGTCGCGCACCAAACACAGGGTCAAAACCAACCTCAGCGACTTTCGCCAATGCATCATCACTAACCTCAAGTGTTAATTGTTTATCTGCTAGACGCTTAGCAAGTGAGCGTATTTGAATACTCGCAATTTGCTTGATTTGCTCGGCGTCAAGTGGATGAAATACCACCGATTCATCAATGCGATTGATAAACTCGGGTTTAAAGTGCTGACCTACGACGCCCATCACAGTTTGTCGCAACTGTTCATAATGTGCTTCATCCGCCATTTCTTGAATAATATCCGAGCCCATATTCGACGTCATGATAATCACAGTATTGCGAAAATCTACGGTTCGTCCTTGACCGTCTGTTAATCGCCCATCGTCTAATACCTGTAATAAAATATTAAACACATCGGCATGTGCCTTTTCTATTTCATCGAGTAATATCACCGAATAGGGTTTTCGACGCACAGCTTCGGTTAAGTATCCCCCCTCCTCATAGCCGACATAGCCAGGAGGCGCACCAATTAATCGTGCAACAGAATGCTTTTCCATAAACTCAGACATATCGACGCGAATTAGAGCATCCTCGGTATCAAATAAAAAGTGAGCCAGCGCTTTAGTTAGCTCTGTTTTACCAACCCCTGTAGGCCCTAAAAACATAAAAGAACCTATCGGTTGGTTCGGATCTGCTAAGCCCGCACGCGAACGTCGAATGGCACTGGCGACTGCCCGTAACGCTTCTTCTTGTCCTATTACTCGCTTCTGTAGCTCTTGCTCCATATTCAGTAATTTGTCTCGCTCTCCTTCGAGCATTTTGGCAACGGGAATTCCCGTCGCTTTTGATAATACCTCTGCTATTTCAACATCGGTCACTCTATTTTTTAGTAGAGTTAGGTCGCTTTTTTCGGCATTTGCTGCATCTTGTAACTGACGCTCTAATTCAGGAATACGACCGTACTGTAATTCCGACATCCGATTTAAATCACCGGCGCGCTGTGCCATTTCTAAATCAAGACGTGCTTGTTCCAAATCGGCTTTGATAGTTTGAGTGCCATACAGCGATGCCTTTTCATTTTTCCAAACCTGCTCAAGCTGATCATAATTGGTTTGCAGTTTGGCTATTTCTTCTTCCATTAACTGCAACCGTTTTTGCGAAGCGGCATCGGTTTCTTTCTCTATCGCCTTTTGCTCGAGCTTCAATTGAATCAAACGTCGGTCAAGTCGGTCTAATTCTTCTGGCTTTGAATCCATTTGCATGCGAATGCTCGACGCAGCTTCATCAATCAGATCAATCGCTTTATCGGGTAACTGTCGATCACTGATATAGCGATGCGATAAGCTGGCTGCTGAGACAATCGCCGGGTCGGTTATGTCGACATTGTGATGTAATTCATAGCGTTCTTTTAAACCTCGCAATATCGCTATGGTATCTTCAACACTGGGTTCATCGACTAACACCTTTTGGAAGCGACGCTCTAACGCAGCATCTTTTTCGACATACTGGCGGTACTCATCTAAGGTAGTGGCGCCGACACAATGTAGTTCACCGCGAGCAAGAGCCGGTTTAAGCATGTTACCAGCGTCCATCGCTCCGTCTGTTTTTCCCGCACCAACCATCGTGTGTAATTCATCAATAAATAAGATGACTTGCCCTTCTTCCTTGGCCAGTTCATTTAAAACCGCCTTTAACCGCTCTTCAAATTCACCGCGATATTTTGCACCGGCTATCAAAGCCCCCATATCAAGTGATAGCACTTGCTTGTTCTTCAGCCCTTCGGGTACTTCGCCATTGACGATGCGCTGTGCTAAGCCCTCGACGATAGCGGTTTTACCAACACCTGGTTGACCGATAAGGACCGGGTTATTTTTCGTTCTGCGTTGCAACACTTGTACGGTGCGGCGTATTTCTTCATCGCGGCCAATTACCGGGTCAAGTTTGCCTTGTTCAGCCCGTTCGGTTAGATTCACCGTGTATTTCTCTAACGCTTGGCGGGTATCTTCGGCATTAGGGTCGTTAACCGACTGGCCTTTTCTCGCTTGTGCTATAGCCTCTTTAACTTGACTATCTTTGAGGTTTATTTGACGCAGATAGCTGCCTAATGGTCCTTTGTCTTGAAGGGCTGCAAGTAAGAACATTTCAGATGAAATATAATTATCGCCCTGCTGCTGTGCAAACTTATCACATAAGTTTAACAACGTCCCCAGTTGAGCTGACACTTGTACTTCACCGCCAGTTCCCTCGACCTGTACCATCTGTGACAGCATGTCATTTAACTTATTGCGCAACGCGCTTACATCGACAGACGCGGCTTTTAAAATAGGTAATATACTGCTACCCGTTTGATTTAGCAGTGCCACAAGTAAATGTGCAGGTTCGATAAATTGATGATCTTTTCCCAAAGCTAAGCTTTGTGCATCAGCTAGCGCTTGTTGGAACTTTTGTGTGAGTTTATCTATTCGCATACGCCCCCCAATAAATAACATTAATACCTGTAAGGTCTTACCTATTTAAATAAGAGTAGAATGACGCGATTTCAAGGTGTATTGTTAATTTTTTGAACAATTAGACTCTGCTTATTCGTCTGCAATGGCGATGCAACTGGCCATCCGTCCAGTTTGTTTATCGCGACGATAAGAGAAAAATTGATCAGCGTTGGTGACAGTACAATGATTGTCGTCATAGATGTGGCGTACACCAAGATCGCGTAACTGTTGACGAGCAATTGCCGCAAGGTTGGCGAGAAACTTAGCAGGGCCTAATGGTGTTTTGTCGGTTATAGACTTAGCAATAAAAAAACGCTGACTATCAGTTACCACTGATTCAAATGCGCTGACCACATCGACGCCAACTTCAAAGTGTTGAGGGCCGATACAAGGCCCTAGCCACGCATATATATCACTGGGCGAACAGCTAAAATACTCCAGCGTATTTTTGACAATTCCCGTTGCCAGTGGACGCCAACCGCCGTGAATCGCCGCAATTTCACTACCGTGCTTATCAATTAGCAAAATAGGTAAGCAGTCAGCGGTTAAAATAGCCAAAGCAACGTTGCGATTTTGACTATAGGCGGCGTCAGCGACAATGGGATCGGGTGTGACATTATCAATCTTGACCACGCAATTGCCATGAACCTGCTCAAGCCATTGTACCGGCTTGTTATTAACATGTTGACAAAGCACCCGTCGATTGCGATCAACGCGATCGGCGCAATCACCAACGTGTGCGCCCATATTGAGACTGGCAAACGGCGCCGCTGAGTAACCGCCTTGGCGCGTTGTACTGACAGCATGACACAAGTGCGATACGGGCCAGCTCGGTTTAATCATGTTTTAATACCGCCTTATTATTGTTAGCGTAACTCAGTGAGTATTTAGCTCTTGGCACCAGTAATGAGGATTAATATTCTTCTTGGTGATGCAATTTTGCATCAGCTTTTAACGCATCGCAAATTGCCACCATATCTTGTGGAACTGGGGCATGCCAAGTCATCAACTCACCTGAAATAGGGTGATATAACGACAGCATGGTGGCATGTAACGCTTGCCGTTTAAAACCTCGCAACAAATCAAGCAGCTCGGCAGATGCTCCCTTGGGAGGGCGAGGTCTACCGCCGTATACAGGATCTCCGACTAGCGGATGAGATATATGTGCCATGTGTACGCGAATTTGATGGGTTCGTCCGGTTTCAAGGCGCAAGCGCAAGCGAGTGTGATTACGGTACTTTTCCATGACTCGATAATGCGTTACTGAAGGCCTTCCAGACATGGTTACTGCCATATGGGTGCGCTTGGTGGCATGACGACCGATTGGCTCATCAACAACGCCGCCTGCCGTCATCACCCCGTTGGCAATCGCTTCATATTCACGGGTAATCTCACGCGCTTGCAGCGCTTCAACTAAGGCGGTTTGCGCGGCTATCGATTTCGCTACGACCATTAAGCCTGTGGTGTCTTTATCCAGACGATGGACAATCCCTGCACGCGGCAGTAACTCAAGATCAGGACAGTGGTGTAAAAGCGCATTTAATACCGTGCCATCAGGGTTACCCGCTCCAGGGTGAACGACGAGTCCAGCCGGTTTATTGATAACCAGAATGTCGTCATCTTCGTAAACAATATTAAGTTCAATATCTTGCGCTTCAAAATGAACTTCGGGTTCAATCTGCGCACTAAGATGTATAGATTCACCACCGAGCATTTTTTCGCGGGCTTTGGTTATCACCGCACCATTAACTTTGACATTCCCTTGGACAATCCAATCTTTTAAACGAGAGCGCGAGTACTCCGGAAAAAGGCTGGCTAGCGTTTGGTCTAAACGCTTACCCAAGCATGAATCAGGTACGATGTGCTGGTGTTCTATTATTTCAGTCATTAATATCTCTTTAAGTTTGTGAAAAACACAAAAGCTAGGTTAGAATGCAAACATAACAAATATGTAGCGCTATTTTACCCGTATAGGGCACCGCTGCCATAATTATTTTTAAGGTTAATATCCTATCACTATGAACAAGTTTACATTAAAAATTGCGACTCTCTCGCTATTCCTTGGATTAGCCGGTTGCTCTTCATCGCCAAAAGATGTTGAAAAGGTTCCAGATAAATCAGCGCAGGCACTGTATGAAGATGCCCGTAGCGCATTAAATAATGGCCTGTATTTAAAAGCGATCCCTATTTTATCGGCGATCGACTCGCGCTACCCATTCGGTGCGATATCTCATCAGGTACAACTCGACCTTCTTTACGCGTATTACAAATCAGGTGACGCTGCACAAGGTATTGCACTGGCCGACCGCTTTTTGCGTTTAAATCCCAATCACAAAGACGTTGATTACGTATACTACATTCGCGGCCTAATTAATTTATCGCAACAAGAAAACTTATTCCAAGAAGTTGCCGGTATCGACCGTTCTGATCGCGACCCACAACATGCACGAGCTGCCTTTAATGACTTTAAAACGATATTAATTCAATATCCGAACAGTAAGTACGCAACCGATGCACATCAACGCATGCTAGCGATCAAAAGTCGTTTAGCTGACTACGAATTAGCGGCCGCTCGATTTTTCATGAAACGCAAAGCCTACGCAGCTGCAGCTAACCGCGGTCGCTATGTAGTAGAGAACTTTTCACCAAGTCCACAAGTTGAACTAGCATTAGAAATAATGATCGATGCTTATGGTGAATTGGGATTAACTGAATTGCAAACTAATGCGCGTCAAGTGATGGTGTTAAACTTCCCAAATAACAAAAAAGTGAAAGGTTTGTAAGCAAACAACATCGATGCGCTTAGCTGTGCGTCTAATTGGCGCACTAGCCTCCCGCGCTACGCGCGTTACTAAATTCCGATGATTAAGCCGACGTTGAACACCTCTAGTCGGCTTCAGTATCGCCTCGATGGCTAATCATTACAACAGCACCATCTTCTCAATTTCTCAATGCTCTGTTTTAGCGGTTTTACCCGTTACTTTTTCATACCAAAGATTGTGATGCTGCTTTGCCCAGTTCTCGTCAACATATCCTGTTGTCATCGCAGATAACGTGCCCGGAGCGAGCACGGTAGCCATAAATATGTGTACTATCGCAAATGCGGCAATAATTAAGGCGGAGCCTGAATGCACTAACAGCGCCCACACGCTCATCGTTCTGCTCGCATCGAGTTGCGCCGGAAACATCAGCACCGCGCCAGAAGCAATTAAAAATATTCCCGCAAGCACCAAACACCAAAACCAGACTTTCTCACCGGCGTTGACGAATCCCGAATCAGGGTGTTTGCCTTTAAATGGCCCCATATTTATGTAGCCACCGGCGGCCTTAAACCAACTCCAATCATGGCGTTGTGGCCACTGCTCTTTTAACCAACTGACACAAATCAACAACCAACCAGCAAAAAACGGATAGACGAGTATATCGTGAGAGCTTTTTGCCAAATAAATAATGCTATTCCACAGTGAGCCACTGACGTTAGGCTCTATGTAATAGCGGCCAGTAAGCAACACCATGCCTGAGATAATCAGCAAAATACAAGGTACGGCGCAAAGCCAGTGGATAAATAAATCATAAGCGGACCAACGCTTCATTTTTTTACCGCTAAAGCCGGCTTCTACCTTCGAGCTGCCATTGATTAGCGAAAATAAAGTGAACAAGATAATCATGCCAAAAAAAGCAACAATAAACCCTGGCGCGATTAAATCACTGCGCATATTGATCAAGCCGAGGTCGTAAGGGTTGATTGCTTGTGGATGAAACTTACTGGTTGATACGGTATAACCCGATGTTTGTTCCCCTAATGCTGACCAGTCCTGTACTGAGGTTACACCGGTACTTTCAAGTACTGCCCGAACATCTGCTGGTATCACTTGCTCGACACTGCGCGCTGACGTAGCAGCAGATTTTGTGGTGGACTGTGTGGTGGATTGTGCGGCAGCTAATAAGACATAAGGCGTTGACTCGGTTTTCGCGTTGTCGGTACGGGCATTTGCCGCAGAGACAAACAACAGTAACAATGCCAAATACAGATACTTCAAAACGTTGGCCAAGATATACTCTTGTCCGTTGAAAATGCTTTTAAAGTATGCGTTCATAGACCCTCCAAAACGCATTTGTTTCGGTTATCCGACGTTTTTGGCATTGCGCAGGTTAACTCGATTAGTGAATATATCGCCGATAATATTGGCATCACCGGCGAGCAATGCTTTGGTTGCACAAAACTCAGCACACAAGGGAAGTTTTCCTTCGGCAATGCGGTTTGCGCCGTATTTTTCACGTTCTGCTTGACTGTGATCTTGTTCGGGCCCACCTGCGCAAAATGTGCATTTATCCATTTTGCCGCGTTTACCAAAGTTACCGTTTTGTTCAAATTGTGGCGCGCCATAAGGACACGCATACAAACAATAGCCACAGCCAATACAGCCATCTTTGTCGTGTAAGACAATGCCATCATCGGTTTTATATATCACTTTTGCAGGACAAACTTGCATACATGGCGCATCGTCACAGTGCATGCATGAAATACTTAGCGATGCCTCTCCTGGCTTGCCTTCGTTTACCGTGACAACGCGACGCCGTTGGATCCCCCACTGAAGCGCGGTGTCATTTTCATTTTTACACGCCGTAACACATCCGTTGCATTCAATACAACGTTCAGTGTCACATAAAAACTTCATTTTGATCATAGTTTAACCTTGTCGTTACGATGTATTACGCCTTTTCTATTTGGCACAACGAACATTTTGTTTCTTGCATTTGAGTGACGGGATCATAACCGTACGTCAGTGCCGTATTGGCTGACTCTCCTAACACATACGGAGCCGTTCCTTCGGGATATTTGTCAATCAAGTTTTCTCCACTCATCACACCAGCAAAGTGAAATGGCATCCACGCCAACCCTTTGAGAACACGAGGCGTTACCATTGCTTTTATCTTGATACGCCCACCCTCAGCGCCTTCTAACCAAACGTCATCCCAATGTTTGATATTGCGCTGGGCTGCATCTTCTGGGTTGATCTCAACAAACATTTCCTGTTGTAATTCGGCTAACCATTCATTGGTTCGAGTCTCTTCGCCGCCGCCTTCGTATTCGACTAAGCGACCGGAACTGAGCTGTAAAGGATAGCGATCAGTAAAGTCTTGTTCTTGGATTGACCGATACAAAGTCGGTAAGCGATGCACGCGCATATCGTCGTAAGTTGGGTATTTCGCTACCAAGTCGCGGCGCGGCGCATACAAAGGTTCACGGTGAATGGGGACTGGGTCGGGGAAGGTCCATACCAAGCAACGTGCTTTTGCATTACCGTAGGGAGAACAACCGTGCTCTAAGGCGACGCGGATAATGCCCCCAGACAGATCGTTTTTCCAGTTGCGCCCTTCTGCTTGTTGTTTTTCTTCGTCACTGAGCTCGTCCCACCAACCGAGCTGTTTGAGCATTTCACTACTAAACTCTGGATAGCCTCCTTTGATGTCAGAGCCTTTAGAATAGGTACCGTCAGCTAACAAACTCTCGCCTTGATATTCAACTCCAAATCGCGCGCGAAAATTGGAGCCTCCCTGTTTAACGTGTACGTTGGTGTTGTACAGTATCGGTGATCCAGGATGACGCATTTCTGGTGTGCCCCAACAAGGCCAAGGCAATCCGTACACTTCACCTTTGGCCTCACCGCTCGTAGCTACTAAATCTTTTACACTGAACTCGCCCCAGTGCATGGTGTGATACTTAAGTCGTTCTGGACTTTGTCCTGACATGCCAATAGTCCACATGCCGCGATTGTATTCGCGACAAATATCCTCGATTGAAATCCCGTTAGCGGTTTTGGCGATGTTTTTAGTCAGTTGCTCAGCAATGCCCAAATGCTGAGCTATCAGATACATGATATCGGTATCGGCTTTGGCTTCAAATAACGGCTCTATAACCTGCTCTCGCCACTGCATCGAGCGGCTGGTATTGGTCACACTGCCGTGAGATTCATAGCAGGTGCCCGCGGGAAGGATGTAAACCCCGTCACTGCGATTGTGCAGCACGGCAGCCATTGTTGGATAGGGATCGACAACGACGATGGTTTCCAATTTATCGAGTGCGTCTCGCACTTCATTTTGACGTGTTTCGGTATTAACCGACTGTCCCCAAAAAAACGCTAAGCGAATGTTGTCTGCTTGGGCAACGTCTTTTTTATCCTCGAGCACACCATCGTGCCATCGAGAGCAGGGAATACCGGGACTGGTCATCGGTTGTCGACCTAAATATTCCCCCTGATCAAAGTTGGCTTTGACCCACTCGTAATCTAAGTCCCATACCCGACACCAATGCTGCCAAGCCCCCGTCGTCAGACCGTAATAGCCTGGTAGTGTGTCGAATAAGACGCCAACATCGGTGGCACCTTGCACATTATCGTGACCGCGCAGTATATTGGCGCCGCCGCCACTGACACCGATATTGCCCAGTGCCAACTGCAAAATACAGTAAATGCGGGTATTGGAATTACCGATGTGATGTTGGGTTCCACCCATACACCAAACAATACAGCCGGGCCGATTATCCGCTATTGTTTTTGCCGCCTGAAAAAGCGTTTGTTTGTCGACACCGGTAATATCACTAACGGTATCTGGGTCAAATTTCTTCACCTCTTCGCGAATGTTTTCCATGGCAAAGACCCGCGACTTTATAAACTCTTTATCTTCCCAGCCATTGTCAAAAATATGCCACAACAAGCCGTAAATAAACGGAATATCAGTACCAGGTCGCAAGCTACAATACAAATGAGAGTGGGCGGCGGTGCGGGTATAGCGCGGATCTGCGACCACCAGTTTGGCGCCCTTTTCTTTGGCTTGCAAAATGTGTTTCATCGCAATCGGGTGTGCTTCTGCAGGGTTTGCACCGATCAATAAAATGGCCTTTGAATTGTGCAGGTCATTCAATGTATTGGTTTGCGCACCATAGCCCCAGGTATTAGCCACTCCGGCAACGGTAGTCGAATGGCATATACGCGCCGAATGGTCAATGTTATTGGTTCCCCAAAGCGCCGCCAACTTTCGATATAAGTAGGCGCTTTCGTTGGAAAACTTGGCACTGCCCATAAAGTACACCGAGTCGGGACCTGACTCCTTGCGAATGGTTTTCATTTTACCGGTTATTTCACCAAGAGCTTGTTGCCAAGATAGTCGTTGCCACTTGCCATCAACCAATTTTAGTGGATAGCGAACTCGGCGTTTGCCTTGGCCGTGTTCCCTTTCAGCAGCCCCTTTAGCACAGTGACTGCCCTGAGAGATCGGGTGATCAAACGCCGGCTCTTGCCCGGTCCAAACGCCATTTTGCACTTCCGCATATATCCCGCAACCAACGGCACACGCACTGCATATGCTTCGTTTTACTGTGGTTGGCACGTTTTTGTCTATATATTCGCTAGCCTGAGTTTTGCGCATCATCGCCGGCCCCAAAAGACCGGCTGACGCCACACCCGTGGCGGTCATACCCGCGGTTTTTAAAAATTGACGTCGCGTTTGCTGATGCTCACAGTGAGCGGCTTGCTCGGTGGGTAAATGCTGTTTACGAGTCAACTTCATCACGTATATCCTCTAGTCTCTCAAGGTTTGATAAAATTGACGAATGTGTGCCGTTTCTCGATAACCACTCGACGTTTGCTTGTCGTCGCGGGTCGTATCGTCAGCTTTGGGAACTGCAACAGTTGGTATCACCACGCCCGTTGCACTGACAACGCCCAATAGCTTTAACACGCGTCGACGTTGAGGTTGGTGGAGTTTTTTCATACGGTTACTCAGCCTCTAAAGTGGTGCTTTAGCGCTGTGACACCGCCACATTTAAGCGTTCAAACAGCGCTTTTTCCTGCTGTAAAAACGCGCGCATAACACGTCCGACATTGGCGTAAAATGAACTTATTTGGTTGTCGATTAACGCCTGACATAAGCCGTCATACCAAGTACCAACAAATTGTTCAAAAAACACTAATTGCTGATGTTGGCTGTCATTGTCAATAAGTATAGCCATAACTTCACAAAGTGCAGAGATATGGTCTTCAGGCTCTTTGATCTCAGTCTGTCTGGTAAAACCAATAGTGCTTAAGTAGTGACGCAACTTGGCTAAGCTGTGCGACATTAATTTTTGCTCGTTATACCACCCCGCGTACAAGTAAATGTCACCGAACGACAGACCGATAAACAAATTAAAGTAAGCATCGTTTAACTGAGTAGGTGACGCCTTGTTCGCTTCTTGCTTTAACTGTAAAAAGGCCGTTAATAACTGACGATTATCCGCCTGCTGTAGATCTACGTCTAACGAACCCAGTAGCTCGAGTAATTCGGCTTTAGGTGCATCGCGCAGTAACGCAGCGAGTAATAAATAGACATCACGTCTAAACGAGTCACTCTCTGTTGGTAAGGCCATTTGATTCTCCGTATGAATACGTGTGATTAACAATATCTATCGACGTGCGCGTTTAGCCGTTACTTGAGTTGCTTACTTGGATTGGCAATCACCTCACTGACCATATCTTTGACTCGACAATCGGCACACATTTTAAGGCGTTCACTGTGACCTAAAAATGCGCTGTGCTCGGCTAGTGTCGATAACATGCGCTCGACCATCGACTGGGTGGCAAATGGTTGACCACAAGTAATACACAAAAATGGCGCTTCCTGTTTTAGCACCACCGGTTGATTGCGCTGATTCGCATTTAAATTTACCCGACTGTTTAGGCTAATGACGTTTTCGGGACACGCTGCTTGACACAAGCCACACTGGATGCAGTCCCGCTCAACAAAACTGAGTTGAGGAGACGCTTCATCAGCGATTAATGCTCCTGTTGGACAGGAAGCAACACAGCCCATGCACAAGGTACAATCATCTGCCACGCTAATTGCCCCTTTATCTAAATTATCAGCGAAGAAATGATCAATCTGGGTTATCTCTGTATCACTTTGAGTAATAGCCAATACCGACTCAGTTAGATGATCAAGAGCGTGATAGAACAAGGACT
Organism: Thalassotalea ponticola; assembly: GCF_041379045.1. NCBI lineage: Bacteria > Pseudomonadati > Pseudomonadota > Gammaproteobacteria > Alteromonadales > Colwelliaceae > Thalassotalea > Thalassotalea ponticola. Next base: position 2,522,262 of record NZ_CP166871.1, read on the forward strand.
GTTTGTGCTCGCTGCTAAAGTCAGCACTGGCAATAGCAGCAATGTGTTGGTCTTGCCGGTAAAAGCTCGCTAGCTCAGCCAGCTTGTCATCGAGCAACTGGTGCTCAGCTAATACGTTGATAGAAGTTGGTAACTGGATGTGAGCCATCAATGCATTAGCCAAGTTGACTTGGTCGTTTAATTGCGCTTTTGCCGTCTCACTTAGCGCCGTTGACTCAATCAACAAAACTCGCTCTGCTCCCCAAGCCATAAAGGCCAGTAAATGTGGAACCGCAATTATGGGTACCTGCTCTAGCGACAGCGATAAAAAGTGTTCCGGTAAATCGGCTAACAATTTGTCCTGTTCAAAGCTTGTATCGTGAATCACCAACACAGGTTTATAACGCGTTTGCTGAAAGTACTCCCTTATCACCGCCCGCGTGTTGTAAAGCATTGACTCTGCAGGAGGCAAATCGTAACGTATTGATTCTGTCGGACACGCACTGACGCATGTGCCACTGCCATGACACAGATACGGATCAATATCGATGTTATTGTCGACGACTCGAATTGCATCAGCAGAGCAAACATCGACACATCGCGTACAACCTGATAAATCATTGCGCGAATGAGCACAACTTTTGTGCTCGACCGATACGTAGCGTGGCTTTTCAAACTCACCGATGTAATCATCAATACTGTCAATAATTTTTTGCAGCGCTTGGTCATCACTTGCCGGATGAAAATAGCCTACAGGTAACAGTGGCGCTTGGCAGTAGACACTTTGCCCCAAATCAATAATCAAATCAAAATGGGGTTTTTGTATGCTGCCTTCGGCCAAATTGAACAGCGAACCTTGTTGCTCGACCAACACGTTAAACTGTCCTAAAAAACCACTGATTGAATGCAATTTTGCATAATATACCGTTTGCGACTGACTTTGCTGCATAACGTGTTCTAAGTACGCTTGTTGGTTACGGCTTATCGGCTCGGTAGCCAATAGGGTAACCCTTTTCCTGCTGTCAAACTGACCGCTGGCCAAACGGATCAGATCTTCTGGACCAATAATAAGAATAGTACCAGTCGTTTGATAGGATACCGTTACTGGAATTAAGTTGTGATACGGTGGGTGTTTTCGGTAAAGTTGCTGACGAATCTTTCGGTAATCGCTGTTCATGCGCATGTCCATGTATTATCGATATCAACACAGCCCTAGCTAACTGTGATTACTTTATTCTAAGCTATTGAAATTTAAGTATAGGCACGCTTGTAGTAATTCTCTACAATACATGTGGCGCTAGTTGTAAAGGCAATAATCATCAATCTGAAATAGGGCTTAGCGCGGTGGGGTAAACACACTCCTCCATCATCAAAGCCATTACCGCTGGGCTTTATCACGCCCGAGCTCAACGTCTGGGTTTTGCTCACTATCGAGGTGTTGTTCGACGGTACTGCGGTCTGTGTTCTCTATCGGCTTTGCATCGGTTGTTAGATCACCTGCTTCGCCATCGTCAATATCAGCTGTACATCTCGCGCTCTCGTCTTCCTCTAAGTGTTGATCATCTTTTACTAAGTGACGGTAGACTTGCTTTATTAGCTGTTGCTTTTCTGAGTCTAACAACCTAGGTTGATTAGAAAAGTCTTGATCGCATTGTTCTAGACCATCCAACACCTGATAATGAGGTTGCTTCCACAACATTTGCAGGGCAGATGTTTGACTTTTTTGATCAACATCATCCGCTAAAAAACGCGCAAAACTGCCACCAATCTCGATCTCATTAGGGTCGGGCAAAGGGTCGCTGCTCACGATATTAGGCGAGTTTTTTTGGGCAGATTTTTGCTGGGCTAGTGTTGGTTTATCGCCTGGTTGACTATCACCACCTACTCTTGGGGCTGAGTTTAGAGACGACGTTTTCTTATCTATCACCGCGCTGTCGCTGTGTTCAATATTTACAACGGTGGTTTGATTGCAGCTCTGGCGTAGATCATCGCCGCGGTGAGTCGCTGTTGCCCGAGAGTCTATTTGCTGCGGTTCATCTGTTGTATCTCGCACAGGATTTTTCGCCAAGTAGGCGAGCCAACGACGGTATACGCGAGTAAAAATCATCATTTTCTGCTATCACTTCTATTGCTAGTAGGGCGAGAGAGTTACGAGCAATGTCTTGGCATCTCGCCATGTGCTAATCGCAAACGATATAGCCATCTCGACAATTATAGTCATCGCTAAAACGATTCCTTTGTTGCTGAATGAGCGCTCATTGTGCACTTACTTGCGTTGTTCCTTTTTTCTATCCACGTGTTTGCGTCGATGAGCGCAAATAGCAACCTCGCCGTGAACACTAATAAAACGCTCTATCCAACACGCAATAGCGGTTGGCATATCAATTGAAATAACCGGTGTATCGGACTCTAAGCAGGCAGTGGCGATACTTTGCTCGGCAGTGACCGACGTGGGAAGCCAACGCCCATCGTCGAGTTGATCACAAATAATAAACAATTTCGGGTTGTCGAGATCGAGGTTCAAGCGATAACTGGCCCGCTCATCTAAGAACAGCTCAAGAAACACCAAATGGGCATCTTTGGGCCTCGGCTGTGTCGCACTGAGAAACTGAGTCACTGCCCACTGCTCACTTGACCACCCGTCAAATTGCTTGGTGTGTTTCTCTATAGATACATACAATGGCCAAAGATATTGATTTCGCTGCATGATTTTTCCACTTTAGCATACGTGAACCGATCAATAAGATAAAAAACGCGTCGAGGCGATGTTAGCGACACAGATAGCGATGATAAACTCACTCAGCCATCGAGTATTGATAATAAAGCGCCGATACCATCAGTATAGTCAAGGCACGGCGTATCTCAGATAAAATAGCGTTTGACTGGTAAAACTTACTATTAACGATTAATTTATCAACAAAAGCAGTACAATATGGCAACATTCATTTTCTCTGCTATAGTGAAAAGACCAATAATAACAAAGATATAAAAAATGAAAGCGATTCGTGGTATGACGTTAATTGAATTGATGGTTGTCGTGTCAATTATTGCTATTTTAGCTTCAGTTGGGGTGCCAAATTTACGCGATTTTATCGTTAAAACGCGTGTTGATAATGAGGTGTCTCACCTACATCGACTGTTACTTACGGCGAGAAATGCCGCTATTTCGGCTAATCAGAATGTCGTTATTTGCCCTCTGACCGGTTCAGGTGTGTGTTCGGGCAATTGGGCTGGTGAAATTACCGTGTTTACCGATAATGACGGTACGCAAACATACTCGCCAGAATATGACGACATCATTAGTATCAAGAACCCAATCGACAGCAAAGATACACTGGCATTTTCTGCTGATAGTATTTTATTTGCATCAAATGGCAGCCGTATAGATAATCAATCACGGGTATTTGCTTATTGCCCATCCGATGGCAGTAAATACAATCGCGGTGTTGTTACCTCGTTTTCAGGCTCGGTATACCAAACCACGGATATTGATGGCGATGGTATTGATGAAGACAGAAATGGCAATGAAGTGAGTTGTGGAGGATAACGGTTAACGCCTTGTCAGCTTACGTCAACTCGACCACATTGCCCAGTCGGTGCAAAACAACACTGAGCCCTTTAGTGTTGTCGATAGGCAAAGCTAACCGCTACCAGCGGCCTTTATGTGCTTTTCCAAAATGATCATTTCCAGTACGCATTTAATCGTGCATACTTTTGTGTGCCATCAATGCGCAGAGTTATTGCGTATTGCCATCGATATCTAGCGTTGAGTCAACGCTGCAATTCAACTAATGTCGCTAACAAGGTATTTTAACACCGGCATAGCGGGTTTATCGCCAGTCGCAAACAGCGAATTAAGGTCATATTCATTTAGCTATGACGACCTTTGACGCAAACAGTGACAATAAATGGATTAGCAAAGGAAGGTTTGTCATTGATGACGATGTAAATAAGCGAGGTTGTAGATTATGTTACCTTACACAAAACGGTGCCCTCATCCACCTTACAAGGCATGATGTTTGAACGGTTAAAGCTGGTGTTACTGCGCTGTTACGCCAGCCTTAACGGCCTGTCTTCGCATCGAGTTCGCGACTTAACCGCGCCGAAAAGGGCTCTTCAAGAGGCACGCATTCAACCACGTCTTGTACATGAGTGCGCTCGTACGCTCGTTTGGTTGGTACGCCCTTGTTTTGCAATCTACTCGGTAAACTTTTCACTTCCTTTTTAGGAAGTGCGGCAAAATACAAGCGCTCGCTGTTATCCGCCAAGACAACATGACATTTCATTTCAACCCGAGGGTTCGAGGCACTGTATTGTGGCGCTGTATTGACTTGCTTGGCCAGTGCGCCACTTGCCGTAAACAAAGACAGTAAACTCATTGAAAGCAAAGTTATTTTCATGATTAATTCTCCCAACATTGTGGCGAACTTGCCAAACGCTTGCCGGTATCAGTTATCGCTAATGATTGACACTGTGTATCTCGACTTTGTTGGCTGCCGAGTGGCACAGCGGTTAAGGTAAAGCCACCATTAGCCACAGTAGCATCAATCTGATACAAATTATTTTCAGTGACATAAGAGTCCGCTGATAATCCCAGTGAGCTCAACGACGCTGTATATTTCCTGTGATCGACATAGTACTGCTCCTGTAAGTTAGCGATGCGGATTAATTCCCGATGTGCCTCCGTGCGGTTTGTTCGCGTCACATATTCTGAATAGCTCGGCAGGGCAATCGACGCTAAAATACCGACAATTGCCACGACTACCATGAGTTCAATTAATGTAAAACCGCCCTTATGGCCCATTATCACTCTCCAACATATAGGTAGGTACGCATTGTTTTCAACGAAATACCCTGGGTTTGATCACAGTTTTTGGCGTTACACAAGGTAATGGTTCCCTCGCCATCGCCTGAGCCGACGCCAACAAAGCGAATTTTACTCACTGTTTGATTGGTGTCGGTAACCGGTGGAATAATAACCGTTGGCGTATCTGGAATACTGCTACCAACATAAAGTTGACGCCAGTTGTACACGGTTTCGCCGGTTTCTAAGTCTACAGCGTATAAATAACCGTTTCCGGTTTCAAGTTGACATTGCATGATCTCGCCATCGGCAGCAGACGAATCTTCTGCTGGAACAAACGAGTTAAAATAGGCAACACCAGACACGGCAATTGCCGCCGATAAGCTTTTCTCACCACTTTCCTCAAGGTCTATGTACCAACCGTTTTTACTGGAAACGGCCAGATCAAGTGCGTCTAAATTACTGGTATCGGCGTATGGGTTATCGCTGTAATCGTATAAATCATCAATCGTCACTATCGGTGGCGCATTAACCCCACTCATTGATTGAGTAAACAAATTGTGATCCTTGATCATAAACAGCTTGTTATCGGTGTCGTCATTTACCGGATCAGCCCGATCCCCACTGCCAACTAGCAACACGTCATAGGGTTTTTCCTTTCGGGTGATGACGGTGTTACCATCAATGGTGGTTTGTTCGGTCAGAGTCAATAAACTGCGAGCCACTGACGGCTCAGCGAAGAAACGCCGATCGTTACTGTCGGAGTCACCTCCGAGTGCGGCAATTTTATTGACCGTCCACGGCGTCTCTGAATCATTGGGTTGATCGCCCGGCATATCAACTCGCCATAGATTTGCGCCAGTATCTGCCGCGTAAAGGCGATCAATAAAACCGTCGTTGTCACTATCCATAATGGCAATGGACGCTGGAATACTGTCGGTTGCACCAGTAAAGGTCGTGTGCTGACCCACGCTATTCACATTTGGCGTCGCACTCCATAACAAGGAGCCAGATTCGGCATCGAGCATATAAATTGCCCGTCCTTTACTGTCATTGCTACCTGGGCCTTCACTGTCTTTGTTTGTATCGTAACCACCACCGATAAACAACACGGGTTTACGCGTACCATCGGCGGCCAAGTTGATACGAGAGTACCCCGTTCTCGGCTGTGACCACGATTGCGCAAGCTCGTTAAACCCCGAGGTTTGATTATTAATATGCCACATTAATTTAGGCATATCAGGGTCAGAGACATCCAAGGCGTAATAGTCCGAACCACCGCGACGAGAACCGATAAACACCCAGACTTTATCGCCGTCTGACGCGGTTATCGTGCCATCGCCATTTTTGTCGTAAATGTATGACGTGGCGCTGCCGTCAATGCCGTACACCTTATCGTCTAATGAGCTATTGGTCATCAATCGGCTCACATTACCAAAGTATTCTTTTGGTAAAATCGCCCACGTTTCATCAACGGTTAAACCGCTGTCCTGGAACATGTGGATGGCGCCTGAATTGGTACCGACAATGATGCGGATGTCTTGGTTGGTGGCAGAGCCCCCATAGTTAATAACTAACGGCTTTGAGTGCAATGGGTCGCCCATCACGCTATCGCGATATTCACTGGTGATATCATCGTCGTCCTCGTCGAGTACATCTAATCCCTTGTGCCAATCGAGCGTACCTTGCAGCGACGCAGGGTCGATATTCATAAAGCTGGCAAGGGTTGCTTGATCGCCAAAGCTCGATGTTGCAGTGCCCAGTGTTAACTCGACTAAACTATCAGCCGGACCGACGTTACTGAGTACTTTACGCGAGGTTTTGCTGCGCATCATGTCTGCCACGCCACCTTGGTTCACATTCGGGCCATCGGGCTCGGTTGATGTTGACCAATAGGTTTTTGCCATTGGCCGAATGTTACCTGAGGTATCTATCGCATTGGCACCGTCGCGATCGACTTGTCGGTCGTCAACAATTTTTAACTTTTTAATATTGCCAGACCAGCGCGCACCGCGTTCGGGTAAAAACATCGCATAATAAACCGAGTCGAGTGTTTCGGTGCGGTCAAAGTTGTTTGATGAAATCGACGGCGAGGTAAAACTGGTATTCATTTGCAAAATATCGAGTAGCGCCGACTGTAATGAGGCAAGCAATTTATCTGCGCTTTCTGCGGCGAAGTACTTACCACCGCCGGCCTCAGCGGTTAGGGTGAGTAACTTACCTGCTTTGTCAACGGCGTCTTGACCATAACCAACGGTGTACGTGGTGGCAATTTGCTTCCCTGGCAAGGTGGCGTTGATATCGTTGTTGCGCATCCAGTAGGCGAGCGATGGCATCATGTTGTTAGTGCCACCGTCGTTGATATATTTGTAACCGTCTAACACTTTCACTAGATTATCAGCATCTTTGTCGCGAGTTGGCGCCCCATCGGTGACTAAAATGACAAACACTTCATTGGCACAATCGCGATAAGGGGGGTTGTATTTAGAATTGTCAACCACAGTTGAATCTAATTTAGGTGAGCGTTCCGGCTCTAACATGCCAAAGGTGACCGGCTTGCCACCTAAGTACATCGCCGCTTCATACAAGGTTTCACACAGCGGCGTCCATCCATCGGCGACAATTTCGTTGTTAATCATACTAATTAAACTGTCGCGATTGGCGTTGGTCATATCGTCGATACCAAATACCACTCGCCCACCATCGGAAATGCCATTGGTGTCATTCTTGTTGAAGGTCATTAAGCCAAAGTCTACCGATGGCGCCGACGATATCAGTTTAGTCGACACTTCTTTGGCTATCTCTAAGCGCGACTTAGGTACGGTCTCGCCAAGCGCTAACCAACGTACATAATTGCGTGAGTACAAGGTAACACTGTTGGTAAATCGCACAGGATTCTCGACATCTTTTTCACTTGTGTAAGGAACCGGTGCACTTTGATCTTCTAATAGCGCCGGACTCGCACTGGGGTAACCTTGTACACCAACGGCTGGGGCGTTGTTGGGATTTGAATAGATCAGGTCATCCTGACAATCTATGATAGCCGAGTTTAAGTCGACGTTATTTTTAATACCAAGCCAGATTCCGTTGCGGCTAAACGTGTCTTCAGTACCTGGTGGTCGGTAATATGACACACTACCTAAATAGATGCCTTGACTGTCCAAAATGGTTTGCCCGTGAGCACAGCTGTTGTTATTTTTGAGAAATTTGCGCGTATCATTAATACTTGGATCGGCGCCGCCTTGGCGAGAAAAGTAAATATGCTCTTCAGCCGGCTCATTCGCTAGCGGTGGGTAGACCACATTGGGATCATAAGGTGGCTTAGCCACCAACTCTTCAGTTTGCATACTGCCAGACGTGTCAAAAATCAACAGCACTTGCGGCTTTTGCGCTTGTCGATGTGTGTTGTCACCAACATACAGCTCGATATCTTCTGCCTGTATCGCAGATATAGGCAGCAAGAACACCATAGATATAAATGAGATCATTCGTTTCATGCTAGTTCCCCAAATTTAATAACTGTTGCGCAATACCCGAAGTGACTTCCACCTTGTGATATTTGGCCTGTTCAAGTTGTTCAGTACTCGGCGTATCTTCTTCTACTCGTCGACCATAGGCTTTTAGCGCTTTGACGCTGAGCAAATTGCATTTAAATACTTGAATTGACGATGCCGCTTGTGAATACGGGCAGTCAAATTCAATTTCATCGTCAGTAGTTCGATGAATGCTGGCTTTGACATATTCGCCATCTACAACCACATCAATACCATTTTCTTTGTCATATTTACCCAACTGATAGGTAAAACCGTTTTGACCATCAGCATTCATGTAATTGATTTGCTGATAGATCACCTCATCGTTAGCGCCAATCGCTTCTTGCGTCGCAATCACTTTTTCTTGACTGGCGCCCGACATTTTCATGTCCATCGTCGAATTGAGTAACATCAACGAGGCAACCGACGTCAAGGCGATTAACAATACGATTGCCACCAGTAATACTACGCCCTGCTGTTTGTGTTTGGTTACCATTGCTCAACCCTTGCATTAAACAGATTTATTGTTGTTGAAAACAATAACCGGCGATAATTGTCGCCATTAAAGGTTAATGTTCTGTTACCTAGCTGATAACTGTTGTTGTTACTGTAATCGCGGTCTTGGTATACATCCCGAGCCAGAACATACAGTTTGACGGCAATAATCTTACTATCGTTTTCGTGATCCCACAGCGCATCGCTCATGCTTTCAGTAGGAATAAACATATTGACGTTACCGTCGCTATCGGTATCGATACCAAATTCAAAATGTAAATGCTCAATCCCATCAACAATGGGATCAAAACGCATAACGCCGTTATCTAAACGGCCTTGCATTAATACAGGTACGGATTCACCGCCTATCTGATCGTCGCGAATGTAATAGACCAGATGTTGATACGGCCAAATTTTTGCTCCCGTTAATTCAGGCTCTGGATCACTACCTCGAAACATCGCACTGAAAACCATGCTCGATTTTACGTAGTAATCGCTAGCGACAACCTCAGCGCTTAACACCGGTTCAGATTGAGCGCGTTTAATTTGAATAACATCGGAGCCAATCTTGGCATCCGTAATGCAGTTCATCGGCTCTTGGCTTGCCGGCAGTGTTGCCCAAAGGGAGCGAAAATAACCAAGGTTCGAGGGAATAGAAGCGTTATTAACACCGCCGCCAATACAATCATTTGCCACCGCTACGGGTGCGGGCAACGATTTAAATTCGGTTGATGAAAGCGTTGTCCCCATCTCCCCCCAAAAGCCTTGTCGCAATAAGTCACTGGTTAGTACTGACACCGCAAAGCGACCATTTTCTTGTAGCGAGCCTAGGCTGGTGGTCTCTTTGGTAGTGGCGCGTACGCTAGAAAAAACACTTAACGCGCCCGCAACCAAAAACAAGCCAATGACCATAGCTATCAATAATTCAATCAAGGTAAAACCGCGTTGGCTGTTCATCATCCCCCCTAAATCACATACGCCTCGACAACAACTTGCCGACGTTTTGTGCTAGCACTACCACAGGCAGTGTCTTGGGCGCCATCGCTGACGTCGATACGTCCTTGCCAACTGATCACCACTTTTACTTGATTGTCGGTAACCGAAATACAGCCTTTGACATCGGTAAGGCCACCGAGGTTGTTACCACTGTTGGTCACGTTGCGACCCAATAAGCGCTGATCCCACTCGTATAAATCCACTGCAAGAACATCATTTGGCGTACATCCCGCGCCTTCGGTGTTGCACATTTTGCTCGGTAACGGAATTAATCCGGCGCCAAATTCGCCAGCATACTGTGCCATAAATAGAGGAGTAGATTGATTGGCGCGCATGCGTTCCATAATATCTTGCGCTAAAGAAGAGGCGACAGAGCGTTGCATCGCATCAAAGCTTGCTTTACTGGCTGACGCTTGCATCGCAACCACACCAAGGATCCCAAATGCCAGAACGAAGAAGGCAACGAGAACCTCGATAAAAGACATACCTGATTGTTTGTTAATACGCGAATACATGAATCATTCTCGCTTACTTATTATTGTTAATTGAAAAAATGTCAGCGCAACGAGACTAATAACGAAGTTTTGTTAGAGAAGGAGTGACGTTTGTGAGATCGACCAATGCCTTTACTACCTCAATGAGCCAATTTTTATGTCACACCACAATGTCTGGATTGGTGTTAACGCCTTTAGGCTTCATTTTCGGATGCTATTAATTGATGTGTCCTGATAATTCAAACTCGCGTCACCTAATCGGAGTAAAACCCAACTCTGTGGAACGACTTATTCAGTACATATTAATGAATAGCAAGGCATCTGTTCGGTAAACGTGCACACTGCATCAATACCCTAACCATAACACTTGTTATGGCAGCGCTTCCTTTGTATCGCCGAGTAATATCCTATAACCGCCACCTGCGCCACCTGCTCAACAAACAACCGAAAAGCGAACAAAATGACACCAGTACATTTTCAAGCTTAGCATTAAAAAAATTTTACGCAAGTTTAAAGTAAAAATAATTTTCAGTTTAAACTCATGCACTTAGAGTAATAACACTACATATTAAAACAACAGTAAACGCCTAGTAGCGTTGAATAAACACACAAGCCCAAATGACTTATGCTACTGTTGTTTAAAGACCGAGAGCCCGCTGAAATTTGTCGCGTTAGGCAACACAGTAGCGCCAGCCGTGTTGTCCGATTTGCTCATACAAATTCCGATAGCAAAATCACACTCACTTGATCGCCCACCGAGACGTCAGCTGTATCGGCTGGGATAGCGATAAGGCAATTTGCTTGTACCATCGAGGATAAAACACCAGAGCCTTGCCGCCCTGTTAAAGACACGTGCATCTGACCGTCATCACCGACACGGCATATTCCCCGTAAGTACTCACTGCGACCCACACGGCTGTTCATCTGAGACGTTGCCCGCGCGGTTAACACCTTGGGTTGCCAGGTCGTTTGTGCAGATAACTTTCGCACCGCCGGTGCGACAAATAAGATAAAGCAAATCATCGACGCTACCGGATTACCGGGCAGCGCAAAAACTAATGACCGATTAAGCGAACCAAAAACCAACGGCCGCCCCGGACGCATTTGCACCTGAGAAAACACGATATCACCTAACTGGGCAAGGCAGGTTTTAACATAATCGGCCTCGCCCATAGACACGCCTGCCGAGGTAACAATGACATCAGCCTGAGCGCTTGCCGTTTGCAAAGCGCTAGATATCTGCTCAGCCGAATCAGGCAAAATGCCCAAATCGATCACTTCGCAATTTAAGCGTTGCAACATCGCTTTTAAAGCAAATCGATTAGCATCGTATACTGCGGCTTTTTTTAATTGTTCACCCGGTTCGGTGATTTCATTACCGGTAGAGAAAACCGCTACTTTGGGCGGACAATAAACCGTTAACTGCGCAATCCCCAATGAGGCAAGCAAGGCTAATTTTGACGCATTGAGACGTTCTCCCTTAGCTAAAACAGTTTGATTTAGCTTAATGTCTTCACCGCATTGTCGAACATTTTGTCCCACCTTAATCTCGGTGTTAATGTCAATATAACAGCCGTGTTTAACCACCCACTCACGGGCGACAACGGTGTCAGCGCCAGCTGGCAAAGGAGCACCAGTCATAATACTCAGCGCTTGCCCGGGCGCTAACTCGTCGTCAAATACATCACCTGCCATAACCTTATCAACGACCTCGAGCTTAGCTATTCTCCCTCCACGAGCGAGTAATGCGCTGGCATTAAAGGCATAGCCATCCATGGCCGAGTTGGTGTGTTGCGGTACATTAATTGGCGCCACGACTGTCTTTGCCAACACGTTATCAAGACAGTGTTCAACGGCCATGACTTGGGTGTTCACAACAGCATTGGTATGGGACAAAATAAGGCTTAGCGCGTCTTCAACCGACTTACTGTCACGATCAAACGGTCCACAATTAGACGCGGTAGGCAATGACCTATCACGAGTTTGGATTAAGCTGAGAATAAAATCGCCAATTTGCTCGATATCATCGATATCTAATCGAGTTAACTCCGTGTCAATTTGCGTCTGCTTGCAACAAGCGATGGCCATAACGCTATGGTCGTTTGGGTATATCAACGGCTGCTTGCAACTGGCTCGATGTAACTCAATTTTACTGATCGGGTGATGTTTAAACCCTTCAACCAAAATCAACTGAACCGTTCGCGTATCAATTTGCGCTAAGAGAGGTTGCAGCTGGATAGGACTGTCGACTTGCCGTTCAACGAGATGGGCATAACGCCGACTCGAGGCGATGAGTACTTGCTGAGCTCCTGATTGACGCAATACAAAGCTGTCTTTGCCCGGTTTATCGAGGTCAAACTGATGATGAGCGTGCTTGATGACGGCAACGTTGATGCCCTTATTTTTTAACCATGGGATCAACGCCGATAACAACGTGGTTTTGCCCGTACCACTGTACGCACAAATCCCGATGACTGGAACCTTGTTTATGTGGGTTAGTCGCTCAGTCATAACGCTGTGTCCTGTTGTCGGCATGCTGCTGTTGTACCACACTCGTACCGTCACTGACTTCGCGAGGGCGACCGCAAATGGTGAGCTGTTTATCTGCGAGTAACCAATGTTGCTGACACAATTGGGTCACTTTATTACTTTGATGACTGACCACCATAATACCGACGCCTTGGTGATGGAGCTGTTTGATCATAGTGTAAACTAACTGCTGGGAAGCTTGGTCCATATTCGCAGTGGGCTCATCGAGCATTAACAGCGGCGGTTGAACTAAAAATACCCGAGCTAATGCCAAGCGCTGTTTTTCACCACCGGATAATTGAGCGGCATCCTGTGTTAGCAACGGCCCTAATCGAGCTTGCTCAATTGCTTGTTCTAAGCGGATTTTATAGGCTTTAGACAAGCGCTGCATTGGCGGTGTCGCAATGGTTAAATTGGCCTTCACGGTACCTGAGTACAAATAAGGAGATTGATGCAGATACGCCGCTTTTCCAAGTACAGCGCTAGATTTAGAAGACAAAAAATTAGGCCACTTTAGCCACTTTGCCGACGCAAAACCACTGGCTTTAACACGACCAAATTGCGGTGTTAATAAGCCAGCTAAAATTTTCATTAACGTGGTTTTACCGGCCCCATTTGCACCACTTAGTAAAATACTGTCACCCTGGATAAACGCTAGGCGATTAATGTGAAATAACACTTTATCCTGGTATCGAAATAACAAATCGCTGCCATCGATTCGCGCATTAGTGGTGGTTAAAGGCGATACAGAGCGATAATGACTCGGGCTATGACCAACCATATTAATAGCTCCGTATCATCGCATTACCGCGCAAAGCGGCCAAACACAAGTTCAATGTTAAGCTCAACAGCAACAACACCATACCCAGCGCAATGGCTTGTGAAAACTCGCCTTTATTGGTTTCTAATGCTATCGCGGTAGGGATGTTACGAGTAGCATTTAAAATATTACCACCAACCATCATAGAGCAGCCCACTTCGGTGATGATTCGACTAAACGCGGTAACCACGGTGAGTAACAATGGCACTTTTAACTCGCGACAACAGAGCAACAGTGTCGCCGTCGAGCTGCGACCCAGTGTTCGCGATGTCTCCCACCCGCGTCGATCAATATGAGTAAATGCCGCTTGTGACAGTGACACCAAAATGGGAATGCAAATTAACATTTGCCCTAAAATCATCGCTTTTTGGGTAAATAACCACTGCAGATCGCCAAACGGCCCTTGTCGGGTCAATAAGATATACACCAATAAGCCGATCACGACAGTGGGGATTGATTGCAGTGTTTGGATAATGGTGGTGAGCAACCAACGCCCTTTGAAGCGCGCAAATGCCAAGCTAAAACCGAGTAATATCGACGGGACCAAGGTGATCACTAACGCCAATAGAGAGACGCTAAACGATACGAATATGATCGAATACAAATCAGCATCGAACGCCAGTAACAAGGTAATCGCATGAAAGAATATTTGTCCCCAGCCCTCACTCATGATTGATAATCTGCCTTAAATAACGGTAGTTGTTCTAGCCGATAGCTGTTAATCAGGCGCTGTCCGTCATCGCTGATCAACCAATCGCTTAACGCCTTTGCACCAAGGTGATTTAATTGTGGATATTTATCGGCGCTGATCAATATCACCTGATAGGGGTTATTTAGCTGGTCACCGCCTTCAAAGACGATTTGCAAATCAAGTTTGTTGCGATAGGTAATGTAAGTTCCTCGATCCGATAGTGTATAGGCTTGTAACGAATCGGCCATCAGCAGCGTTCGTCCCATGCCCTGCCCCACCGACTTGTAACCGTCAAACGTCGGCTGTACTCCAGATAAGAGCCAAAGCTTGAGCTCTTTTTTTTCGGTTCCAGAATCGTCTCCGCGTGAAATAAATAGCACATCCTCGGACGCTATGTGTCGAAAGGCTTGCACTATGGTGGATACGCTTTGTACCTTGGCAGGGTCATCTTTAGGCCCCAGTAAAACAAAGTCATTTTGCATAAATTGCCTTGGCAATACGCCAAAGCCTTGTGCGATAAACTGCGCTTCAGCATCAGGGGCATGAGTCATAACCAAATCGACATCACCTGAGCGCCCTAAGCGCAATGCATTACCTGAGCCAGTTGCAATAACGTGTACGTTATAGCCCGTTTGTCGCTCAAACACAGGTAAGATATGCGCCAGTAAGCCTGAGTTTTCCGTACTTGTGGTAGTGGCCAGTTTGATAATTTGCTCACCGAACACATGAAACGACAGACTGTACAAGGCTACAAAGATTAGCTTAATGCATCGCATCACTGCCTCCGCAGCGTACCCGTTTAGGTACTAACCTCAGGTACATTATTTTTATTCACGTTGCGATTAAGTATGATAGCGGTTAAATAAATTGCCAACTTGCCATTACTTTGTTGTCGGCGGGTAGATGAGTTGATAACGGCGCCTGGTCTCAACTCAATTCATATCAAGTTACAACACCGTGATTGGTGTCATCATTGATAGACATTGTAGGCTCGGTGGTTATGGCGTTTGTTTGATTAGTCGCCAAGCGCCGTGATAAACGTTAAAACCTTTGCCGGAGACAAAACCGATTAACGTGATATTAAATCGCTGAGCAACCGATATAGCCAATGAGGATGGAGCGCCAACCGCGACAATCACCGGGAAACCGGCCATCAGTGCTTTTTGTACTAACTCAAAGCTAATACGCCCGCTGAGCACCACTACGCTTTGTGGACTGTAATATTGCTCATCGAGATACATATGTGCACCAATTAACTTATCCATTGCATTGTGGCGCCCAACGTCTTCTTTAACCAGCAACAACTCGCCAGCGGCATTAAACAGCCCGACCGCATGCACGCCTCCGGTTTGGGCAAATTGACGCTGCTGTTTACGCATGATCTGGCTGACTGACAACACGGTGCGGGGATCTAACCAATGGGGTTGTTGATCGAGGTCTGGTGGCGTTTTTAATTCGAGCGATTTGAGCGATGTTTTACCGCAAATGCCACAACTTGATTGCATTGTTAAGTGGCGCTGATACTGCTCCCAGTCGGGTATGATACCAGGCGTTAATTCGATATCAATTTGATTGCCATTAATGCCTTGTTCTGTGCGTTGATGCACAGCCATGACCACATCATCAGCGGTGCGAATGATCCCTTCACTGTGCAACAAACCGATTGCCAATTGAGGGTCATTACCCGGCGTTCGCATGGTAATGGTAAACTCGCGTTCTTGTGGCTGACCCTTGTTATCTTGCCACAGTAAATTGATTTGCAGCGGCTCTTCCACGCTGACTAAGTCTTGGTTCGCCGACTTGTTTAAGCTGCTAGCGTCAACGCTGTAACGAATTTTATTTACCGTGTGAATACCATCGTGAGTGTCAGTCGCAAATTGATAGTTGGTCAATGGCGACTGTTCACTGTCGGTGTTAGCTGTCGTTAATGCGTGTTTTGTCGTCATAAAAGCGTTGACCCTGTTCTAGCAATTGACCGCAACGATCATCGTTATTAAGGCGTGTTGTTCTGTGCTGCGTGACAGCTATTTTGATCAGAAACCATTTAGGGTGAACAAAATTTGTAGCGCAAAGATCAACACGCCTTAGCGCGGTAACTTATATTCAGTGTACTATATAAATCAATGGCCGCTATAAAACTCGGATATAAAAAGAGGACCCATACGGATCCCCTATTGTTATGGACAGGACGTTTAAAAACCGTCGTTACACTAAATTGCGGCTTCGTCTTCTTCACCGGTGCGAATGCGAATCACTCGTTCCACGCTGGTGACAAAAATCTTACCGTCGCCAATTTTTCCGGTTTGGGCTGTCTCGACTATCGCGTTGACACAACGCTCTACATCGTCATCGGCAACTACGATTTCTAATTTGACCTTTGGTAAGAAATCAACCATGTATTCGGCGCCGCGATATAACTCGGTATGCCCTTTTTGACGACCAAAGCCCCTTACTTCGGAAACTGTCATACCCGTTATATTTACTTCAGCCAATGCCTCACGAACATCATCCATTTTAAATGGCTTAATAATCGCTTCGATCTTCTTCATCTTTGCTCTACCCGATGTTGTTTTTAAGAATTTTTATCTGTTGTCAAACTCTCTAAAGTGTAACTGTAAACCACCTCGCTAGGCTAGTAATTTTGATAATTGCAGAAAATTAGCGAAATCACAGTCGCATATTAGCTGAGGTATTGATAAACTAACTTTTTTTGACGTTTTCATTATTTTTCTGCAGAGGGTAGATATGGACCGCCAGGCGATTATCGATGAAATGAGAGTATTACCATCCATCAATGCAAGAATGGAAATTACTCGACGCGTTGACTTTATCAAAGAGCAACTGCTAAATTCAGGCTTGAATCATCTTATTTTAGGCATCAGTGGCGGAGTCGACTCCTCGACCTGCGGCAAGCTCGCACAACTTGCCATCAACGAGTTAAATGAAGAGCACGGCGGCGGTTATAAATTTGTTGCGGTGCGTCTTCCCTACAACGTGCAAGCGGATGAAGACGATGCGCAATTAGCACTGAGCTTTATTCAACCGGATGTTCAATTATCGACCAACATCATGCAAGGCGCCGACGGCATTCACCAAGAAGCGGTGACGGTATTGGAACAGCAAGGATTGCTTGAAGCCAATAATCATCGCCTAGACTTTTCCAAAGGCAATGTAAAAGCGCGCTCACGTATGGTCATGCAATACCACTTAGCCGGTATTTTGGGTGGCTTAGTTATCGGTACCGATCACAGCGCTGAAAATATTACCGGCTTTTATACCAAGTGGGGTGACGGGGCATGTGATATGGTGCCGCTGTTTGGCTTGAATAAGCGTCAAGTACGTCAGCTTGCTGCTGAGCTTGGGGCTCCTGAAAAATTAATCACCAAAGCGCCAACGGCCGATTTAGAAGAACTTGAACCGGGTAAGCCGGATGAAGTCGCTTTGGGCTTGAGCTATGATCAAATTGACGACTTCCTCGAAGGCAAACCGGTTAGCGAAGCTGTGGAACAACGCTTGATAGATATTTTTGTAAAAACCCAACACAAGCGCAAACCGATCCCTACTGTTTACGATTAATTCAACCGCTTGTCGCGATGTTCCTTTTACAACGGCACCAAGCGGCAACCCACGCAGTGACACAGTCGCGTGACATTAAAAACAAGCCGCTATGTACGACAGGACAGAGCGGCTTGTTTTTGATACGGATAAATTGGCCAACAACAGCCCTCTCAGCAAAAAAAACATTTGCTTACACAACCGTTTGCACAACGAAATGAACGCAATACGACCGACATCAGTACCGGCGCTAAAGTCTTTTGCTGTTATAGTAATGAGCCAAGCCCCAGTGAAGCAGGGGCTGGGCAGATGCGTTGAGATTGTGTTGATAATACCGGTGACCATAGCCACCGGTAATAGAGTTAGCGCAACAACTATTGAGCGCCAACCGACTCTTCTATCGCCTCTTGTTTGGCAAAATCACCGGCCATAAACACATTAAAGTCCAAGCTGGCAATGTGTTTGACAAACGCTGCTTTCACATCATCAGTGGTCAGAGATTTCGCCGCTTCAATTTGTTGATCGTAAAAGGCTAAATCAACCTCTTCTTTACTGGCGTTATTAATCACTCCTGCCACCGTTGCGTCATTAGCCCAAGAGCGAGTGCGATTGCTGATAAAGCCTTTTACCGCTCGCTCAAGCTCCTCATCGCTAAAACCGTCGTTCACGACTTTTGCCACTTCTTCTTTAAACGCATCGACAACTGCTGGCATATTCTCAGGAGCGGCGATGGCGACGGTAAAAAACAGCCCCGTATCGTTAAACATATCCGCCTGAATACCCGAGCCAACCGAATAACTGTAGCCCTCTTTTACCCGAATTCGCGCGCCAATGCGCGATGTAAATGCATCGCCACCAAAAATAGAATTGGCAATGTACAAGGCGATATAGTCTGGATCATCAACTTTCATTTCGATCGGATTAACAATGTATAATTGTGCATTGGCTTTATCCGGCGTGTTGGTCTTGACGACGGCGCCGGCAAGCGGTTTGAGATCGCGCTTGATCCGTTGATACGGCGTGTTATTGCTATACGGGCTCAATACTTGACGCAACAAGTCTGAGCTTTGTTGTACATCGACGTCACCAACTACGGTGATATGACCGTTGTTGATATTAAAGTGACTGTTATAAAGCGCCACTAACTGCTCTGGCGTCACCTTGTTGATCATCTCAATTTGCTGATCAAGCGACAAATGCGCATAGGGGTGTCCCTCGGGGTAATTATACAGGGCCTTTCTAAAGCTATTCGACGCAATCGAACGTGGCTCATTGCGCTGAGTTTCTATAGCCGCAATAGCCGAACGACGCAACACATCCAACTCTTGTTGGGCAAATGTTGGCGCAGATAGCAACTCCCCTAAAAACAACACGGTATCGCTAAAATGGCTTTTATCCGTGGTAATCGCGATTGACGTTTGACCAGCATCAGTACTTATCGCTATTGAACTTTTGAGTTGATCGAGTCTGGTAGCTATTTGCTCTTTGCTGTAGTTTGCATTGGCAAGCGGTATTAAGCTACCGATAAAGCCGATGGCTTGACCTTGATTGGTTAGTGAGCGAGCACTACCCGACGGAAAGTTCATGGTGATGATAACCTCTTCGCCACGTAGCTTTTTTGGGTAAATATTTAGCTCAGTTCCTTCAGGCCACTGACTTGTGCGCAGACGCTGTTTAATATTGGCTACCGAATTATCGTAGACCTCACCCGCGGCAACAACGGCTTTGCCCTTGTAGTCTTGCAACACCTCAGTAAGATCTGGGGCCTGGGGAATTTCTGCGCGTACAGGTTTTTGCGTTGGAATAAAACGCCCCAGCGTTCGATTAGAGGCAACAAAGTATTTTTCGGCTGCCGCCTGTACCTGATCAGCGGTTACGTTTTCAATTTGATCGCGAAAATAAAACGCGTGTCGATAGTCCCCTTTGGCAATGTATTCGGACAACTCCATACCCACCGCGGTTACGTCGCGCATCGCTTGTTCGGCCTGTTTTGCCAATTTCAGCTTAGCCAAGGTGACTTCTTCCTCAGTAATTGGTTTCTGAGCGATATTTTCAATTAGCTCAATAAGCTTTTGTTCCATAACATCGGTTGGCTTGCCCTTTTCTCCTTGTGCAAACAGAAAGTATTGCGAACTGTCTTTGAGCATAAAGCTCAAATTAAATGCTGCCGTCGCTATTTTGGTTTCGACTAAGTTCTTTTGCAAACGGCCGCGGGTGTAGTCGCCCATAATTTCTTGTAACACGCGCAGTGCTGCTGCATCTGGGTGTAACCCACTGGGAATGTGATAGGCCAAACCAATATAGGGAACGTCGCCAACGCGGCGTAAGTTAACTTCTCGTTCGCCGTCTTGAGTTGGCTCAACCGTGTATTGCGCTTGCATCGGTTTTTCCGGTTTGGCAATGGCACCAAACGTTTGTTCAATACGTTCGATGGTTGCTTGTTTATCAAAACGCCCCGCAATGGTTAATACGGCGTTATCCGGTCGATAATGCTTTTTATAAAAGGCCCTTAATCTGGCGAACGGAAAATTTTCAACATCGGAGCGCGCACCAATGGTCGAGTTGCCGTAGTTGTGCCATAAAAAAGCCGTAGATGACATCCGCGATAACAACATCCGGATCGCATTGTTTTCATTGCGTTCCATTTCGTTGCGCACCACCGTCATTTCACTCTGTAATTGCTGTTCGTCAAAGGTGGCATTGACCATGCGATCGGCTTCCATTCCAAGCGCCCATGCCAACGTATCTTCGTTGGCATCAAACACTTCAAAATAATTGGTGCGGTCTAACCAGGTTGTGGCGTTAGTTTGCATACCGCGCTTTTTAAATTCGGTATCTATTTGCGGGTAATTAGTAGAGCCTTTAAACAACATGTGCTCCAACAAATGCGCCATACCGGTTTCGCCATAATGTTCATCAACAGACCCCACTCGATAGGTAATATTAACTAAAGTCTTTGGTTGTGAAGCATCGGCAAAAAGCAATACTTTTAAACCGTTTGTCAGTTGGTACTCTTCGATCCCCTCTACCGTTCTCAGATACGTCAGCTTATGTGCCTGAGCTGATGCCGTCGATTGCGTAACCGCTTGGTTTTGTGAGTCAGCATTTACTGTGCACCCTGACAAGCCCAATGCCAAGGCCACCGATACGCTTACCATTGTCAGTTTTATATTTTTCACCATACCCCTTTGTCTCCCTTCGATCCCTTTGTTCACCACTTGAGGTGTCTTGCCAATAACCGCGACTGTTATTTGATGTTAATCTAGCTGCGCAGCTTGAGCGAAAATTAATTGTTAAAAAATATTAACCTAGCACACAACTGTGTTACTGCATATCACAAATATCAGCGCGCTTTGGCACGACCTTTAATTTACCGAACAGCAACGAGGTATTTTTTCAACCAACCGATTAAAACGAGCATGGTCAACGACATAAAAATAGCGCATGGCGATTGGATGGCTTTGTTTCGCGGCAAATAACGCTAGAGAAAGGGTTTTGTTGAACGTCATTAAGTTGCTACAATTTACACTTCACCAACGATCAACAAAACACTATGACGCTATTGGAAAAGTTACGCTGCCTTTTTACCTTTGGACAAGGTGTGGCACTGCCATTACCGCCGATTCCCGACGATAAGAACCCGTTTGATTTGTTTGCAACGTGGTATGACGATGCTCAAAAGTCGGGAATATTACTACCCGAGGCAATGTCAGTATCGACCTGTGACGCCACCGGACAACCCTCATCTCGCATGGTGCTGATGAAATCATTTGATCGAGATGGCTTCGTTTTTTACACCAACTACGGTAGTCGAAAAGCCCAAGAGCTAGAGCAAAATCAAAAAGTTGCCTTGTTGTTTCACTGGGGGGTATTACAACGTCAGGTGCGCATTGAGGGCACGGTTGAAAAAACCACGCAACAGCAATCAGAACAATACTTTCACAGTCGAGGCCGAGGCAGTCAGATTGGCGCTTGGGCGTCGAAGCAAAGTCAACGCATTCAATACGAGGGTGAATTAAAGCAACGCGAAGCCAAATTTAGTGAGCAATTTAAAGACCAAGAAGTGCCTCTACCCGAATTTTGGGGGGGTTATCGCATCAAGCCGAGCTATATCGAATTTTGGCAAGGCCGTGCAAATAGATTGCATGATCGCATTTGCTTTGAACGCGGTGACAACGACTGGCACACCTACTCACTTCACCCATAAATCAGTGCCCAATACCATTCACGGCAAACGGGTCAATCGAATAATCCAATCGTAGCTTAGTCTTGATTTTGTTTTGGCTTAGTTTTGACTTAGTTTTGGCTTAGTCGCTGTTTAAGTTGATTTTGTCAGATCAAAAAAGAGAGCCGAAGCTCTAATGCCGTTCACTTAAGGTGAGCGGCATCTTTATTTTTAGGGTACCGTGTTGGTCTTGGTTTCACGGTTCTTGGAAATGTTCTCCCCCGCCGTGGCTCCAGTATTAGGCTATCAGCCATGGAGTAGAAGTGCTTAAGCTGGCGTGGAATCGCTCCTGGTGAAGAGTACGGTAATCCGACGAGTAGCCGCATTACATGCGCCAAACTTCCGTTGAAGCTCAACTGGTATGGAAGATAATTCCCTTTGAGCGTTTGACACATTTTTACCATCTGATATCGAATTAGGTTGTAAGTCAGAAGTATTCCCCAGAGCTCTTGCTTTACAAGCTCTGGCAACCTGCTTCTCAGCGTTAACCTATTGCCAAGCATATATTGTTTTTGCTCTCGATATCCAAGTTCAATCTCCCATCTATGGCTATATAAATCGCCGATATCGGCTGAAGGATATCGCATAGGGTCAATCATTGACGTGAGTACACTTTCACTTTTGCCGTTTATTTTTCGCGTAATCAACCTTACTTCAATATCGTTCGGAAGCTCTGGCCACAGCTTCCTCGCTCTGGGATTTGAGGTCAGTCGAGCCAGTTTGTCATTACGACCAAGGCTTCTGATAACGTCATATTGAAGGTTCTTCTTCAGTGGTATTAGCCAGTGTCTTTCATTTCCTGTAGATTGCCATTTATGCAATAACCCAAGAGAATAAAACCCTCTATCAAATAATGTCAGACTGTTATCGGGTGTCGATTCTATTAGCTTCTCGGCTAATACCATCTCATTCACGGTATAATCATCAAACGCGCTTCCTGTAATTAAGTGGCTACTTAATTCCATTTGGCACACCATTCTCACTTGAGGGTATTGTGTGTTAGTCGGTTTCGTATATGCGCTGTTGTTTTCTTTTGAGTCGTCTGTCCGCCATACAACACCATCGACTCCAAGCAAGGTTAATCCATTCCAATGAGGGTGCTTAGCTTCTTTGTTCCAACATTTTTGTGTACAGTCAAATAAAGCTTTCATAGCTGCTTCGCCAAGATTCTTGCGACGCTGAGTCAAAGCGCTAGGAGCAACAAAAGGTTTTCCATCTCTATCTACTATATCTAGCATGTTTACAACGTCAGCCATCGATTTATCGTTGTATATAGCCATTCCAATCAATAACCACGCCATAGACTCTAGAGTGAGCTTACGTTTTCTTAAGGTGACCGTTTCTGTCAGTTCATATGCTTCTTCAATTAACTCAAGTGGTAATAAATCAGCTAATGTTTCGACTTGGCTAGGCCTAAAGTGGTTAATTGAGTCGAGAGCGGTAGAAAGTTGCATAAAAAAATCCGTAATCAGAAAACTGATTACGGATTTTGCATGATCGTTTAGATCGGTCAACCGATCATTTTCTTAACTGATCGGCATTAGAGCCGAAGCTCTCTTTTTCTTATCTTAGCGATGGTGTCCTGTCTACTACATATTCGGGTAGTTCGGACCGCCCGCCCCTTCCGGTGTCACCCACGTAATATTTTGGCTCGGATCTTTGATATCACAGGTTTTGCAATGTACGCAGTTTTGCGCGTTAATGACAAATTCCGGCTCTCCGGCATCGTTTTCAGCCACTTCGTAAACACCTGCAGGACAATAGCGCTGTGCGGGTTCATCGTATTGGCTTAAATTGACTTTAATGGGAATGTCTTTATCGGCCAGTTTTAAGTGGCACGGTTGCTCTTCCTCGTGATTGGTATTGGATAAGAACACACTGCTCAACTTGTCAAAGCTGAGTATTCCATCGGGTTTGGGGTATTCGATTTTAACCGATTCACTCGCCGGTTTTAGTTGCGCGTGATCTAAGCTGTCATCTCTAAACTCGAACGGTAGCTTTCCTGCAAAGATATTTTGATCAACGGTGTTGTATGCGCCTCCCCAGAAGGTACCCAGCTTGTGCATTGCCCCACCGAAGTTACGAGTGCGATATAACTCATCGTACAACCACGAATTTTTAAACTTGTCATCGAATGCCGTTAGCTCATTGCCGCCTTGATCATTATTAGCTAACGCTTCAAAGATAGTCTCTGCTGCTAACATGCCCGATTTCATCGCGGTGTGGTTGCCTTTTATTTTGGCAAAATTAACCGTACCCGCTTCACAACCAACCAGTAAACCACCTGGCATGGTCATTTTAGGTAGTGAGTTAAAGCCGCCTTTAGCGATCGCTCTCGCTCCGTAAGACACGCGCTTGCCACCTTCGAGATACTGGGCAAATTTTGGATGGTGTTTTAAGCGCTGAAACTCATCAAACGGGCTTAAATATGGATTTGAGTAATTTAAATCAATAATTAAGCCAACAAATACCTGGTTGTTTTCGGCGTGATATAGATACCCGCCCCCGGTAGTATCACCGTCTAGTGGCCACCCAGCAGAGTGAACTACCAAGCCTTCTTGGTGTTTACTTGGGTCAATATCCCAAATTTCTTTAAAGCCAATGCCGTAGTGCTGTGCTGATTTACCTTCATTAAGGTTAAACTGACTGATCAATTGTTTGCCGATATGACCTCGACAACCTTCAGCAAACACAGTGTATTTAGCGCGTAGCTCCATACCCGGCATAAACGAGTCTTTCGGTTGACCGTCTTTGTCAAGACCCATATCACCAGTGATAATACCAGCCACTTTTCCATCTTCAATAATGGCTTCTTGTGCGGCAAAGCCAGGGAAAATTTCAACTCCCATGCCTTCGGCTTGCTCTGCTAACCAGCGACATACATTGCCCATGGATACGATGTAGTTGCCTTGGTTGTGCATGGTTTTCGGTACGGCAAACCCCGGTAGTTTGGTGGCTGTTTCACTGTTGTTGAACAGATAAATATCATCGCCTGTGACTTTGGTATTTACTGGCGCATTGAGTTCTTGCCAGTTTGGAAACAGTTCGTTAAGTGAACGAGGCTCAAACACAGCGCCAGACAAAATGTGAGCGCCTACTTCAGAGCCTTTCTCTACCACACAAACCATCAGTTCTTGATCTTGTTCTTGTGCTAACTGCATTAATTTACAAGCAGTTGATAAACCTGACGGTCCGGCGCCAACGATGACTACGTCAAATTCCATCGATTCACGTTCCACGCTAATCCCCTTGTGCTGTTACTTATTTTACCTTTTAAAAGGCTTATTTTATTTTCGCCCTAGTTATACCACTAATCATACTTAAAGCCTATGACGAAACAACAATAGTTTACTCAGTTTAACGTTAACTATTGCCTCACACATCGTTAACATGTAGTAGGTTGGCAAATATTGTGTCCACTTAGCGAATGACAAAAGCCACATTTTTCAAACATCTGTTTGACTCCTCATCGCAAATGGGGTAATTAATATGCCCCTCCTCGGTAAATTATTATTAACAAATACCTAACGACAACAAGAATTCTCGATTACGGGAATAAAACAAGAGGTTACAATGAAAATACTTGTTCCTATTAAACGAGTTATCGATTACAACGTAAAAGTACGAGTAAAATCGGATAATTCTAACGTTGACCTAAACAACGTCAAAATGGCGATTAATCCATTTTGTGAAATCGCGATTGAAGAGGCTGTTCGCTTAAAAGAAGCCGGTGTTGCCACCGAAGTAGTTGCCGTATCAATTGGCGACAAAGCCTGTCAAGAGCAGTTGCGCACGGCATTAGCACTTGGCGCAGATCGCGCCATTCAAATTGACACCGATAAAAACCTAGACTCGCTAAACATTGCCAAACTATTGCAAAAGGTTGTCGAGCAAGAGCAACCGCAAATTGTCTTATTGGGCAAGCAAGCCATCGACTCGGATAATAACCAAACGGGACAGATGCTGGGTGCGTTAACTGGTATGGCGCAGGGTACGTTTGCCTCAAAAGTAAACGTCGACGGCGACAGCGTCGCGGTAACTCGTGAAGTAGACGGCGGGTTGCAAACCGTCGCGTTAAAGCTACCGGCAATTATTACCACTGACTTGCGCTTAAACGAGCCTCGCTACGCCTCGTTACCCAACATTATGAAGGCAAAGCGCAAACCATTAGACGTGCAAAACGCAGAGGACTTCGGTATTGACTTAAGCCCTCGTACCACGCTTATCAAAGTCACCCCGCCACCAGAGCGTCAAGGTGGTGTTGTGGTAGAAAGCGTTACCGAATTAGTCGAAAAATTAAAAACTGAAGCGAAGGTGATCTAATGTCTATTTTAGTTATTGCAGAGCACGAAAATTCAACGCTTAAAGCGGAAACGTTAAAAACCATCGCTGCGGCAAAACTCATTGGCGACAACGTTGATGTACTGGTCGCTGGCTATAACTGCCAACAAGCGGCTGAACAAGCAGCAAAAGCGACAGGCGTAAATAAAGTATTAGTTGCCGATAACTCGGCTTATGAACATCAATTGGCTGAAAATATTTCCTTGTTGGTTACTGAATTGGCAAGTGACTACAGCCACATCGTTACCAGCGCCTCAACCACGGGTAAAAACTTTATGCCACGCGTTGCCGCCCTGCTCGATGTGACTCAAATTTCCGATATTATCGCAGTAGAAAGCGCCGATACCTTTGTCCGTCCAATATACGCGGGCAATGCCATTGCAACGGTACAGTCATTAGATAGCAAAAAAGTTATCACCGTTCGCGCGACCGCGTTTGATGCGGTTGAATCCAATGGTTCTGCAGAGATTGTTAGCTTATCCGTTGCTTGTGACGCTGGTACGTCGAGCTTTGTCGAGGCTCAATTGACCGAATCAGAGCGCCCTGATTTAGGCGCGGCACGTGTGGTTATCTCTGGTGGTCGCGGTATGCAAAACGGCGAAAACTTTGCTTTACTCGACGGTATTGCAGACAAGCTAGGCGCTGCTATCGGCGCATCTCGTGCAGCGGTTGACGCGGGCTTTGTTCCAAATGATATGCAAGTGGGACAGACAGGTAAAATTGTAGCGCCTGAGCTGTATATTGCGGTTGGTATTTCAGGTGCGATTCAGCATTTGGCGGGGATGAAGGACTCTAAGGTTATTGTTGCTATCAACAAAGATCCGGAAGCGCCAATTTTCCAAGTAGCCGATTACGGTTTGGTTGCCGATTTATTCGAAGCACTACCTGAGCTTGAGCAAGCACTTTAATCGCGTTTTCACGTCAAAATAATGGTAAAAGCCAACTCTTTGAGTTGGCTTTTCTATATATTCACAACCGCTTTTGTTAAAATTATCAGTAACGCGTTTTAAGAGTATTGTTTATGTCATCACTACAGGATCAGTTATCACAGTTGGTGTATTCCACCGATAAAGGCCGAATTGAGCCCGAGCAGCAGCAACCGCAAGTCACACCAAGCGATGGTTTTGCCTATGTCAGACGCGAGACCAAAGGCCGCAAAGGCAAAGGCGTTGTGACCATTACCGGCTTGGGCTTAGAGGCCAAAGAAATGAAAGCCTTAGCGAAAAAACTCAAACAAACCTGTGGTACGGGTGGTACGGTGGTTGGCGAAACCATAGAAATTCAAGGTGACAAACGCGAGGTGATAAAAGCCGTGCTCGAAAAACATGGCTATAAAGTAAAGTTCATTGGCGGTTAAATAGCAGGCCAACCGCACTAGGTACCAACTCGTTGTCGACTGGGTTAGTGGGTTAGTGAGTTTGTCTCACCCTACTAGCCCAGCTCCCCCGTTGGTTGGCTCTGCCGTATTGCTACAGCGCTTGCCAAGTAGCCGAGACCAAAACGCTTTTTCCATCGCTAACACTGCCCTGATAGCGACTTCCACTTTGCACCGCACCAACGCCTTTTGGCGTCCCCGTCATTACGATATCACCGTCGGATAAACTGATAAATTGTTGCAAGTTTGCCAGTATTTGTGCCGGTTTGTAGATCATTAATGGTACCGCAGCCTGTTGGCTAATGCGATCGTCGATGGTCAAGGTTAATGCCAGCTCGTCGATGTTATCAAAGGGCACAAAGGTTGAAAACAAGGCGGCTCCGTCAAAGGCTTTGGCGCGCTCCCACGGCAAACCTTTTTGCTTGAGTTTACCCTGTAGGTCTCGCTTGGTTAAATCCAAACCAAAGGCAACCGCAACAAATTGGCCTTGCTGATATAAAAAGCACAACTCGCCCTCATAGTGCAGTGGCTCTTGGTCAAAACTTTTTAGGGTTTGGCCAATGGCAGAGTTGGGTTTGCAGAAAACCACCATATCATCGGGTACTTCATTGCCTAGCTCCTCAATGTGGTCAACAAAATTTCGGCCAATACAAATGATTTTTGACGGGGTTATCGATTGTTGTGCATATTGAATAGCGTTGGGCATAAGAGCAATACCTTGTTTAAATTGAGCGATTATAACGGTTTATACCGCCAATGATAAAATCAATCTCAGCATATGAAAAGCGCGCTTATTAAGACCGTTTATTTTGCTTAAGCACAAGCGCGTTGTAATCACTGCTATCAAACAGTGCTTCAACGATAATGGGTTGCTGCATGGCAAATGCCTTATTGAGTTCAATCGCAAAGCTGTCGGTATCGGTTACCGATACCACAGGGACACCAAATATCGATTGCGACTGCGGGTCTATACGCGCACTTTGACAGACCCCGTAGTGGTTCGCTTGGCGTTTGTCTTGTTTAATCCGAATCAGCGCCAGCTCACTATCGCTGAACAAAACAAACACGATAGCGAGGTTTAAACGTTTGGCCACGGTGAGTTCGTTAGCGGTCATTAAAAAGCCACCATCACCGATCACCGCACAGACCTGCTTTTCAGGCTGACAAAGTTTGGCTGCGATAGCACTCGGGATAGCGTATCCCATGGATGACCAACCATTGCTCATCAATTGTACCAAGGGTTGGTTAACAGACCAATATTGACCGATGAGGTGAGTGTGAGCACCAACGTCACAACTCATAATGCCATCTTGAGCAAGTTGCTGACGCAATACCCGCAGTGCACTGACCGGCCCAAAGTGCTCAGTTTGTTTGGCAAAGTGCGCTGCCATTGTCTCGCGCACTCGGTTAAAATCCGATAACGTCCACTGGTAGTGGCTATGTGCAGACTCCAGTGCATCGGCTAACGCGTTTAGCGTACTTGCGATAGGCGCTTGATATTGAACGACATCGCAATTCTCTAACGCGCTTATTTGCATTTGGACACAGTCTAAGGCGATTAATCGAGAGCTAGTTACCCATTGCCGATAATTAAATTCAACTTCGTCATAACCAACGGCAAAAACCAGATCTGCTTGACTGTGTAACTCAGCCACACAATCACTCAAGGCATGAAACAAGACCCCGACATAACAGGGATGATCGTTGGCAATCACCCCTTTTGCCATTGGTGTTAACACCACCGGTAAACAATACCTTTGGGCGAAAAGCGCTATAGCTGTACAGATGTCCGGACTCAGTGCTCGCAAGCCAACGGCGATTACCGGTCGCTTCGCTTGTGTAAACTGTTTGCATAGTGCGTTGAGCACCTCGGTGTTCACTGCCTTATTACTGTCGTTGTCCTGTTTGCTTTGCGTACCACCGGTGACAGTGTGGCAACGGTTATTCAGATCAACTGACGCGCGCTGTTGGGCAGATAAACTTAAGTTAGTTGGCGTATATGCAGGGGTTGACGAGGCGGTAACGCTATCGGCAATGTCTACAGGCAAGCCAATGTGCACTGGCCCACAAACGCCATCACACGCATAGTCAAATGCCCGTTGAACTTGATGGTCAACATCGTCCTTGACCAAGCGCCATGTGTGCTTGGTCAAGGGAGCAAACAGCGCTTGATGATCTATATTCATCTGTACAACTTGCCCTATGTCGGCATCGCTGACTTCATCGGTTAAAGCGATCAACGGACTTCTGTCTAACAGGGCGCTGCCGACACCTGTACTAAGATTCGTTGCGCCTGGACCAAAGGTGGCAAAACACACTCCTGGTGTACCGGTTAACTTGCCAACGGTGGCCGCCATAAAGGCAGCACCACCTTCATGTGCGGTCAATACAAATTCAATGCCATCAACCTCTTCAATCGCTTGCAAATACGGTAAAAAACCACCGCTAGGAACACCAAAAATATACTTTACACCACGTTTTTGTAGGGCGGATATAAGCTGATATGCAACGGTTAATCTGTTTGTCATAGGGATTCTTTAGTCATCTTGTTATGTCGAAATAATCGCTCAGCATTGAATATTGTATTGGCGCAGTTTGATTGCGATTTTATTGTGCGATACGCCCAGTCTTTGCGCCAATTTGCGAGTACTGGGATAGAGCGGATACAAGCGGCTTAACAAACTCTTCTCAAACGCCTGTTGCGCGTCTTGCCACGAGTCGGCTTGGCTTATATCACCAGCGAGTGAGTGAATCTGAGCCATCTTTGATACTTGCTCTGAATATGAGCTTAGCAAGTCGTAATCAGAGTCAATCAAGGTACTGTCACTTTGCGCGGCTAAGCGATAGATGACGTTTTGTAATTGACGTACGTTACCTGGCCATGGGTAGTTTTGCATTTTTTCGAGTACGGCTTCTGACAAGCGCAATGGCGACTTGTTCACATGTACGCTTGCGTGCTGTAAAAAGTGTTCTATCAACAAAAGCACGTCGTTATTGCGCTCTCTGAGCGGTGGCATATCTAATTGCAAAACGTTTAACCGATAGTACAAATCCTCGCGAAACAATCCCTTGCTGATCATAGCCAATAAGTTTTGATGGGTTGCACTGACAATACGCACATCAACGCGCTTGTCTTTGACGCCACCAAGTCGCCTTATTCTGAAGTCCTGTAAGAAGCGTAATAATTTAGCTTGCAGCGGTAACGCCATTTCACCGATTTCATCGAGTAACAACGTACCGCCATCAGCGAGTTCAAATAACCCTGGTTTGCCACCTTGTTTAGCGCCAGTATAAGCGCCCGATGCGTAGCCAAATAACTCTGCCTCGAGCAAGTGTTCAGGCATCGCCGCACAGTTTATTGCTAAAAACGGTTTACTCGCGCGTTGTCCGTGATCGTGTAAGGCGCGAGCGATGAGTTCCTTTCCCGTTCCCGTTTCACCGGTGATCAACACCGGCAAATCAATACTGGCAAACTTGCGGGTTAACGCTTTTACCCGCTCAATGACTTCACTTTCACCAATGATGCTGTCAAAACCGCGATGCATGCCTTGTTGATATTGACTGATATGCCGCCCGACGTTGAGTAAACTGCGCAACACGATAACCGCGCCACTCACCTCGTGCTCCGAACGCACAGGGGTAATATCGGCGTAAAATGGGTTACCAGCAAACGTCACTTCTTGCGTGGTCGACTGCCCACTTAAATAAATTCTCAACCGCTCTTCTATAAACGATTGCAATGCTCTGTTTATAAAACGCTCAGAATCGACTCCAGCTTGTTCTATCGCCGCTCGATTGGCGTTAATTATTATACCTCGGTGGTCGACGTCAATAATAGGCTCTGGGATATTGGTAAGCAGCGCTTGTAACTGTTGAGTGGTTTTCTCGCCCGGTAATAACGCGACTGGGTTGATCTCGTGGACGCCGTCTATGGCGGCTATTTTTGTCGCAATATCGGTAAACGACATCGCATTTGGGTTAATGTGCAAATAGGTGTGATTGTGCCGTACTTCCATAGCGATGATGTCGCATTGCTCGTTGGCAATAACGGTAAGTATTTGCTGAGCTATGCCGAGCCGGTCAGTTGAAACCACATCTAAACGCATCATCTATCGTCACAAAAAAATTACATGTAACATTTTTATTACAAAAAGCAGAAATAATCAATATCTTGCGCAAAAATATCAGCGCGAATATATGCCTTATTGCCTAGTTATCGCCGTTCGATGAATCATCTCAGGTATGTTCATTCGCCTTTAATATGAGAATAAAGCGATAACAACAAGCATCAGCTGTAATAATAATATGACATCTTGATTGATTCGTGTTTTTCGAGAGCTATTATTGCTGTCGCTGATCATTGACCGCTGGTTTTAGCGATG
Organism: Thalassotalea ponticola; assembly: GCF_041379045.1. Lineage (NCBI taxonomy): Bacteria > Pseudomonadati > Pseudomonadota > Gammaproteobacteria > Alteromonadales > Colwelliaceae > Thalassotalea > Thalassotalea ponticola. The sequence goes on from NZ_CP166871.1 coordinate 2,554,481, forward strand.
CGGTACAGACAAATAGCTTCAAAGCAAAAATATGCTAATAAGCCATTACCGTCGAGATTTTTGTTTATTGTGGCAAGAGTTTTGCTTTAGTTTTTGCACCATGTTTATTTTTTCTTTAACAAAACCCTCATATTGGCGTAACGTATGGCGGATAGACGGTATACACAATGTGTTGTTCGTTTTTGTTAACAAAAAATAGATCGACCAAGAAAAACAATAACCCGGGTCTGTTGAACTTTGTGGTGTAGATTTTGTTCGAATTAAAAGGGACTTTATCGAGGCGCAGTGAGACATATATGGATATTCCATAGCAACACACTGCAAAAACCTACAGCAACGTTCAATAGCCTTTAGTCAAAGCGAGATTAGGCAATGAAAGATACAGCAGATATAGCGACGAAAGTCATCCACGCAGGTAAAAACGACAACGATCAATACGGCAGTTTAGCAACACCGTTATATCAAACATCAACGTTTATCTTTGATAACGCCGAACAAGGAGCCAAGCGATTTGCTGGCGAAACACAAGGCTATATCTACAGTCGACTGGGCAACCCGACTACGCGAGAGCTTGAGTTAAAACTTGCTTCTTTAGAAAATATGGAAGATGCGGCGGCAACCGCAACTGGCATGGCTGCCGTGTCGGCGGCGTTACTCGCCAACTTAAGTGCCGGAGATCACCTCATTGCGTGTAAAGCGCTGTATGGGTGTAGTTACGCGTTTATTAAACACCAATTAAGCCGCTTTGGTGTTAGCGCCAGTTTCGTTGATATGTCGAACAAAGATGAGATCGAAGCCGCTGTGCGACCCAATACCAAAGTGATCTTTTTAGAGACACCGATCAATCCAACAATGGAGGTGATCGATCTACAGATGATTGCCGACATCAGTCGTCAACACCAGTTAATCTCTATTGTCGATAACACCTTCTTAACGCCAATATTGCAGCAACCTCAGAAATACGGCATTGACATTGTGGTCCACAGTGCCACTAAATACCTCAATGGTCACGGTGATGTCGTAGCAGGAATTGTATGTGGCTCTGCATCAATGATTGAGCACATCAAATCGGCTGTGTTAAAAGATTTTGGTGGTACCATCAGTCCGCATGATGCTTGGCTGATTATTCGGGGGTTGAAAACTCTCGCCATTCGCATTGAACGCCACTGCGCTAGTGCGCAGCGGGTAGCAGAATTTTTACAGCAACAGCCTTGGGTAAAGACCGTCTATTACCCCGGACTTGCCAGCCACCCAGGACACGGTTATGTCGGCTCGCAAATGAAAGCAAGTGGTGGTGTTATCGCCTTTGAACTGGAAGGTGATATCAAAACCGCAGAGCAATTTATTAATCACACTCAACTATTTAGTTTGGCGGTCAGTTTGGGCGATGCCGAATCACTGATTCAACACCCAGCATCAATGACCCACTCGGCTTATGATCAACACGAAAGACAAGCCGCGGGGATCAGTGATACCTTGATTCGCATGTCGGTTGGATTAGAGTGCGTTGACGATCTGATAGAGGACTTAATCGATGCTTATCAACAGAGTACCATCACCTCAATACGCTCGGTGAGCAATCAGTAAAGCAAGGTTACAAGTAGACGCGATAACAGCCGCTAAAGCGCGATTTAGCGGCTTTGAGTACATCGCCAATCAGCATTGAGTCAGAGCGATAATAACGCAGTAAAGGTCCCTCGCCAGGTGTCACAGCCAGTCGACAAAATTGGTCACGTCAAGCGTCACCCATACGCTATTGCACGAACTCAGCAAAGAGCAAGCTCAACTTAGGTGTAAACACTGTTGTTTTGTCAATTGATAGTGGTGGTTTCTACCGTCAAATGGAAACTGCAAACGCACCGCTCTTAGTTGCAGATCGCATCGCTGTTGAACCGCTGTGTCAGGGATTTCAAATTGTTGCTGTCCATATAACCGGTCACCAACAATAGGTATGCCTAAACTAGCCAAGTGCTTGCGAATTTGATGTTTACGCCCCGTTTCAATATCGACAGATACCAATGCTCTATTCGCCACGCGATCATTGGCAATCAAGGTTACATGACTTGTCGCGTTTTTTTCATCAATCGGCTCAGTTACGCTAATTTGTGGCTGTTTAAACGACCAAGCTCGGGAAACAATTGCTTGATAGGTCTTTTCTGTTAATCGCTGTTCAAACGCCGACGATAACTGACGTGCCGCCGCTTTGGTGTGGGCGACGACAACTAATCCCGTGGTTGCCTTGTCAAGCCGGTGAACGATAAACGCAGGGCGCTGCGGTTGTAAATACTGTTCAGCAAAACGATTAATGGTGGTGTGATCGCCCCACTTTGAGCCTTGGCACACCATGCCATAGGGCTTAAACCAGACGCTGAAGTCGCCTTGATCATCAACTAGTAACGCGGGCTCAACCTCAGTTGCCAATACGCGAGGGTTGTAATAGCAATGAACAACGTCTCCTCGCTGTAGCTTTTTCTTACTGCGACGCAAGCGCTGAGTGTGCTTACCTCGGCTGTGCCATACGCAGCCTTTTTGCATCGCTTGCTTGATGGTTTGATGAGATAAGCCGCTTTCATCGGCAAGTATCGCTACAGGATTAGCGTCCTGCTCGGTTACCTCGATATGCCATTGATTTGTCGAGTCCATTTTGCTCACCGCTAGATTGAAAACTTTACAGCAACAATTCTAACCTGCTAGCAACGGTTATGCGAGCGCAAGCGACGTACAAGACGGTTGAAACCACGTTTAAACTTAGGCCAGCGAAAGCAAAGCAAAGCAAAGGTGATCAATATGTAGATAGACGGCTCGACAATTTCTGATTTAACCGACCAGTAGAAGTGAATGGCAACCAGTGTGGTAAGTAAATAATTGTAGTTGTGCAAGGCTTGCCAACGCCGGCCCATTTTACGCCGCAACACCGACCACGAGGTGATCGCCAATAAGGTAATTAGCACAAAGGCTGCCATGCCTACGGTGATGTAAGGTCGCTGAACAATTTCATCAATAAACAATGCCAAGTCCAACTGCAGTTCAAACAGCACAAAGCTGCTTACGTGAAGTAACGCATAGAGCGCAGCGTAAAGTCCCAGCAAGCGACGCACATGTACCAGCCAATGCAGAGAAAATATGCGACTGGCTGGACTGACACTGAGCGTCAGTAACAGTAAATTGAAACCGCCAATACCGGTAAAATGAAGTATCGCTTCAACGGGATCGGCGCTTAACTGATCATTAATGGCCAAATAATAATAGTAAATGACCGGCAACATTGCCGATAGGTGAATCACCAGCTTTACCAGCCAAACCCTGTGTTTATTGGCGATTGCAAACACGTCGATAACCGTCAATAGTAAGTCGCAAGATCCATGCCTTTATACATGTGGGCCACCTGCTCAGAGTAACCGTTAAATAACTGTGTTTTTATCCGGTTGCGACTGAATAAGCCACCTGTGGTTAAGCGCCTTTCACTGCTTTGCGACCACCGCGGGTGATCCACCGCTGGATTGACATTGGCGTAAAAGCCATACTCGTTCGGCGCTAACATATTCCACGTTGTCTCGGGTTGCTGCTCAACCAATTCTATTTCGACAATCGATTTGATGCTTTTAAATCCGTACTTCCACGGCACAACTAAGCGAATTGGCGCCCCGTTTTGCGGAGCTAGCGTCTTGCCGTACAAGCCCACTGCCAGTATGGTCAAACTGTTACTGGCTTCGTCAATGCGCAGGCCTTCGCGGTAGGGATAATCGATACCACCGCCAACGATGCGATTGTTCTGACCGGGCATTTGTGCCGGATCATAAAGCGTTTTAAAGCGCACAAATTTGGCGTTACTGGTCGGTTTAACCATCCGCAACAAGTCGCTAAGCTCAAACCCCAACCATGGGATAACCATAGACCACGCCTCCACACAACGCAGTCGGTATATGCGCTCCTCGATGGTAAAACGGTTAAAGAGATCGTCGTAATCTAAGGTGATCGGGGCTTCAACCTCACCGTGGATTTTTAGTTGCCACGGGTTTACCACAAATCGCTGTGCCAGCTCGGCAGGTTGATGCTTTTGCGCTCCAAACTCGTAGAAGTTATTGTGGGTCAGCACCTTCTGTTCTGGGGTTAATTTATCATTGATGGAATCGCGGTTACTGCCAGTGAACGACAGGGGCTGGCGGTTAAACGTCGGATTAGGCGCGTTTGTGGCATGCGCCAAATGACTGTAAGGGGCGAGTAACATCGACGCGCCCATGTAGCCCATCGCCTTGAGTAAGTCACGACGATTGCGATAAAGGGCTTCGTCAGTTACCTCGGATTCTTTGAGGTTGAAACCTCGTTTGTTAGAATATGTCATTAAACGCCTCGATTGATATCCCAGTGCTTGCACGCGTTATCTTGCTGACCGTGTCGCCTCTGTGAGTAAATATAGACTGATGCCGACCACACACGCCTGGTAAGCAACATGTCAGCGCTACTGTAAAGAATTAGCCGGTTGTGATATATGACAGGTAATACGAACTTGTTATTGCAGCGGTTCACCCATTTTTAGCCACTCTAGTTGCGCGTATTTAGTAGCTAAGCCGTCAATATGTATACCCCTTTGACCAACAGCACCTTGTCAAAAGCATTAAAAAAGGGAGCTGATTTTCAGCTCCCTTTTTTATTGCGGCAGTACGGCCTATGTGTACGAGCGAACGCGCGTTTAGGCTACCTTGGCAGCCACTTCGTCGAGGTAGCGAATGATATCTGATGATTCGTACATCCACTCGGTGGTGCCATCGCTGTTATCAATGCGCAAACACGGTACTGTGCGCTTACCGCCATTGTCGATCAACTGCTGAAGGTTGTTATCTCGTTTAATATCTACCAATTTTATCTGCATATTCTGGCGCTTCATAGCCCGGCGCACTTTTACACAAAATGGGCACGCATTAAGTTGATACAAACTGAATCCACTGGTTAGTTGATCGAGTTGTTGCTGTGCATTACTATCTCGAGCTACCGATTTAGGCGTAAAAATAAAATTGAACAACAAAATAAGTTGCCCTAAGACAAAGCGAATTACCGCCATTACCTACTCCTTATAAACTGAGGCATTTGATCAGATATTATCTGAAATTTGATTCTGTAATCTAAAACGGGGAATTACCACATTAAATCATCTGGGATTTGGTACTCTGCATACGGGTCATCTTCATCAATATCACTATCGACCTTATCGTTACTGACCAAGATGACCTGCGAGTCGATTTGCGCTAGCTTGTCAGCGGTTTCTTTGGTTACCACAAACGCACTACCCGACAGAGCACAGATTGCCAAACGTCCATTGATTAGTGCTTGCTGCGTTTGCTCATTGACAAACAGCTTTTTGACCTTGTTTTGGTCGGTGTAATTGTAGGCAATGTCACCATCAATATCGCTAATGTGGTGATGCTCTAAAATTTGCTGTATGCGGTTGTGTTGTTCCTTGATTGCTAACTCTTGCTGACGCTGCTCGTTGAGAGCCTTATCACGTGCCGCTTTTTCTGATTTAGCTTTGGCTAAGTCCTGCTGTACTTGCTCTTGCAAGGTCGCTTCAACTTTCACTCCGCTTTGTTTTTGCTTTTTCTTTTTGCGCTTATCGGTATTGGCTTGACGTGCTTTTTGCTTGGTAGTCAAACCCGCTTTTAGTAATTGATCCTGTAATGAAGACATTGTACAAACCCAAAAAATTAATTTAATTTCGTCAACACGACGTGCAATATCGCTATGGTAGCAGATTTCAAGTTTTTCGTTGACAGTTTTCGTTATGGTTAATAGAGTAAATTGATAATAAAAATAACTAGCCATACCTTTGCGACCAGTTTCTCGATTTCGAATCAATTTAACGACAGCTCCAACAGCCGTTATTGCCCGTGGTCGCAACCCTAGGATATTTCCATGACCGATAGCTTAGATTTAAATGAAATACGCGAACAAATAACCAGTCTCGATCAACAGTTACTCGCATTGTTTGCCGAGCGACGCGCGCTCACCCTTAACGTTGCCAAAAGCAAAGCCGATAACGTGCGTCCGGTACGCGATCAGCAAAGAGAGCAAGAGTTATTAGTGCGCTTAATACAACTGGGTAAAGAAAAAGGTCTCGATGCACATTACGTGACCAATATTTTTCAAACCATTATTGAAGATTCGGTATTGAATCAGCAAGCGTATTTGCAGCAATTGAAAAACCCCAATCTCAGAACTCCGAAAGTGAGTGTTGCGTTTTTAGGTGATAAAGGTTCGTACAGCTATTTGGCCTCTCATCGATATTTTTCCCGTCGAGCTGAGCAAATTATCGAATTTGGCTGTGACAACTTTCAGCAAATTTTAGAGCAAGTCGAGTCGGGCAACGTCGATTACGGTATGTTACCCATCGAAAACACGAGCTCGGGGTCAATTAACGAGGTTTATGATTTACTACAACATACCAATTTATCCATCGTTGGCGAGCTATCACAACCCATCGATCACTGTTTACTCACCAGCGTCAACAGCAAGCTTGACGATATAAAGGTAATTTACACCCACGCCCAACCGGCGGTACAGTGCAGCAACTTTTTACACAAACAACAAAACATACGTATCGAATACTGTGATTCAAGTGCACAAGCAATGCAACAAGTCTATGCCAAACAAGATAACAGTATTGCCGTTATTGGTTCAGAAGAAGGCGGAGCACTGTATCAGTTGATGCCGTTGGTTAAGTCGATTGCCAACCAACAAGAAAACCACAGCCGATTTATTTTAGTCGCGCGAAAACCGGTTAATGTCGCTGAGCAAATTCCTGCAAAAACAACGTTTATTATGGCAACTGGCCAAAACCCTGGTGCGTTAGTTGACTGTTTAATGGTACTTAAACAGTTTGGTATCAACATGACCAAACTTGAATCACGTCCTATTCAGGGCCGCCCTTGGGAGGAAATGTTTTACATTGATGTCGAGGCCAATTTACAAAGCTCGGTAATGCATCATGCCTTGCAAAAGTTAACGGATTTAACCCGATTTATCAAAGTTCTCGGCTGCTATCCAAGTGAGCACATAACGCCAACGCAGGTACCTATTGACAGTTAATGACTTGTTGTTAAGCTCCGATTAACGATGAGATCAACTCACCAACTCATAATAAATGACGTAAAATTGCTGCTCACCGGGGTAAATGTCAGTAATAACGCGTTTGAGCTCGGCAAGTGTCATGTTCTCTTGCTCGGCGTGTTGTTGCGACAGTTGATCCAATGTTGTCGGTACGACCCGCTTAATGCGCAAGGTACAAAAGTATCGCCCCGTTTCATATGTTGCCACCGAGACAAGGCTGTTTGGTAAGAAATCTTTTTCGCTGCTATCGCGAATAGTAATCGTTTTTTTCCCCGACAGGATGTCGTTTTCAAAACGCTGGTAAAAGGTCATTGTCGTTAACGCCATTTACACACCTCGATAAGATAACGTTTATCTTTTCAGCATAGCTAACGCTGGCCACAGATGCTCAGTTACCCGCACAAATAAACAAAAACGCCGTACTGACCAAACGGTTAATACGGCGTTGTATTGATAATGGGTTATCGCTATAGCTAATTAGTGCTGCGCTTCAATTTGTTTAGCGATGTACTCTGGTGACTTGGTCGCTCTGCACAACCAATAGTAAGCGCCAGGGACGATAAACAAGGTGAAAATGGTTGCCACACTTACTCCAGCAAAGATCACCACCCCCAGTACCATGCGACTTTCGGCTCCAGGTCCGATGGCAATGACTAATGGGATAGCACTCATCACCGTGGTAAAAGAGGTCATAACAATAGGACGCAAGCGCTGTTGTGATGCCTGGATGATTGCATCGGTGTAGGCAATACCTTTGTCGCGTAACTGGTTGGTAAACTCGACAATTAAGATACCGTTTTTCGCCGCCAAGCCAATTAACATCACAATACCGATTTGACTGTATATGTTTAAGCTCATCCCCATGACGTACAAGCCGAGTAAGCCGCCGACCAACGCCAGTGGTACGGTTAACATAATCACTAAGGGGTGAATAAAGCTCTCAAACTGTGCCGCCAACACCAGGTAGGTAATTAGCAGGGCTAAAGCAAAGATAAACAACATCGAGTTAGCGCCTTCTTTTAGCTTTAACGATTCGCCGGTGTAATCAACCGATGCCTCAACCGGTAACTCATCTTTCACCACGTTATTGAGAAACTCCAACGCTTCGCCTAGCGTATAACCTGGGGCCAAGTTACCCGACAGGGTGATACTGCGCAATCGATTGTAGCGATTAAGTTGCTTGGCGCGGGCGTTTTCACTGAAGCTGATCAGGTTGGACATTGGAATGAGCTCAGAGGTTGCCTGTGAACGCACATAAATATTTTCAATCGCACTTGGACTGCGGTAATCGCGTTCATCGCCTTCTAAAATCACGTCGTATTCTTCTCCGCGATCAACATAGGTGGTAACACGTCGGTTGCCCAACATGGTTTCTAGCGTTTTACCGATATCACCAACCGAAACCCCAAGGTCTGATGCACGGCTGCGATCAATATTGACCAGGAGCTGTGGAGAGGTCTCTTTATAATCACTTTCCAAGCCGATAATGCCTGGGTTTTCTTGCGCTCGCGCCATGATAATATCGCGCCAGCGAGCCAGTTCGTCATAGCTATTGCCTTGCAGAACAAAACCAATCGGGCGCCCGCCTCCACTTCGACCACCTAGGCCTCCGCGACTCATAACAAACGCGCGCACGTCGGTTACTGACGCCAACTCGCGATTAAAGCCACTGATAAACTCTTGGGTTGAGATATCGCGCTCTTCCCAAGGTGGTAAGCCGATGATCGCAACGCCACCAGTACCTCGAAATCCGGGGACTCGGACAATAACACGCTCAAGTGTTCCCTCTTCGTAATGACGCAATAACTTGTCTTCAATCTTACGCATGTTGGCAGCATTGCTTTCATAGCTCGCGCCTTCGGCACCGCTCATGATCAAAAACGCGCCGCCACGGTCCTCTTTCGGCGCATACTCACTTGGCAATTGATTGAACAAGCTAGCTAATAAAGCAAACGCCAACACCATAACAATGGTCAACATCAACGGCTGCTTAATCGTTGAACGCAGGGTATTGCCATAACTCGCTTCCAATTTGGCAAAGCCTCTATCTAACAACTGCCCCAGCGAAGAGGTGCGTTGACGGTGTTTAAGCAGCTTTGAACACATCATCGGCGTCAGTGACAAAGCGGTTAAACTGGAGAATATCACCGCTGCGGCAATCGCTAATGCAAACTCGGTAAACAAGCGACCAATATCACCACTCATAAACACCAGAGGTACAAACACCGAGACCAATACTAACGTTGTGGCAATAACGGCGAAGGCTACTTCACGGCCTCCGTGGTAGGCAGCCATCAATGGCTTTTCGCCATTTTCAATACGGCGATAAATGTTTTCCAAAACAACAATCGCATCGTCAACAACAAGACCGATGGCAAGTACCAACGCCAGTAGCGTAAGTAAGTTGATTGAAAAGCCAAAAGCGTTGAGGAGCATCATAGAGCCAATCAAGGCAACAGGTACGGTAACCGCGGGGATTAACGTCGCACGAACATTACCCAAAAAGATAAAAATCACTAACACAACCATGACCATGGCGATGCCTAAGGTTCGATACACCTCATCGATCGACTCTTTAATAAAAATCGACGAGTCATAACTGGGAACAATGGTGGTGCCACTTGGCAAATTTTGCTTAATTAATTCCATCTCTGCGCGCGCAGCATCGACCACGGCAATGGTGTTGGCGGTTGATTGTTTAATAATCCCCAAGCCAACCATGTTACGTCCGTTGCCTTTAAACATGGTTTCATCGTCTTCGGCCATCACGTTTACACTGGCAACGTCAGACAACCGCACCAGTGATTTGTTTTCACCGCGGGCAATGACCATATTGGCAAAGTCTTGTGCACTTTTATAACTTCTCGCCACGCGAACGCTGAAATCGCGGTCAACCGATTCAATTTCACCGGCGGGTAATTCAACGTTCTCGGCGCGCAGCGTGTTCTCAATATCGGTAACGGCTATGTTGCGCGCAGCCATGGCTTGCCGATTGAGAACGATTTTCATCGCATAGGTGCGGCCACCACCAACCATAACTTCGGCAACGCCATTTACCGTGGCAAATCTGTCGGTGATGTAACGATTGGCGTAATCGGTTAGTTCGAGCGTATTAAACACCTCACTTTGCAAAGTAAACCAAGCAATGACATCGCCATCGTCATTGGCTTTTTGCACTTCAGGTGGATCAGCTTGATCAGGCAGGCGACGAGCTTCTGAGGCTATTTTATCTCTGACGTCATTAGCGGCGCCGTCGATATCTCGGTCGAGTTCAAATTCGATGGTGATCCGCGAACGGCCATCGCTTGAGGTAGACGATATCGACTTCACCCCTTCAATACCGCTAATTCTATCTTCTAAAATTTGCGTTATCTTGGTTTCGACAATAGCGGCTGAGGCGCCGGGGTAATTGGTTGACACCGTTACCACTGGCTTGTCGGTATCGGGGTATTCACGCAGCGGTAGTGTTAAGAAAGCGACAATACCAAAGGTGACAATAAGTAAATTCAATACGGTGGCAAACACCGGACGTTTTACTGATAAGTCAGATAAAATCACAGCTTATGACTCCGCGTCTAGTTGAGTTTTAATCGCTGCGCCATCGCGCAGCTTCAGCGCACCTTCGATTACGACCTGCTCACCTTCTTGCAAGCCACCAATCACCTCAACGGTACCGGGTTTACGGCGGCCAATTTCAATATTCATACGCTTGGCCACGCCATCTTTGGCGACAAACACAAAATGTGTTTCTTCAAATGGGATAACCGCACTTTCAGGAATTTGTAACAACTTCTCGACGTCTCGTTGGAGGATGATACTCATCAACATACCAGGTCGTAATTTTCCGTTGTCATTTGGTATTTCTGCGCGAACTTGAACGGTACGCGTGGTCGCGTCAACCCGAGGCGAAATACTGGTGACTTTACCTACAAACAAAGTATCGTTAAATGCAACATTGCGAGCGCGAATACTTTGCCCCACCTCAATCGTGTTGATAAAGCGCTCAGGAATACTGAAATCGACTTTGATCAAGCTAATGTCATCAAGCGAGGTAATCTTATCGCCATTTGAAACTAAAGCTCCGGTAGATACTTGGCGGAAACCCAACTGACCGTCAAAAGGGGCTTTAATGGTTAAGTTGTCTAACACCGCAGTTGCACTTTTTAGCTGTGCTTTCAACGCTTTGGTTTTGGCTCGCTGCTCATCTCGCTGAGATACTGAACTAACTCCGCGGTTGACCAGCTCTTCAAAACGCTTGAGTTGAGCCTGAGCGATATCAAGGTTAGCTTGTAATTCGGCAATACGCGCCTCTTCTTCATCTTTTGACAATTCGACTAAGACTTGGCCCCGTTTGACCTGATCACCGTCGTTAAAGTGAATTGACTCGACAATATCGGTGTATTGAGCGGTTAGGATAACTTGTTCGTTGGCCCTAGTGGTGCCAAGAGCTTCGAATTCATCACTGAAATCAGCCATGAGCACCGGTGCGGTAACAACACTTGTGACGCGCGCGCTACGCGACAATTTGTTCTGTTCTTGTGGCCAGTTTAAGTAGGTGAGTACAGCAACGAGCGCCGTTGCTAAAAGGAGTAACGGCCAACGAGATGAATTGGTATTTTCCATGAAATCAAGTATCCAAAAAGGTTGCGAATTTACACTGCCGGCACTATATACGAATTTTGCACGGGTTACGATTTGTATTCGTTAAAATACCGATTTTTCAGGTTAAATTAATCGAACTCTAGGTCTATAATGGGAAGGTTATTTGATCAATTCGAGTAACGCTGAACAATTCGCCATCAATCAGCCAAAAAACAAACAAATCAACAATCTATTAGACGTCTGTTTGGTAGCAACGATTTTTCGCTGGCGATAATAACAAACCAAAACACTGGGACTGGATATGAATAAACTTGCTCTTTTGGCAGCCACATTACTGTTACTTTTTGGCGGAGCCTTATGGTTTCTTGCATCAATCGACTGGAATGGTTACGTTCGCAGTCAAATAGAAATCGTCGGAAGCAAGCTCACCGACAACCCCGTCCGCGTTGAGCGAGTAGACTTAACACTCAAAGAAGGCGCCGGCAGCGTTTATGGGGTAACCTTTAGCAACCCTGAACAATATCAACAACCTCACGCCCTAGTCATCGATGAGACAAATCTTGATATCGTTATAAAAAGTTTATCGAATCAACCGATTATCATTGAAAACGTACAATTATTAGGTTCACAAGTGTTTGTTGAATTTAACAAAAATGGATCGAGCAACATTTCAGAGTTACTGCAAAATATCAATGCCAAATTCGATCAAAGTGGCGAGCCGAATGACGAAGTAAAAACCGAACCACCGCGAAAACAACGAGAATCACAAGAAACACAAGAAACACTGTTGATCGTTGAGAATCTCGAACTTAAGGACATCGCCCTGACGCTCGACTTGACCGAGGTCAATGGCAAGGTCATAGAACTGTCTCTACCGAGCATACAACTGGGTAATATTGGTGGAGAACAAGGTGTGGAAGCCAGTAAACTCGGTGCTATTATCGTCCAGCGATTGTTTAAGCAAATCAGTGTTAATGCAAAACAACAATTTGAGCGGGCAGCCAAGCAACGAGCCAAAGAGAAACTAAAGCAAAAAGCGAGCGATTTATTCAATAAACTGGTCACTGACGACAAACAGCAAGAAGAAACAAGCGAAACAAGCGAAAATCAGCCTAACAATTGAGTCCGGGCGTCGCACCATATAAAAAAGCCGTTGGTGCTAAGCGCTCCAACGGCTTTTTCATATCCTTACCTAGTTAGCGGTTACTGGTTTCGACAATCGCAATGATATCTTCGTTTATCGTTGTCGTAGCACGCTCAACCACTCGCCCTATTTCTGTCCCAGACTGGCTGATCACGAATGTCGGAGTATAAGCAATATCAGCAGCTTCAGCTAATCCTTGCGGATCAGTTTTTTGCATGTCCAGGGCAATTAACCGCACCTTATTGGATGCCAAGCCAATAGCCTTTAAAAATTTGGGTACCTCTCTAACGCTATCATGGCACCAAGTGCCAAAGTATACATCGACCCGCATATCCGACTGCAGTTTAGCGTAAATTTCCCGCTCTTCATTTGACGGTTCATAATCCTGATAGACTTGATTGAATTTGGGGTAATTTTGCAGTAATTGTTGTTCACTCACGGGGCCGACCAATACGGTTTTAGAGGCAGTTAGTTGGCTACTGCAACCCGCAGCGCTAAAGAGCAATAATGTGGTCGTTATAAGTAAAGTCAGTAACCTTGAAATAGGTAATGCGGTGCGGCGGTACTTAACAGTAATTTGAGTCACGAGTTAACCTTTTTGTGTTTTTTCTAACATAATAGATGATTCTGCCAAAAACTTATCCGCATCAATACCAAACCAAACTGAAACCTGCCTAAACTTATTGATAAAACCCTGTTTATCATTGTTTTTTATATCATTTAACATATCGCTAAAGCGGTCGCTAAAACGTCTCATCATAGCAAGGTTTTCAGGCTCAGCAAAAATGATATCGGCATATAGTTGCGGATCTTGCGCAAACAACCGGCCGACCATGGCCAGCTCAAGGCGGTAAATAGGTGAACTCATTGCCAACAGTTGTTGTAAATTAACGTCCTCACTCATTAAGTGAAAACCATAGCAGGCGGTTGAAAAGTGTCGCATCACCTGAACCATCGCCATCGCCTCATCGTGTTCTTGTGCCGCCACCTCAAACAGCTCGGCTCCCCACACCCGAAACTGCTGTAGTAGCCAATGGTATGCCGGCTCACCTCGGCCGTGACAGACAATGATGGTTTGTTTGATAAAACCGGTCACATCGGGACCAAACATAGGGTGCAAACCAACGACAGGCCCCTGATGTACTTTCATCATTTGCTTTAACGGCCGGACTTTAACACTGGTGATATCGGCTAGCACACAATGTTTTGGTAAGTTAGATAACTGCGCTATAACATCATCGGTTTGATTTATCGGAACCGCAACAATCACTAAATCCGCATTAGACAAAACCAAATCAGCATTTTGCCAGGTGTGCTTTTCAATCACCGAGACACTGTACCCCGAGCGCTGAAACAAATCGACAAATAGCGAACCGAGTTGACCTTGCCCACCAATGACCACCACATTAGCGATATCGGGATTAACGCAGCGATACCCCTGTTCGTCTTGAGAGACGTATGAATCTTGCATAATACGGCGAAACACGTCTTCAATTAATTGTTCGCTCACTTGGTATTGCTGGGCTGAAGCTTTGAGTTTGGTTAATAGTTGCTGCTCTCGTTCAGGGGCAAATATAGGTACTCCTACTCTGCTTTTTAATTCACCAACCCGCTTAGTGACCTGTCGACGCTGAGCGATCAACTCCAGTAATTGTTGATCAATGTTATCTATTTGTTGTCGACACTGCCCCAGTTGCTTATCGAAATCTTTCATCATCACTACTCGTTTGTAAATCGCGAGGCCAACACCGGTTTCAATTTGTGGTAGGTGTCATCTAACAATTGCTCAGTTGCCTGCCAGTCGATACAACTGTCGGTAACCGATACACCATATTGCAGTTGGGCTTTAGGTAACTGGCTGCTTTGACTCCCCGCGTTTAAATGACTTTCGAGCATTAACCCGATAATAGACTTGTTGCCCTCTGCAATCTGGTTAACCACATTATTGGCAACCAATACTTGTCTTTTGTAATCTTTCGCCGAATTGGCATGTGAACAGTCAATCACCAGCGATTGGGGTAATTGCGCGTGTTGCAACTGTTGCTCACATAAGGCAACGTTGACAGAATCGTAATTAGGCTGTTTGCCACCGCGTAAAATGATATGCCCATCGGGGTTACCCGATGTGGTAATTAACGCTACTTGACCATGTCGATTGATCCCCATAAACCGATGGGATGAAGCGGCGGATTGCATGGCGTTAACAGCCACATCCAGCTCGCCATTGGTCGCATTTTTAAAACCGACAGGCATCGACAAGCCACTGGCCATTTCTCGGTGCGTTTGCGATTCGGTGGTTCTGGCACCAATAGCAGACCAACTAAACAGTTCAGCTAGATACTGTGGGGAAATAGGGTCGAGCGCTTCCGTTGCCAGCGGCAGGCCAATTTCAGTCAGATAAAGCAGTAACTCTCTGGCGATTTCGAGACCGGTTGTTACGTCAAAGCTACCATCCATATGCGGATCGTTAATCAACCCTTTCCAGCCAACGGTAGTTCGCGGCTTCTCAAAGTAAACGCGCATGACAATATACAAACTTTGCTGATACTTATCGTGTAATGCTTTCAACTTTCGCCCATATTCTTTGGCTGCCTCAATATCGTGTACCGAGCAAGGACCGCTAATCACTAACAAACGGTTATCGCGTTTGTGAATAATATCGGCAATGGTTTGCCTCGCTTGCAAAATAAATAGCCTATTGGCTTCACTCAAAGGCAATTTGGCTTTTAGCTGATTTGGGCTGACCAATACTTCTTCACTGTTTACGTGAATGTCACTTAATTTAATTGATGTATCAGTCATTACGCGATCTCTTAGTGTGTATAGTCAATTATTTGCTGTTGCATAATACGGCGAGGCACATCAGAAAGTGGCGGATGGAGAAAAGTTCCGCAACAAGGTATAAAACAGTCGCTATCGCCGCCAAACTTCAGAGTTCATAGACAAAAACGTTAAAACAGGTGTCAATACGCTAAACCATGCATGCCTTAACTGTTATTTGTAACAGCTAAGGCATTAGCAAGCAATGGTTAAGTGGTAACTCTGCACTAACCAAAGTGCTTAGGCATAGAGTTAGGTTAGTACCAGTTTACCTTGTGATTTAACGTATTAAACGCTTATCTATCAAGTCCGCTACCACACTCGGATCGGCGAGCGTTGTGGTATCGCCAAGATCGTCGAGCTTATTTTCAGCGACTTTTCGCAAAATACGACGCATAATTTTACCGGAGCGAGTTTTCGGCAACCCTGGCGCGTATTGAATAAGATCTGGTTTAGAAAAACTACCGAGTTCATGTGCGACCAGATCCATTAATTCACTTGTCAGTTGCTCATTCGACTGTGCGCCCTTCATCAAGGTTACGTATGCGTATACACCTTGCCCCTTGATCTCGTGCGGATAGCCGACAACCGCAGCCTCAGACACTAATGGGTGTAATACTAACGCACTTTCTATTTCAGCGGTCCCCAAGCGATGACCCGATACATTGAGCACATCATCTAGGCGTCCTAAAATCCAATAGTAACCATCGGAATCGCGCATTGCACCGTCTCCGGTAAAGTACACACCGTCGTATTGACTGAAATAGGTTTGATAAAAGCGATCGTGGTTACCGTACACCGTGCGCATTTGCCCAGGCCAACTTCCACTCATCACTAGCGCGCCACGTCCTTCACCTTCGACGATGACACCGTCTTTATCAATTATTTGCGGTTGAATACCAAAAAACGGTAAGCCTGCGGCACCGGGTTTCGTTGCGGTACACCCTGGCATCGAGGTAATTAATACACCGCCAGTTTCTGTTTGCCACCAGGTATCTACGATAGGACAACGCTCGTTACCAACCACTTTATAATACCAAAACCAGGCTTCTGGGTTAATCGGCTCTCCCACCGTACCTAACAAGCGCAGTGAAGACAGATCCTTGCTGGTGACATATTGATCCCCTGCGCCCATTAAGGCGCGAATCGCGGTAGGTGCTGTGTAGAATATATTCACCCGGTGTCGCTCCACCACATCCCAACACCTCGATTCATCAGGGTAATTTGGCACGCCTTCGAACACTAACGTCGTTGCGCCATTGGCAAGAGGCCCGTAAAACACATAACTGTGCCCGGTGATCCAACCGGCATCGGCAGTACACCAATAAATATCACCGTCGCGATAATCAAATACGTATTTATGGGTCATCGCTGCATACAACAAGTAGCCACCACAGGTGTGTAACACCCCTTTAGGGGTACCGGTTGATCCCGATGTATAAAGGATAAACAACGGGTCTTCTGCATCCATAGGCTCTGGCGGGCAGTGGGCATCGACCGTTTTCACAAGCTGTTGGTAACAAACATCAATGTTCTCATTCCAAGCTACATCTGCATCGCGATGATTAAACACCAATACCGTGTGCACATTCGGACAATCGGCAACAGCAGCATCAACACTGTCTTTGAGGGGGATTACCTTGCCGCCGCGTATACCTTGGTCCGCGGTGATCACCACTTGACAATCAGCATCGAGAATACGCGATTTAATCGACTCACTGGAAAAGCCACCAAACACCACCGAATGGACAGCGCCGATACGAGCACAAGCAAGCATCGCGTAACCGGTTTCAGGGATCATTGGCATGTAAATACACACCCGATCACCTTTTTTTACGCCACGGGCTTTTAGCACGTTAGCAAACTTACAAACCTCTTGGTGCAATTCGTTGTAGCTGATATGGCGAGTATCACCGGGTTCATCGCCTTCGAAAATAATCGCGGTCTGCTCGCCGCGCTTTGCTAAGTGACGATCGATACAATTGTGGCTCACATTGAGTTTACCGCCGGCAAACCACTTAATTTGTGCTTGCTGTAAGTCAATGTCGCTGACCAGATCAAACGGTTCAAACCAATCTAAGTGTTTAACCGCTTGCTCGGCCCAAAAGGTATCGGGGTCGTCAAGTGATTGTTGATACATGGTTTGATAGGTGTCTGGGTCGAGATAGCTTTGCTTAGCCGCATCCGCTTTAATCGGATAAAATTTTTCTAGTGGTACCATAACGGGGCCTGTTGTTCGCTTTTGTATTATTTACGTTATTGTTTTTATTTCAATTTTATTATCAATGATAGTTATCGCTAACTTTTGCGCTGTTTGCAAGTATTTGCTTGCCATTACTCGCACGACGTATTGACTAAATAAATAGCGCAATATGTTCTATTGCGCCGTGTTTTGGCTTACAAGCCCGAATTGCCAACAACCTCCACATAGGCTTTCCCTAAGGCGGGCAATATCTTACGAGCAGCGGGTTACAACATCGGCAAATGTTGTTAGAGTGTAATGACTATCAAGTGGTAAGGTGCATTATGAAATTATTGTTTAGACTCTGTTACTTACTGTGTTTTTTTCAGGTAACAGCAGATGCCTGTGAAGCGGGCGGTATTAAGGTAAATACCGACTTTGACGGTGCGAGTTCCGCAAACCTTCTTACTGAGTGTATGATTGATATTGAAAATCAGCATATTCGCCTCACTTTCCAACCTGAAAACACGCCGATTAATAACAGTCCTTGGTATGCCTTTAAAATATCAAGTCAACAACCACAAAACGTAAGTGTCAAAATTTCGATTGTAAATGGTAGCCATCGCTATCATCCTAAGTACAGCGTTGATGGCAAACACTGGCTACCGTTAACATTTACAACGTCAGATGAATACCTTGAGTTTAAGCTTCACTCTGCAAAACACCCCGTATGGTTGGCAGCTCAAGAACTGATAACAAACAACGATTATCACCTCTGGGCAAAAGAACTAGCAACGCATTTTGATATCAAAACAAGCGTGCTTGGTTATTCGGTGCAGCAACGACCAATATTGAAACTGATCAGCGATATACCGCAATCAAATAAATGGGTTATCTTAGTCGGTCGCCAACACCCGCCGGAAGTGACCGGTGCTATGGCATTATTTAGCTTTGCTGAAACGCTGTTATCGACCTCGACTTTGGCACAATCATTTCGTCGTGAACATAACATCATGATTTTGCCAAACATCAATCCAGACGGTGTCGCGCTGGGCTATTGGCGTCATAATGCCAATGGTGTCGATCTTAATCGCGACTGGCAAGCGTTTAAACAACCGGAAGTAAAGGCGGTTGACGATGCCTTGTCAGAACTAACAACCAAAGGCCACCATATCGTTATGGCGGTAGATTTTCACTCCACCCATAACGATATTTTTTATACCATGCCGCACGATTACGGGATTAAACAACCTTATTTAGTTAAAAATTGGCTTAATTTGCTCGACTCAAAGTACGTCGACTTTAATGTTATCCAGCGTCCTGGGAACAATCCTGATCGCGGTGTGTTTAAGCAATATATCGCCGATACCTATAAAGTGCACGCCATTACCTATGAGATGGGTGACCATACTGATAGAGCGTTTATCAAGCAATTTGCTGTTGATGCGGCAAACACCTTTATGCAGAGTATGTTAACGGCACAGCACGATCAGCTACATCTAATAGCCAAACCCAACGACTAACAAGCAGACCTTGAACAGAGTGTTAGACACGGGCGAGTAGTGTTCGCGGTATAACCCGCGAGCGCGGGCGAATTATGAGCTTTGGAAAACCGTGCCAAAGCCGCCAAAGGAGGCCTGTGTTTGCCAAGGTGCGCGCCCGATAGTAGCGATGAGCCACTTGCTAATTGGAGACGATGCAGTCTGAACCACAACGCGAGAAAATACATTTCACCGTAAAAAGTAAAAAGCTCAGAGTATTTTTACTCTGAGCTTTTTATCCGTGCCTAACGAGGTCACTGGCTTCGCCAATAACTGATGGCATTATTATACAGACTACAACCCGTTATCGAGTGTATCTACAGTAATATCAGTGGTGCCCACCAAACGGCAATTACGGTAATTAATAGCAAACCAATGATATTTAGCATCACCCCTGCTCGCACCATTTGCGGAATACTGAGCTTGCCTGAAGAAAACACAATGGCATTAGGTGGGGTCGCAACCGGTAGCATAAATGCGCAACTTGCAGCTAAGGTGATTGGCACACACAACAACAACGGGTTGATGTCACCTTGAACAGCAATGGCTCCCATCACCGGTAAAAAGGTTGCCGTGGTCGCTAAGTTACTGGTTATTTCCGTCAAAAATATGACTAAACCCGTTGCCGCAATAATCAATATAACCACGCTCCAGAGCGCGATAGGTGAAATACTCTCACCTAGCCACAGTGCTAACCCAGATGATGAGAACGCCGACGCTAAGCTTAAACCGCCGCCAAACAAGACCAATACGCCCCATGGCAAGCGATTAACATCATGCCATGTCATCAATTGAGCCTGAGATTGAGAGCCACTGGGCAAAATAAATAACACCATAGCGGCAGCCATCACAATACCTGCGTCGGATAGACCTTCAATATTAAAGTAGCTGGTCAGCGGGCGCCGCAACATCCACAATACCACCACGAGGCTAAATACTATTGCAACGCGCTTCTCCGGCGCTGACATTGGCCCGAGTTCAGCCTTCAACGATTTGATATGCGCGTTCACTTTATCATTTGCCGGAATCGCCACGCGATATAAAACCCGAGTTAATGCCCACCAACAAATAGGCAGCATGACAACCATCACAGGCACGCCAACTAGCATCCAACGAGCGAATGATACTTCGATACCGTAATTATCAACCAAAAATGCCGCTAAAAGAGCATTCGGAGGCGTACCTACCAAGGTCGCTAAACCGCCAATGGTGGCGGCATAGGCCAAGCCAAGTAATATCGCGATTTGAAATTGGGCTTTTTGCTTATCAGACAGCTGCGGGGTATTTTCGATAATCACCGTTGCAACAGATAACGCGATAGGCATGAGCATCATTGTCGTTGAAGTGTTGGTCATCCACATCGATAACAGCGCGGCAACAACCATAAAACCGAGAATGAGCTTGCGTCCATCAGTACCCGTTTTTTCCAAAATTAACAAGGCAATTCGCTTGTGTAAATTCCAGCGCTCTACCGCTAGCGCCAAAATAAAGGCACCTAGAAATAAATAAATGATCGGATTTGAGTATGGCGCAGCGGCCTCTTTAAGCGAGGCTATATCTAGCATTTCAAATGTTACTATGGGTAAAAAGGCCGTAATCGGCACCGGCACCGCTTCGGTTGACCACCACGTGGCCATCCACAAAGCTACGCCGGCGGTATTCCACGCCACAGGTGACATGGTGGTTTGAGTATCTGCGCTAAGCATCATCAAAACAAAAAACAAAGGCCCGAGTACGAGGCCATAATTTTGATAATTAGCGCGTTCAGCTGAATACGCTAGATGGGTAATTTTTTCGGTCATATGAAACACCAATGGAAATAACAATCAGGCTCCACAGGAGCCTGATTTAACGGAGAGAATGGTTAAAATGCCGCTTTAACTTCTACGTAGTAACCACGACCATAATCATTATGGGCATCTGAGAAGAAGCCAAAGTAACGGTCGGCAAGAGGTGCTCTCTCATCGGTTAAGTTGTTAATACCAAACCGAATTCGCGAATCAACTCCTGATACGGCAAATTTATAATCAATACTGGTGTTATATGTGGTCATTGATGGAATCACATAACGCGTTTCATCAGCAAGGGTCAGTGAGCTTTGATAAAAGCTGCCGATCTTGAACATATTTAATGAAAAGCCCCAGTTATCATTATACCAGCGGAATTTCGCTGAATGGCGTTCATCTTGATTGCCATCTTTGCCAACGAGGTCGGCAAAACCGTCAACAGGGTAATTCGCAGGCAACAGACCAGAAGCTTGAGCATCAACTAAACGCTGTGCCAAACCACCTGCTTTTTGCTCATACTTATCTAAGAATGCGCCGTTGTATTTAAAGTCAAACGTACCAAACTCAGTATCGATATTGTAATACACGCCAATATCGTGACCTTTTACCGTGCGCTTATCGAGATTCGCGTACTGATCGTTAACAAATTTTATCGGACCTGCGGCGCAAATGCCCGCCGCTTGATAAAATTCAGCTTCACCATCATCAACCGCTTCGCGCTGAACCGCATCGTTAAATCCAGCGGTGTCACAACCTTGGTTGCCTTGTTCTAAACGGTACACTAGATCTAACAAGGTGTGATTCTCTTCACCGAACAAACCGATGGTATCTTCTTTTTCAATTGACCAGTAATCTAAGCTCAGCGTTAAGTTTGCTGTCGGTGTCCACACTAAACCAATTGAGGTGTTTTCAGATTGCTCTGGTTTTAATTGATCGCTACCTTGCGCGGTACGCTGAATAGAATTACTGCAATCAAGAGTATCTTGTTCCGGGTCGCCACCAAAATCGGCTGCGTATTGACACACCCAGTCGTTGCGCGTGTTGGTACGCGATACGATATCCTCGTTTACGGTTACCAAATTTGGCGCGCGAAATGCTTCAGACCAAGAGCCTCTCACTAAGACTTGCTCAAGTGGGCGATAACCAAACGCAAACTTACCAACCGTCGCGCTATCATCGATATCGTCAAAGTCTTCATGACGCAGGGCAACTTGCACATCTAAGTTTTCTAATACCGGAACTTGTAACTCGGTAAATAATGACCAGACTTGGCGTTCGCCTTGATTATCTGGGGTTGGGCTTGAATTGACCACATCAGAAACAAATGGGTAAGTATCACCTTCACCGTCGGTAAAGGTTATGGTACCGTCTAAGCGATCATCGCGATCATCTTTAAACGTTTCTTCGCGCCACTCAAAGCCGGCAACAAACGCAACCGAGCCCGCTGGTAATTCGAATAAGTCAAAGTTCGAAAATTTGAAATCAAACGTGGTAAGTTCGGTTTCGCTGATCCGTTTAACATCAATCAAGGCGCGTTCAATATTGCTGTTCACGCCACCTGAGAATGGGTTATAAGCAGCTTCAGTGGGGTCATTCAACGCCTCTTGCATCAAGTTATTTGATACCCTATTGCGGGTAATATCTTGTTTTTCCGCTTTTGAATAAGACACCGCTGTTTCCCAGTCCCAATCGCCAACCATACCGCGCAAGCCTTGCAAAAGGCGATAGGTTTTACCATCGTTATCAACAATCCGCGGTACCTCTGCAAAGCGATAATTGTCAATCAGTAAGTCAAAACCTTCTTCTGGAAAATCACCGGTTAGCTCGCTAGGTAAGCGATTAGGCGACCCTGCCACACCAAATGGGTTGTAGTAATTCTCCGCCGGTACCAATAACTTAGAGCTTGAAAATGAGGCCGTTGGATGACGGTACATATTGGTTTCTGATTTATAGTAGGATAATTCGGTAAAGCTCTCCATACCGTTGTCTAATTGATGATTAACAAATACGAAGGTGTTATAGCGTTGTAGATCAGAACGTAAATCCCTATTTTCATTTAAGTTATATCGGTAAGTTCCTTGACCATCTTCAGCAGCACATGTGGTTTCATTAATCACATACTGACAGCGTTCATCACCAATTGGGTAGGTTTCAAATTCACCGCGTGAGTCAACGAGGCCGTTATCATCTAAGTCGCCTTCATTGTTGGGAACAATGTCAAATTGACCAAAGTTTGAATTGGCGCTGTTGTTGCGAAAACGGGTATCGCCAAACCACAAGGAGTCTTCAGATAAACGATAGCGAAAATCCGAATCAGCCCAGCGTTCGTCGTCTTGTGAATTTATGCGATCGCGATCGTATAAATTGACGAAAGCGCTAATATTGGTTTTGCCACCATTGAAGGTTTTACCCGCTTCTAATGTAAAACTTTGACTACCGCGATCAAAATTATCGTATTCAAAGCCTTTAACTTTTACCGTTACGCCTTCAAAGTCTTTTTTAAGTACGTGGTTAACGACACCTGCAACTGCGTCAGCACCGTAAATCGCAGACGCACCATCACGTAACACCTCAACTTGCTGTAAACCAACAACCGGTATGGTATTTGAGTTAACCGAATTTACCGGAACAAAACTACCGCCAACCTCTTCTGTTTGATACGATGCTGAGTTGACTAAGCGACGGCCATTGAGCAATACCAGGGTATTGCCCGTGCCCAAGTTACGCAAGTTAAACGCACCAATATCACCGCGAGCAGAGTTCACACCCCCGGAAATATTTTCCGCTTCGTTAAAGAAGTTTTGACCATTTTCCGGGATCAAGCTGAGTAACTCATCCCCTGAGTCGACGCCCATTGTTTCAATATCATCACTGTTAATCACTGATACTGCGAGCGCTTCACTGATAGCACCACCGCGAATTTGGCTACCAACCACGGTTATTTTTTCAAGATCTTGTTGAGATTCGGTTGATTGTTGTTCAGCTGTCGCTGTCGACATGTGTAACGCCGTACTGAGCAGTACAGCATTTCGAATCGAAGTTGTTAACTTCGAATATTGGAATGACGTATTTCGAGACATAGCTCTCCCCTGTGAATTTTTCGTTATTATTTTTTTATGGACAGCATAGCCATCAGGCTTTTATCCAATTAACGTAGACGTATCAACGACTAATTCCCCCTATAGGGTGTTTGAATATTTTTCAATCAGTTAGGATGTGGCTGATCTCACAGTGCTGCGAGCGCACCAATTAGACACAGTACTAAACTAATAGTGGCGTAAGTTGGATAGCGACTATTGCTGTGTGTTGGCTGTTGCTGCGGCTCTGTAGACTCCACAGAAACGTGTGGCTGATTATTAAACGCCAGTAACGATAGTGCATCGCCATCGCCAAAATGTGACTTGGCCCAAAATTCTGACAATTCTTCGAAAGCCCATAAATGTGTTGGGTCTTGCTCAATCCACAACTGAAATTTCTGATGTTGCTGTTGCGTTACCTGATCAGAGTCAAATATCGCAATCCAAGTCATTGCTTGATCCGCAATCTCATCAGGAACACCGATAACTAGCCATTCTTCTAACGACACTAAGAGACCTTTTTACTGGTTACCTTGTTTTGTGCACGGGCGTTATTAACTTCCTGCTTATAATGGTTGAAGATAAATTTACGGCATCGTTTGAGCGCTTGGCTAATGTGGTTTTCAACAGTCTTGGTTGATATTGACAGAATCTGAGAAATTTCGGCGTGACTTTTATGTTCGAGCTTGCGCATCATAAATACTTGTTTACAGGCGGGTGGCAGCGTATCAATGGCTTGCATCAATAATTGCTGTTGCTGTTGTTGCTTTAGTTGTTCCTCTGTATCCAGCTGTTCCAATCGAAGTGCATCAGCATCGTACACGGCGCGCAAAGACGAACTAATAACATTGTAATGACGTAGTTTGCTAATCGCCGTATTTCTTGCCATTCGAAACAGTAACGCCTTAGGATAGGTTATTTGCTTACCGCTGTTAACCATTTCCAAAAGTTTCAAATAACACTCTTGCATCACGTCTCGCGCATCATCCTTATTCAGGATAGACATTAATGATGAGAGCAAAGCCGGCTCGACTTGCTTTATCAGCTGCTCAAGCCGTACTTCACCTTTATCACGCTTACCCATTTTATTTAACATTCTTATTATTATCAGCTAGTTAAAAACACTAAAACAAGGCCGTAGTGTTTCTTTATCTGCTCTATATTGACAAACTAATTCAGCATTGGCAAACGTCGCTGTTCTTTGTCGCGTTGCTGATAACAATAATCGATAACGGCTTTGGCCTGTTGTCGGGCCAAACCTAAGTAGGTAGAGGCATCAAAGATATCACTCAACTGTTGTTCGCTTAGCAATGATGCGTGTTGCGATTGCTTGAATGTCGCAGATAACGTCTGTTTAGTTTTTAATGCCGACGTAGCAAGTTGATGCACAAATTTATCGGCGTTGGTTTTACCCAATTGCGGTGCCAATGCAAATGCAAGTCGCTGTGACATGATAAGTCCCTGAGTGCGGTCAATATTGGCTCGCATGGTCTGCTCATTAACTTTTAAATTTGAGATCAGTTTAAATGCATCACTAAGCATTTTTTCACTCTGTATAGATAAGTCTGCGAGGTACTGATTAGTTCTCGACGTGTTGTCCCGCTCAAACGTATTGATCATATCATCAACGATGACTTCAGCCATTCGAGGGATAACGCGCGCATTAAAAATTAGCGCTTCTGACTTACTGGGATTATGTTTATGTGGCATCGTACTGCTGCCTACGACCGACGCCTTTCGAACTTCTTGTGTCTCGCCGATATCGGTCATTTGCAATAAAAATAATTCATTACCTATTTTACCGTAGGTCTTACTTATTAACGCAAGCGTTGTGGCATAATCGGCA
This sequence comes from Thalassotalea ponticola, assembly GCF_041379045.1. Classification (NCBI taxonomy): domain Bacteria; kingdom Pseudomonadati; phylum Pseudomonadota; class Gammaproteobacteria; order Alteromonadales; family Colwelliaceae; genus Thalassotalea; species Thalassotalea ponticola. The sequence continues at coordinate 2,580,581 of NZ_CP166871.1, forward strand.
AATACGTCACGACTGCCATGCCAATCGTCGATATAGGGTGACGCAGACAATCCGAGCTCGCGGGCGAACTGCTGCTCTAATTGTATAGCTTGATGACCAAGCCCTAAATAGCTACCCACCGCTCCTTTTAAGATCGCTGAACGTTGTAAATCGTCATACACATCGAGCATGCGCTCTATATGACGCCTATTCTCTCCTAGCCAACTCGCCACTTTTTTGCCGAAGGTAATGGGCAATGCGTGCTGCCCCAAGGTGCGACCAATCATCAAGGTATCAAGATGTTGCTCTGCAAGAGCGATCATTTTTAACTCTAAGGCTCGTAAGTCGTCAATAATCAGTAGTGTCGCTTCACTCAGTTGCAGTACTAAGGCAGTATCGTATACATCAACCGTGGTTGCGCCGAAGTGCATATACTGTTCAGCACCGTTATCTAAACGTCGTTGCCAGACGTTCAGCAAGGCAACCATGCGGTGTCGGACTTTTTCATACTCGATTGCGAGCTCTTCCTGGGGAACGTATTGAAGCTCAGCCTTTTTGCTAAGCTCTGCGGCAGCCCATTCGGGAATGATGCCAAGACTCGCCTGAGCTCTGGCAAGCGCACTTTCAATGTTTAAAACAGTTTGAGTCTTGTGGTCAGCGGAAAATACCATGTCGATACTTTGTTTTGCTTCACCTGCCGTTACCTGTCCTGTAAAAACAATGGCTACATATAAAAGTACCCGACTAATCATCTAATGCCTCGCTGTTATAAAAATTATCAATGTTAATGAGCTTAACATGAGACGTTTACCGAATCTTGTTCCCCTATGCACAATATGATTTTTTCTTAATACCCAATACGTTATATCCCAGATCAAAAAAGGCTGCCCGAGGGCAGCCTTTTTCAGTGAGTAAGTAATATAAATTACTTAGCCAACTTTTCTTTGATACGCGCTTTCTTACCAGATAGCTCACGTAGGTAGTAAAGTTTAGCTTGACGTACATCACCGCGACGCTTAACAGTAATTTCCGCTACTAACGGGCTGTGTGTCTGGAATACACGTTCTACACCTTCACCGTTTGAAATCTTACGAACAGTGAAAGAAGAATGCAAACCGCGGTTTTTCTTAGCGATAACAACACCTTCAAACGCTTGAAGACGCTCTTTGTCACCTTCTTTTACTTTAACTTTTACAACTAAAGTATCACCAGGGCCAAACGCTGGTACATCTGATTTCATTTGCTCTTGTTCTAGAGCTTTAATGATATTACTCATAATATTCACCTTTTTTCCTAGATTACACCGAACCGATCACGAGTTATGTTCGGCTTTAATAGCCTGTAACATTTGCTCTTGCTCCTCGGTCAGAGCTAGGTCTTTTAAAAGTTCAGGACGTCGATGCCATGTTCTTGCTAAAGACTGCTGCATGCGCCATTGACGAATGTGTTCGTGATTACCGCTAAGTAGCACTTTCGGTACTGATTTACCATCGAGTACCTCGGGCCTAGTGTAATGAGGGCAATCTAACAACCCATCAGAAAATGAATCCTGCTCGGCTGATTGATTGTGACCTAATACACCTGGCACAAAGCGCGCTACGGCATCGATTAAGGTCATCGCTGGCAATTCGCCACCGGTTAACACAAAATCGCCAACTGACCATTCTTCGTCTACTTCAGACTCGATCAGTCGTTCATCTATCCCTTCATATCGGCCGGCAATTAACACCAACTTTTTATGTTGTGATAGTTCACGTACACCCGCCTGGTCAAGCTTTCGTCCCTGCGGTGAAAGGTAAATTACATGTGCGTCATCACCAGCCGATTGCTTGGCTGCGTGAATGGCATCGCGTAACGGTTGAACCATCATTAACATCCCCGGTCCGCCGCCGTATGGTCGGTCGTCTACCGTGCGATGTTTATCATGGGTAAAGTCCCTTGGATTGATACAATTAAAATCAATCAGGCCTTTGCGAATCGCCCTACCTGTCACCCCAGACTCAGTGATTGCAGTAAACATTTCAGGAAAAAGGCTAATCACCTCTATCCGTAAGTTACTCTCACTCATTGAGTTAGAAACCTGGATCCCAGTCCACGTTAATCTGTTTCGACTCAAGCGACACTGTTTTTATCACTTGGTCTTCTAAATAAGGAATCAAACGTTCCTTCTTGCCAAACGCATCATTGCGATTAGCTTTAACAACAAGTACATCATTTGAGCCAGTTTCCATGATGTCAGTAACGCTGCCAAGGTTGTAACCCGACTCGTTAATAACATCCATACCGATCAAATCACGCCAATAAAACTCACCTTGCGGCAGTTCTGGTAGGGCGTCACTTGCTACCGTAATTTCAGCTCCAGTGCGTAACTGGGCATCATTGCGATCACTCACATCAGTAAATTTGGCTATTAAACCGTTATTGTGACGGCGCCATTCACTAACTTCGACGTTTTGTTGTTTGCCATTGAGGTTTAACACCCAAGGGCTATAATCGAATATTGCTTCAGGATTTTCAGTATAAGAATGAATCTTCAACCATCCCTTGATACCGTAAACAGCACCAATTTTTCCTAGGATAACGTTGTTTTCCATCGCGACTTAATCTCCGTCAACAAATGCTAATTAATTAAGCTTGCGCGTCTTTAACTAGCTTAGCAACACGATCTGAAAGGTTTGCACCTTGACCAACCCAGTGGTTGATGCGATCAAGATCTAAGCGAAGCTTTTCTGCATTACCTTGTGCAGTTGGGTTGAAGAAACCTACTTTCTCGATGAAACGACCATCGCGAGAGTTGCGGCTATCTGCAACAACTACTTGATAAAATGGACGCTTTTTAGCGCCACCACGAGCTAAACGAATGGTTACCATACCGTCCTCTATATATAAATTATAAAACGAATTTTCCAGACACTTTCCTAACCCTTGGGGTTGGAAAAGCTCGCAGATTTTACGCCTTTGTCGAAAAATTGCAACCTAAATAGAAAGATTCAATTAAATTAATCAAAAAAAACACAAGATAAACGGCCAATTCTGAGCTAAAATCGCGCTCCATTTACAGGTTAGTGTCTAATTACTACCAAATTTTAGCAAATTGCTACATATAGGATACAACATCAATGCAAGTCTCTCGCGATAACATAGCAGGCTTACTTCTAGCGTTAAACACGGCGATCATGTGGGGCGTACTGCCGTTAGCGCTGATCAGTGTGTTACAACTGATGGATGCATACACCATTACGTGGTATCGATTTATATTTGCCACGGCATTCGTTTCCCTGATGCTGTACAAACGAAACAAGATACCCACCTCGTTGCTACAAAAAAAAGGCCTACTCAAACGCTTGTTTATCGCCAGCGTGTTTTTATCGCTTAATTATATTTTATATTTGTCGTCTTTGTATTTCATTCCCGCTGAAACGGCGCAAATGCTTATTCAAATGGCTCCGTTCATGATGTTGGTCGGATCCGTGTTTTTTTTGAAAGAGAGCTTCAGTCGTGGCCAAATGGTTGGTTCACTGCTGTTGATTACAGGTCTACTGCTGTTCTTTAACCAACAGTTTAGTCAAGCAAGTCAAATACCGCGTAGCGACTTTATCACCGGTTTTATTATTATGCTGGGGGCCGCTTCAACTTGGGCCGTTTATGCCATCATTCAAAAACAAATGCTGTCACATTATTCATCGAATCAAATCATGTGGGTGTTATACGTTTTTGCCAGCTTGTTCTTTTTGCCTTTTGCCAGTCCTTCGGCAGCGACAGAGCTTAATCTCATCACTTTATTACTACTGTTGTTTTGCTGCGCGAATACGTTAATTGCTTATGGTACGTTTGCTAAAGCGATGGAATATTGGCCGGCCAGTAAAGTCAGTGCCGTACTGGCAGTAACACCGTTGCTGACCGTGTTGTTTGCCGCCATCGCCGAGTCCATCTGGCCGACGCTGTTTCAAGCGCAACAACTCAATACGCTAGCGTATGTTGGCGCAGGCTTGGTGGTCATCGGTTCAATGCTTACTGCATTGGGTAATAAACTATTAAACCGCAACACACTGCGTTACATTCGACGTTTGGTGCGTCTGTAAACTGCCGTAGCTTCGAAGTATTCGTGGTCGTATCAAAGAGCAAAAATTAACTCGTGCTCGGTAGGTATACAGAATAGTCTAAACACCCCCGCCGCTGCGTTTAAATCACTTAGTGGCGGGTATTAGTGGCGTGGTAATGACAAAGACCGTCATTAGTTAACTACTTGGCGAATAATGTGGGTGGTTAAAAACGGTTGCAGGCAGTAATACTCTTATGCTCGGCGCACTATGCCAACGCTCGCGCCAGACAGTCAGCGAAACAGAGCGCCCGAAGACAGCTCTGTATCGCTATATTTAGTTTGCCCAATCGACGTATTTAGGATGTGAATTGAGTGCACGCTGAGAGCCTTTTAATGAAAAGCGATAGCCACACAGGGTAAAGTTGCCTCTCAGTGCCAACAGCTCAACCACTGTCGCGCTGTCAAGCGGTGAGAAGTTTGCGTAATAGTCGCCTTTATTTTCTATCACCACGTTTAAGGTGCGCACCGTTTCGCCGCTATTAAACTCAATAAACTGACAACTGTCATCGCCTTTAGCAGTGTGCTGAGACCAAATTTCACCATCGTTTAACCGATCCGCCTGCCAGTGAATAATCAAGCCGTCATATTGATTCAACAACAGATAGTAATCGTCGGGCATTGCCAATTTATGATCGTGCTGATAGTCAATGGTCGACTGTTGTACATTCGTGTTGGCGGTGTCGTCTACAACCACTTGCTGAACTTCAGGCTGGGTGATTTTAGCAACACTAAACGAAAGCATTACAAGGGGTGATAACCACAAAATGACAGCCAATAACACCAGTGATTTTAACAAGGTGTGCTTGCTTTGCCCCCAGTTATACAACCTGTTGGCAAATTCATTATTGGCCATTTCAACGGCTAATGAGGCGCTACTTGCCCGGTTTACCGTATTGGTTTCAAAGCTCGCTTGAGGTTGTGCTTGGCCGAAAAAGTTTGGCTCAACGCGCTGATTCAATGAGCGTTGTACCGGTTGTTGCACCTCAACAAGCTCGGTTAAATCAATCGGACCGCTATACCCAGTGATATAAGCGCGCGGCTTGGTCGACGGCAGTGCAAATAAGTACAGTACCAACATGAGTGGCAAGGCTAAGCTTGCCACTGCCAAGGCGTGATCACTAAAACTGACCACCAGCATCGCCACGACAACTGAAACGAAAGCTCCACAAGCAACACCTAAACGCTTGTCACTATCTCGACTTCGTCGCACTGCTGAGGCGAGCACAACACTGGCACAGACAACAAGAGTAAATATTTTGATTGCGACAGACTCAACGACAAGTGTATTGATCAGATAGGTTGCGAAAATGCTGGTCATTGCCAACGCGAGAAATCTATCGGCGTTATCATGACCCTGAAAGCAAAACAACGACTTAATAAGTTGCACTAAGGTTACCCTTTATCATTATTGTTAGTGAATATAGCTATTGCCATAAATCCATGTTACTCAAACACCTTTATCAGCACAATAAAAAGCCAGACTTTTCTGGCTTTTTATTGTGCTGATATATCTGGCGCTTGTTATTTGCGGAACATACCACCCATACCGCCCATACCACCAGGTGGCATCATGCCCTTCATCGAACGCATCATTTTTTGCATGCCGCCCTTACCAGACATTTTTTTCATCATTTTCTGCATTTGAGTAAACTGCTTAAGTAGCTTGTTTACATCTTGTATCTGGGTACCTGAACCAGCAGCGATACGACGCTTACGCGACCCTTTAATGATGTCAGGGCGCTGGCGCTCAGCGGGTGTCATTGAATTGATGATGGCTTCCATGCGCACCGCAAGTTTGTCATCTAGCTGACCTTTGACTTGGTCTAACATATTACCCATACCCGGTAATTTATCGATAAGTCCCATCATGCCCCCCATATTTTTCATCTGCACCAGCTGCTCGCGAAAATCTTCTAAGTCAAATCCCTTACCCGATTTCACTTTTTTAGCCAGTTTTTCAGCCTTCTGCTTATCGACCTTTTGTTCGACTTCTTCAATAAGCGATAACACATCGCCCATGCCTAAAATACGGCCGGCAATGCGATCTGGATGAAACGGCTCTAAGGCATCGGTTTTTTCGCCGACACCCATAAACTTAATTGGTTTGCCGGTAATGTGACGAATTGACAATGCCGCACCACCGCGCGCATCACCATCAGTTTTGGTTAAGATCACACCTGTCAATTCAAGCGCTTCATTAAATGCCTTAGCCGTGTTAGCCGCATCTTGACCAGTCATTGCATCGACAACGAACAGCGTTTCTACCGGATTTATATTGGCGTGAAGATCTTTGATCTCTGCCATCATCTCACCGTCGACATGCAAGCGACCAGCAGTATCGACAATAACGACGTCAAAAAATTGTTTCTTCGCATGCGAAATTGCATCATCAGCAATCGCCACAGGTTTTTGGCTGATATCACTTGGGAAAAACTCAACGCCAACTTCACCGGCCAATGTTTCTAACTGTTTAATCGCCGCAGGACGATAAACGTCAGCACTGACCACAAGAACCTTTTTCTTTTCTCGCTCTTTTAAAAACTTGGCTAACTTGGCAACTGAGGTGGTTTTACCTGCACCTTGTAAGCCCGCCATTAAAATAACCGCTGGAGGCGTTGCTTTTAAATCTAACGCTTCGTTGGCCTCGCCCATCGCGACTTCGAGTTCGCTGCGTACAATTTTTACAAACACTTGACCTGGGGTAAGGCTTTTACTGACCTCTTGACCAACAGCGCGCTCTTTAACCCTGGCGACAAAATCGCGGATGACCGGCAATGCAACGTCAGCTTCAAGTAACGCCATGCGCACTTCGCGCAAGGTTTCTTTAATATTGTCTTCTGTCAGGCGGCCTCGGCCACTGATGTTTTTTAACGTTTTCGATAAACGATCAGATAAATTTTCAAACATAAATTCTATTTGCCTATGCTAAAACTGGCTGTCAGGCGTCATAACCCATCAAATTAGCTTCATTATACTCTGACCAGTTACGAGTAAAAGCACAAATTGCCAATAAACGTATTTTACTGCGATTACGGACCGCGACTCCCCGTTCAAATACAAATGTTGGGCAGATCTATTAACTGAGTTACAATGGCAATTAGCAATAGGTTTAACATGTCATTCTTGTGGTTTATATATGGATACACTCACGGTGTTTTTCAACAATTTGATTGATTTAACCAATGAAGCTAGCCCGTGGTTACTGATGGGCTTAATCATTGCCGGATTAATGAAATCATTGGTACCGACAAACATACTCAGCCGACACTTGGGCAAGGGCCGTTTGGCTGTGGTCAAAGCCGCCTTTATCGGCGCACCACTCCCCCTGTGCTCGTGTGGTGTTATCCCCGTAGCCACCCAACTAAAACGCTCAGGAGCATCGCCTGAGGCAACCTCTTCGTTTTTAGTATCGACCCCTGAAACTGGAGTTGATTCGGTCAGCGTATCGTATGCGTTACTCGGTCCGATCATGGCGGTTTACCGTCCCTTTGCTGCGATTAGCTCTGCCATCATTACCGGCATGATAGTGAGTACAAACAAATCAACGGTAGACAACAACAGCAGCCCATCAAGTAAAAGCTGTTGCCACAGCGCTAAAAAGGTTGAAGAAAAGCCGTGTTGTAGTAAAAATCCGCCACCTGCGCCAACATTTGTCGATAAAATTAGCAGTGGCATTAGTTACGCGTTCACCCAACTTATCGATGACCTGATAAAGTGGTTAGTTATCGGCTTAGTGTTTGCGGCATTTATTCGTACCTTTGTGCCAACTGAAATGCTGAGTCAATACGGCAGTGGATTACCGACCATGCTGTTAATGGTAGCGATCTCGGTACCAATGTACATTTGTGCAACGGCATCAACCCCCATTGCGGCAGGATTTATTTTAGCCGGAATTTCTCCAGGCACGGCGTTGGTGTTTATGATGGCAGGTCCAGCTACCAACATTTCGACGCTTGGGGTGATTAAAACTGAAATGGGAACAGGTGTATTAGCTCGTTACTTACTCGGTTTGATTTCATCCGCTATAGCCTTTGGCCTACTACTCGATTACCTGCTGGCCGCGTACGATGTTAATATCATCGAGCAAATGGGTCATTCGCAGCACCTTGTACCGCATTGGCTTGCCTACATTTGCAGCGTGATATTAGTTACTGCAGCAATCAAACCTTTACGCACCGTGTTATTAAAAGTAAAACAGGCGTAATTAACATTCACTTTGATTCGAACAAAACCTATACCACCAAGATCAACACGCCCGCGAGCTGTTGACCTTGGTTAAATACACCCGCGCAAAATAGCGCTAGCGACTAACGTTAAATATTTGTTAGTATTAGCGTTGAATGAATACTAGCGCAAGCAACAAAGGAGTTAATACGTGGACTTGGTGAGCGCACTGACATTGTTATCTGCTCTACTATACGGTAGTGCAGCATTGTCGATTTCGTTAAAGCTTTTCGATGCTCAAGGACCAAACCCTAAACTTTACTTGAGTTTGGGCAGTCTTGCGGTTTTGTTTCACCTCGTGCTGTTATCAAATGATATTTACGTACAACAACAGCTCGATTTGAGTCTGCAAAACGTGGTGTCTTTGGTGGCCTTAGTGATTGCGACCGTGATTACCGTTATATCCTTTCGCTTCAAAGCTAACTTGATCTTGCCAATTGTTTATACGTTTGCCGCTTTGCTGCTCGCCGTGCTGTTCTTTTTGCCCGCATCCAAGCACCTAGTGATCAATACCAGCACCTTAGTGTTGGTTACGCACATCACCTTTGCTCTACTGTCTTATTGTATTTTGGTGATTGCAACCCTGTATTCATTTCAGGTCAATTACATCAACTACAAATTAAAGTCGAAAAACTTAACCGCGGTAAACCACCTGCCTCCGCTAATGCAAGTAGAGGGGCAATTGTTTGCAATAATGGTCAGTGGCACCATTTGCTTGGCACTGTCACAATTTATCGGGGTGATCTTTATCGATAATTTTTTTGCCAAAGAAAACTTGCATAAGACGGTACTGTCAGTGATCGCCTTGGCGATGTATTTGATGATTTTATTGGGTCATTTCTTCCTCGGTTGGCGAGGACATCGAGTGATGATTTTATCGGTTATCGCAACATCGCTGTTAACTTTGGCTTACTTTGGCAGTAGATTTGTAAAAGAAGTTCTTTTATCTTAAGAAATATTGTATATATACACCTTGTCAATTACGTAACATAGGACCCCCTTTTTGGACGACATATCGACTAGTACGCTTCTGGGCATACTCGCTGTTCTTATTTTAATCTCTGCTTATTTTTCTGGCTCTGAAACTGGCATGATGTCGCTTAATCGATATCGCTTGCGTCACCTTGAAAACAACGGTCATCGCGGAGCAAAGCGAGTCAGTGACTTATTAGACCGACCTGACCGTTTAATTGGTTTAATTTTAATTGGCAATAACCTAGTTAACGTTTTTGCCTCAATTATCGCAGGTATCATTGGTGCCCGTGTTATAGAGGGAGAAGCCGGTCCGTTCGCAGCCGGTTTAATACTGACTTTTGTGATATTGGTGTTCGCCGAAGTAACGCCAAAAACACTCGCTGCTTTGCATCCAGAGCGCGTCGCGTTTCCAAGTTCGGTTATCTTAAAGCTGTTACTCAAACTATTTTTACCCGTGGTAATCGCTCTTAACTGGATCACCAACGGTATTTTAATTTTATTTCGCGTTAACCAAAAAGACCGTCAAGAGCACAGTTTAAGCTCTGAAGAGTTGCGTACTGTGGTTAATGAAAGTACCGCTTTATTACCAGAAAAAGATCAGGATATGCTGGTCAGCATTCTCGATTTAGAAAAGGTAACCGTTGAAGATATCATGATCCCGCGCAATGAAATTCAGGGTATCGATATTAATGACGACTGGAAGCAGATCCAGAAAAAATTAACTCAAGCTAACCACACCCGAGTTATTTTATATCGAGACAGCATTGACGATGTGGTCGGCTATGTGCACATGCGCGATGCGGTAAAAATGCTGTCAAAGAGTCAGTTTACTAAAGCGACGCTGCTGCGCGCTGTGCGCGAAATATACTTTATTCCCGAAGGCACCCAACTGAACGTGCAACTGTTAAAATTTCAGCACGCCAAAGAGCGCTTGGGTTTAGTTATTGATGAATACGGCGATATTCAAGGCTTGGTTACGCTTGAGGATATCCTCGAAGAGATCGTTGGTGACTTTACCACCACCATGGAACCAACGCCAAGTGACGAAATAAGCAAACAGCCGGATGGCAGTTACCTAGTCGATGGCAGTGCCAACGTGCGCGACATTAATAAAGAGATGTCTTGGTTACTGCCAATTGACGGCCCTAAGACCATCAACGGTTTGATATTGGAGTATTTAGAAGATATCCCCGAGTCGAATATCAGTATGCGCATTGCTGGCTACCCGATGGAAATCATCGATGTGACCGATAACATGGTAAAAACGGTGCGCATTATGCCAGAGCATTATCGCGACGAGTAATCGCTGACACGTCGTTACCACGCAACTGAAAACCCCATAAAAAAATCCCTACTGAGTGCTCATATCGCGCACTCAGTAGGGATTTTGATTTTATTCAGTCAAGCCCAACGTATGCTTAAAAGTACGGTTGCTCTGTGCTCAACGACTGTGCCGTTAATAAAAAAGTACTCGCCATAACCAGCTGCTATCGAGTTCTTCTTGGCAACTCTTCAATTGTCCTGAGTAGTTTTTAGCGCGATTTTCTACTTTTCGAGCAACCGACAACAACCAAGGTTTATTTTGGTAGGTTTTACGCTTATAACCGCCCCACCCCTCGTGATAATTCAGGTATTGGTTATACGGGTCCCATTTAGATACGCCGTTTACTTTCTGCGTTTTGTAGATGAACCAGCCCATGAAGTCGATCGCATCATCAAAGTCATCTCGGTCTGCACCGCTGTTGCCAGTTTCACGCACATAATCATCCCAAGTTAAGGTCTTGGCTTGGGCAAAACCGTACGCACTACTGACCCGTCCCCATGGTATAAATCCCAATAAATAGTCTCTCGGTGGCAATGCATCACTGCGAAACGAGCTCTCTTGGTACATCATGCTCATTGGTACTTGAATAGGGACGCCCCAACGCTCATTCATATCTTTGGCGCCTTCATACCAGGCGTGATGCTGACGAAATATATCGCAAATATTATCGGGGTTATCTGGCGGTGGGGTCGCACAGCCACTTAGCGCGAGCATCAACGACGTCGTTGCAATTATTTTTGTTATATTCATGATGAATTTGCTGTTAACTCGAATGTTATTAAGTTTGCCAGATTAAATTGCGTTTTTTAATTTAATTTTGAACTTTTTTATCCTTATCTACTCCTAACTTATGAAGTTTTTATTTCTCCTTGGATTGTTTGAGTACCCGTTGTGGGTACTCTTTTTTTTTCCCTTCGCAAATATCAGTGTCATTGCTCATGACACGCCTGTAGTTAGAGTCTGTTGTAAGCTATTTACATTGCGCGTGCATTTTTGATGCGTAAATATACAAGTTAGTTTATTTTGAACGGTGTGATGATATGGACAGTGCTATTTATCGAGGCAAAAGGTTGAAACGGTGACAAAGGTCATGGAGAAAAAGACTTATTAAAAAGTCCCCCCAGAGTGGGAAAATTGATATCAGGAACTTTGGCAAATAGATTTTCTTACTCACTGCATCAAGAAGGAGATCCCAGCCTCGGCAACTGCTCCATGCGTTGCTCTACCTCCTGCATCCTTGCAGTCGAAAAACACAGTGGGATGACGGCGCTTTTTTCTATATATGTATCAGGCTTCAAATCACTCATTGCTGCCGGTGACTGAACCGACTAAGCAACTACACCTTATGTAGGTGGAAGGATATAAATGGAGGGTCTTAAACACCAGTGAGTAATCACTTACCTCGATTCTGAGGACAAAAAAAAGCGCGTTACCAATAATACGCGCTTATAAGAGTCAAAAGCAGTCCAGGGAAAAAATTGCTTTCAATATAGTAGACGTTTACCACTGTAAAAGGTTCAATAAATTTCACTAATTTTTTGGTTTTTTGGCATGTTTATCCCCTGCAATATATAACCAACTGATTTTATTTAATTTATATTATTCATCATGGTATCGGCGACATAAATAAAAGCGTTCTGTGGACAACACATAAAAAAAAACGCACCAAAGGTGCGTTTATGAAGATCATAAATAAGGAAATAAAATGTCTTACACAAGTAGGAGTGTTGCGAACGTCAAAAGTTCAAATTATTTCGGTTAAATTTATTTTGCGAAGTATTGAGCTAAGAATTGATCGAATGACAGCGTATCTGCCGCTTCTATCTGACGCTGTTTGGCAATAGATTGTTGCGCCATGTGTTGAAAGTCAGCTTCGCTAAATTGCTGATACTGATGATCAGTGATCTCGTCGACATAACGTTTTGCTTTGGCAAGTGACCAGCTGACAATATTCTCCTTCCCGGTAATTAAATCCGCTAATATACGTGCTGAAGGCGTCTTGTTGACGTCATGTATTTTATCGAGTTCACCTGACACAGCTTGGCTGTAGTCTGTCGTTTCAAATGCCGAATCAAACAGTGACGCCACCATTTGTAATTTAGCAAAAACCTCACCACCCCATTGGATTATGGTTTTCTCAATACCGCGATCATTGAGCAGTAAACCGGGCTTGCGTCCCTGTAAAATAACCGCATCTGTATTTTCAATAAAGGTGCGCATTTCACTAACGTCAGTAGCAGGACTGTCTTCTAGTGTACAGTAGGTTAAAAACACATCGAGAAATAGCATTTGTTGCTTGTCGATACCGGTACTGACAAATGGGTTGACGTCCATCGCTCTGACCTCAATGTACTCGACGCCACCTTGCTGTAAAGCTTGTGATGGCTTTTGTCCCGATTTGGCAACGCGTTTGGGTCGTATAGATGCATACAGCTCATTTTCTATTTGCAATACATTGCTATTTAACTGCTGATATTCACCGTCCACTTTAACCCCTATCTTTGCAAATTCATCCGATGGCAAGTTCATCGCTTGCTGCACTGAGTCAACATAGCTTTGCAACGAGTTATTACAAATGGATAGCGCCGATTGGGCAGAACTGGTATAGCCCAAGTCGCTCATTCTCAAAGACGTAGCATATTCCATATATAGGCACCCTTGAGCCGTTTTGCTAAAATCAAACGGTGTTTCTCTACCGTTTAAAAAGCTTGGACACACCGCCGGTGAACTGCCAAATAAATAAGGGATTAACCAGCCAAAGCGCTTGTAATTGCGGATCAAACCAAAATAGCGCTCAGAGATAAAATCTTGAAGTGGTTGGGTGTCGTTAACCAGCGTTTGTAATTGTTGAAAAAACGCTGGTGGTAATGAAAAGTTAAAGTGAATGCCGGCTATGACTTGCATCATCGAGCCATAGCGGTTTTTTAAGCCTTGGCGGTAAACCGTTTTCATTCGGCCGATGTTAGAGGAACCGTATTGAGCAAGTTGTATTTGATCTTCACTCTCGACAACACATGGCATGCTCATTGGCCAAAACCAGTCGCCGTCAATATTGGCTAGGGTAAACTTTTGAATGTCTTTTAGCTGCGCGAGTGTAGCGTCAATTGAACTGGTGGCAGGGGTAATAAATTCCAACAAGCTCTCTGAGTAATCTGTGGTGATAAAATCATGTGTTAACGCTGAGCCCAAGGCTACATTATGGGGTTGCGTTGATAATTTACCATTGTGCTGAACACGCAGCGTTTCTCGTTCTACACCACGCTTAATAGATGTTAACGAATTAAGGGTTGATTCGGATAAGGCCGAAGTAAGATCTTCAATAGTTAAAGCCAAAATTGCTCCTAGAAGCTTTGGTGACAAAAGCGACTAAAGGAAGTAATCGTATAGCTACACCCCGAAGTCTTTGTTTTGCAATTATAGTCAGTAAAATCGTATATGCGGTTAGGCATTCAAAAATTCAATTGTGGCAAGCGAATTTTTATTAACAAACAGATGAAATTGCACCAGCTAATGCATCTGCTATCTAAAAATATAACGCTTGGCTAACAACCATCATCTCATACCATTAACAGCACAATCAATTTGTAAATTGATACACTAAAACGCTAACAATGTTTTGAACTTAACGTTAGAGACTTGTACAGTAGTACGATTATTCGTTTATTATTTTGTGTTCTATGCAAGCGACCTTATTGACTTTAATCCCGCCTATCGCTGCCATTATTATCGCTATTTGGCGAAAAAATGCCACGCTGGCCTTAGTGTGCGGTATTTTTTTAAGTTATTTACTCCTCTCGTCGGGTCAGCCGGTCAATGCCGTAACCGATACGTTTTCTGCCATTGCCAATATTTTTACTTCTACCTACAACGCGCAAATCATTGGATTCAGTTTGCTTATTGGCGCCTTAATTGAATTAATGAATCGCTCTGGTGCAGTGCAAGGCTTTATTAATAACTTAGCGTCATTGTCGTTAGTTAAAACCCGCCGACAAGCCAGTTTATTACCAACTATTGTCGGCACCAGTATTTTTACCGATACCAACCTCAGTATGTTTTGTGCCGGCATGCCCTCGCAAAAGTTATTTGACCAACACAAATTAAGTCGTGCTAAGCTCGCTTTTTTACTGGATTCGACTTGCTCTCCGATCAGCGTGCTGTTTTTAATTAACGGTTGGGGTGCCTATTTACTCGGATTACTCGACGGCTATAACTTGCAAGACCCGGTGGGCGTCCTTGTGGGCACCCTCAGTTATAATTTCTACGCCATTCTCGCCGTGCTCTTTGCCTACTACACCGCATATACTGGCAAACTTTTTGGTCCAATGGCCAAAGCCGAAGCCAGAGTACTGCAACAAGCAACCTCTGAGGAGCAGATCAAACCAGCCAAGGCACGGGTAATGTGGGTGCCCATGTTCATACTACTTGGATTAACCATTGCTCTGATGTATGTCACTGGCAATGGCGATATTCGCCGAGGCTCCGGTGCCTTCGCGGTATTTACCTCGATTTGTACTGCCTTAGCCGTACTTATCGCGCTCATCGCCTACTACCGTTTACTATCATTTAAGCAGATTATTGTCTCCAGCTTTCAAGGGCTTAAAAGTATGCTCCCGGCGGTCACCATCTTAGTGCTGTCGTTTGCTTTTGGCGATGCAATCAAGGCACTTGGCACCGGCAGCTATGTCAGTAGCTTAATTACCAGCGACTTCCCGGTGATACTGATAGCGCCACTGATTTTTTTAGTGGCGGGACTGATGGCGTTTGCTACAGGTACGTCTTGGGGAACCTTTGCACTACTCATCCCCATTGCCGTGCCGATTGCACTAGATGCGCAGCTACCAGTGGCCTTTTTAGTCGCTGCGGTGCTAAGTGGCGGCGTTTTTGGCGATCACGCCTCACCGATTTCAGACTCTACCGTTGTCGCCTCAATCGCATCAGGTTGCGATCACTTTGAGCATGTTAAAACACAATTGCCTTATACATTGGTTGTGGCCGCACTCAGTATTATAGGCTTTTTAACCGTTGGTTTTATGCTGTAAGGAAGTCGCGATAAATGACAATCAACACCATCTTTGACCACCCAGACTTTATCGTCGTAAACAAACCGGCAAACATAAACTTTCACGATGAAGGGGAACTTGGCCAAGGCTTTTTTAACTCGATAAAAAAACAGCTGTCACTGTCCGAGCTTTATCCTGTGCACCGGCTAGATAAAATGACATCAGGCTTGGTGATTTTTGCCAAAAACCCGTCAGCGGCACGAGAGTTTGGCGAACTTTTCAAACAACGCACTATCGACAAGTATTACTTGGCGATCAGCAAGCAAAAGCCGAAAAAGAAACAAGGCATGATCAGCGGAGACATGCAAAAAAGCCGTCGTGGTAGTTACAAATTAATGCGCAGCAATATCAATCCTGCTAAAACTCGCTTTTTTAGTTACGCCATAGGCGACGGCTTGCGATTATTTGTACTTAAGCCACTAACCGGTAAAACACATCAACTCAGAGTTGCCTTGGCGAGTATTGGTAGCCATATCGCTGGCGATCCACTCTACAATAGCAATGATCAAAGTGATCGCGGTTATCTGCACGCTTGGGCGTTGAGATTTAACTATCACGGCGAAGAAGTTGCCCTGCTCTGTCCGCCGGTTAGTGGCGAGCTCTTCCTTAGGGCAAAGCCTGTGATTGAAGACATCGACACGCCATGGCAACTACCTTGGCCAAACACTTAACCTATTACAGTTTTGCGCCCTGATTACTGCCACCGAGATTAGACCAACACACTGGCTGTAAACTGTAAGGTTGTAAGCTGTAAGGCTGTAAGCTGTAAGGCTGTAAGCTGTAAGGCTGTAAGCTGTAAGGCTGTGAGCTGTGAGCTGTAAGCTGTAAGCTGTAAGCTGTAAGCTGTAAGCTGTAAGCTGTAAGGCTGTAAGCTGTAAGGCTGTGAGCTGTAAGCTGTAAGCTGTAAGCTGTAAGGTTGTAAGGTTGTAGAGCGTAGCCGTGTGCCTGGTCAATACGCAACCTCAAGCGGATAACAACAACAAAAAAAATCCCCGACAGATGCGGGGATTTTTGATCTAATAACTGGTATTAACTTACTTGTACTTTTTCAGTAATAACGTTGAGTTCGTACCACCAAAACCAAAGCTGTTAGACATGGCTAAGTTAATTTCAGCATCTTGCGCTTTAGTCACAATGTTCAGACCTTCAGCTTGCTCGTCAAGCTCGTCAATATTGATCGATGGTGCGATGAAGTTGTGCTCCATCATTAATAGCGTATAAATCGCTTCGTGCACACCTGCAGCACCTAACGCGTGACCTGTCATCGCTTTAGTGGCAGAAATCGCTGGCGAGTTATTACCAAAGACTTCTTGAATGGCACCTAGCTCTTTTACGTCACCAACAGGTGTTGATGTACCGTGGGTATTAAGATAATCAATGTTACCCTCTACACCTTGCATCGCTTGTTGCATACAACGCACCGCACCTTCACCGCTTGGAGCTACCATATCGTAACCGTCAGAAGTTGCGCCGTAACCGACGATCTCAGCATAAATATGGGCACCACGAGCAAGCGCGTGCTCTAATTCTTCAACGACAACCATACCGCCACCGCCAGAAATAACAAAACCATCGCGGTTTGCATCATATGTGCGCGACGCTTTTTCCGGTTGGTCATTGTATTTGGTTGATAGCGCGCCCATACCGTCAAACATCATCGCTAACGACCAATCGACTTCTTCACCGCCACCGGCGAATACGATATCTTGTTTGCCCAGTTGAATAAGTTCTGCTGCGTGGCCAATACAGTGAGCAGACGTAGCACAAGCAGAACTGATCGAGTAGTTGTTGCCTAAGATTTTAAACGGTGTGGCCAAACACGCCGAACATGTCGAAGACATAGTTTTAGGAACCGCATAAGGACCGACGCGTTTTACGCCTTTTTCACGCAATGTGTCGGCTGAAGCGACAACGTTAGCCGATGAAGCGCCACCTGAACCGGCAATAAGACCAGTGCGGTAATTTGATACTTGCTCATCAGTTAATTTAGCATCTTTGATCGCTTCTTCCATTGCGATGTATGAATAACCTGCAGCATCGCCCATAAAGCGAAAAACTTTGCGATCAATGTGCTCTTTTGGCTCGATGCTTGGCTTGCCCCAAACTTGAGAGCGCAAACCATATTCGGCAAAACTCTCTGAGCGAGAGATACCTGAACGACCTTCTTTAAGCGAAGCCAGTACTTCTTCAGCATTGTTACCAATACTTGAAACAATACCAATACCTGTAATTACGACACGTTTCATTAAAAAATAACCATGTTAGTTGAACTGAGGGTATAATACACCGTTTAGGGCTATATCTGGTCTATCCAGTGTACACTTGTACGCTGTTATACCAAACCCTATGGGCGATATCAATTTACCACCCGCTAAAATAGAAAATAATTGTTTATATTCAGTTAAAATAAGGTTGTCCCGTGCCTGATAAAACATTCAATATAACCACCGCTAGTGTTCAATTTGATAGCAGTGGCGCGCCTTTTTCCGATGCGTTTGACGATATTTATTTTGACAACAAAAACGGTTGCTTACAAAGCGAACAAGTATTTCTTGAAAACAATTTTTTGCCCGATGCATGGCACGACTGCCAACAAGCAAAATTCGCCATTGCAGAAACCGGCTTTGGCACAGGGTTGAACTTCCTCATAACGGCCACTAAGTTTATCGAATTTAAACAGCGAAACAATAGCGATTTGCGACTGCACTTTATCAGTGTGGAAAAATACCCGCTGAGCAAAGCAGATTTACATCAGGCGCTGACATTGTGGCCACAATTTGCCGCATTGACTTCGATACTTCTCGATGCCTACCAACTCGATTCACCACGGTTAGAGGTTGAATTTCCCGATAATATCAAGCTGACCATTTATTTTGAGGATGCCTTAACCGCCTATCAGCGTTTAGCCGATGAGGCGCCAAACAGTGTTGATGCCTTTTACTTAGACGGTTTCGCTCCGCGAAAAAACGCCGATATGTGGTCTACAGAGCTGTTTATCCAGTTTGCCCGGCTTGCCAAAGACAACGCTTCACTGGGGACTTTTACGGTGGCCGGTTTTGTCAGACGAGGCTTGGAAGAGGCGGGTTTTAAAGTGACTAAACGTCAGCACCGTCATCAACTGACGGCAAACGTCAATGCAGATACGGTTAAAGCAGAATCGCTCACCGCGCGCTACGTCGGTAAGGCTAAGGCCAAACCGGTAAACGGCTTTAAAGTTCGCTCGACGACCGAAGCTTCACAACACGCGACTATTTTTGGTGGAGGGGTTGCCAGTGCCTGTATGGCCTTAGCGCTGGTAGAAAAAGGTATTAAAGTTACCCTGTATTGCAAAGACGCGGATGTTGCCCAAGGTGCTTCCAGTAATGCCATTGGCGCGGTTTATCCACTACTGCATGTGCAGCGGGACAATATCAGCGACTTCTATCAGCACGCGTTTGATTACGCCATGGCATTTTATCGGCAATTATTAGATCAAGGCTACGACTTTAATCACGGCTTTGACGGTTTACTTGAAGTCGCATACAAAGCACCGCTTGAGCAGCGTCAGCAAAAATTTGCACAGCAGCAAGCCTGGCCTGACGATTTGATTCGCGCTGTCAATGCCCAACAGGCAAGTGACTTAAGTGGTGTCCCCCTGGCACATGGCGGTTTATTTATGGAACGCGCTGGTTGGATATGCCCGCCAGAGTTAGTAAACGCCATTCTTGACGCCGCATCGGATACGGGATTGTTAACAATTAAGCTCAATCGCGAATTACAACAGGTGATGCCCACTGACAACCAACGTTGGCGCATTCGTACCAACAAAGAAAGCAAAACCGTGCAAAACCTGATCTTATGTACCGGAGCTGAATCGCGTAATATTGACATATTAGCTGACCTACCGCTTACGGCCGTGCGCGGCCAAGTAACGCAAATGGCAAGTAACGCTAACATAGCGCCACTAAAAACCGTGCTCTGCCACAAAGGCTATTTAACCCCTGCAGTTGATGGCGCTCATTGCATCGGTGCCACATTTGACAAACACAATACGGATACGCTTAGTCAGCGACACGATGACCTGTTTAACTTACAAACCTTAAATACGTGTTTGGGCAATGACCTTCACGGTTGGCACGAAGGTGATATTCAAGCCAGCAAAGCGAGATTGCGCTGTTGTACCCCAGATCACTTGCCCATTGCTGGTCGATTGCCTGACATCGACGCACATCGCCAGCATTATGCACATTTGCGCTACGATAAAAACTGGTTTTTCGACACCCCTGCTCCGCTTTACGCGGGGCTCTATGTGTTAACCGGCTTAGGTGCCCGCGGCTTGTGTTCAGCGCCGTTGTTAGCCGAGATCATTGCCAGCGAAATAACCAACCAACCGTATCCTGTCGACAGTGAAATGTTGTTTAACTTAAGTGCTAACCGCTTTATTGTCAGAGATCTCATCCGTCGCGAAGTGTAATTGTACACAGCGTGTTGGCAGATGAGTGCAACGAGCTAATTAAAAGCGGGTTGTAAGGTTTGCCAAAATTGCTCGACAATGCGCTGATCAGCGCTACTTAACTCGTCTTTAGCGCGTTCGAGCTGGGCACTTACCTTATCGGCTAAACGCTGTGTCAGCGGTTGTTGCTCGTCGCCAAATTCAACTGCTTCGACTTCGATAAAGCCACGCAGATAACTGCTGGCAAACAACGCATCGTCATTGTCCAAGTCAACAATATGGTCAAAGTACTGGTCTAATTGGGCTAAGGTTTTTATATCGGTTATCGCTATCATGGTAAATCACTTCTGGTTACAACTCGTTAAGTCTGACGTTGACTTGTGTCTACATTTTTCGTTGACTAATCTAATCCTGGACTTGCCACTGGGTATAGGACTTGGTCGTGAAACCCAGTAATAACCGGTAAATAGCCCGATAATTCACTATCCAGATCTCTATCGCCAGTATCAACAATCAGTGGGCGTTGTTGTAGCGATTGAAGTTTTCGCTTAGTGGCAATAATAATGATATTTTCCTTGCCGATTGCTCGTATCACCCGTGGGCTCAATTGTTGATTACCGCGGCCAAAGATATGTCCTTGGCCTCCTATCACCGTAATCACTAACTTAACCCCATCCGTTGCGCGCTCAATGGCTTGCATGATTTGAGACTCAATGACGTCGCTGGCGATCAGCTCCTGATGCTGAACTAAATCAACGCCCAGCAATGTGTTGTCCAAGGCTAGCTCCGCCATAACTGCGCCAACCGTAGAACCTGATCCGATAATAAACAGTTGGTCTTCCATTTGTTCAATCACATCGGCCGCAATATCCATCAGAACGAGCTCATCGGACTCTTTACCGCCCGACTTTACCGCTTGAATATATTGCAGTTGACTTGGGATTTGCATTTCGCCGTAACGACGCGCTTTAACCACGCCCGAGCGAAACGCTTGTTCGTCGATATCCATGACATCAGCGTCAGTAAACGACACCAATTGGTTATTAAGCATCTGTTCGACGACTCGCCCCGCCGCCGTCGGCGTTAGCGCATAAACACCGGAGTGAATTTTACACCCCGCAGGAATGCCCAGTACCGGAAAATAGCCATCCACTTGATGGCAAACATTGCGAGCCGTACCGTCTCCGCCGGCAAACAACAGTAAATCAACCCCTACTTGCTGTAATACTTGGACAACGCGTTCGGTATCTTCAGCGGTTGTCTCGGGGTGAGTTGGGTGATAGACAACTTGCGTATTAAAACCCAGTTGCTCGGCACATAACTGCCCCATATCGCCAGCTGCGGTGTAAATGATCAATTGCTCTTTGTAAGGCAATAATACTTCCAGCGCTAACTTGGCTCGTAAATTGGCTTTAGGCTCAGCACCTAGGGCGATTGCTTTTTGTGGTGTATCTTTACCATCACTGCCTTTTAAGCCAACACTGCCTCCAATGCCTGCGACAGGATTGATCAAAAAGCCCAGTTTAAATTGTGTGCTCATCCAACATGCTCGTCTTAGTACTAGGTGTTAACGGGTTAATAAATACAAATTGCTGTGGCTGCAATTGCGAGCCCGTCTGATAAAACGCCATTAGGGCATCAATAAATTGCTGCGCGCGAGGAGGAAATCCATCCTCTAAAAATTGCATAACACGCGCCTGCACGCGACTTTGAAATCGATAACGGTCGACGTCAACGCCAGTCAAATTATCAACCGACACATTAAATTTAAAGCCACTGGCGACACAAAATGCCCACTCAATTGCCTGTGGCGTAAGTTCGACGTTTTCAAACATCGCTTGTTGCTCGGCATCGCGTCCATCTGGGGCGTACCAATAACCGTAATCTTCGAGTAAACGGCGCTGTTCTCCAGCTACACACCAGTGCGCTATCTCGTGAAAGGCGCTAGCGTAAAAACCATGCGCAAAAACGATTTGATGATAAGGCGCGCCGTGCCCTGCCGGTAAATAAATCGGCTCGTCATCACCTTTTACTAAGCAGGTGTTGTACTGCTGGTAAAACGTGTTAGCGAATAATTCGATCAAATCGCGGTAACAGTGATTTACACTCATTCTTACGACAACAAACGTATCAAAAATAAAGCCGCCATTTTAACCAAATTTACCGTCAAAATTAATCAATAATTCGGTAATAACTAAATAATTGATGATTAATTTTAAAATTTAACCGTTTTTTAGATATAGTATTGGCAATTGTTCGAGCCCGAAAAACTACCGCATGAAAAAACTTGACGATATTGACCTACAAATTTTGACGCTACTTTACAAAGACGCAGATATCACCAATAAAGACTTGGCAGCGCACATAGGTATTGCCCCGTCAACCTGTTTAGAGCGGGTAAAGCGGATGAAAGCTTCAGGAGTTATTAAGGGCTCGTATATTGACGTAAATTACAATACGGTTGGTGGAAACATTGAAGCCATCGCCGCGATTCAACTGCAGCCCTACTCAGAGCAAATCGTCAATGACCTACGAGATGAGCTGCTCCCACTGCCTGAGATCGTATCGATGTATCACATGGGCGGTGCATTTGATTTCTATATTCATATGTCGGTTAAGGACACTGAACACTTGCGCCGCTTTGTATTTTCTGCCATTACCTCACGCGATGAAGTGACAAATGTGGAAACGGCATTGGTATTTGAGCACAGCAGAAGTCCGGTTATTCCAAACTTCAGCGAGCAGTAATGCTGGCTAAAACAACAAGGCCGCGTCAAATGACGCGGCCTTGTTGTTTTGGTTCACCAAATACAGCCAAGTGTGGTTATTAACCTCGGCGCCAGGTGGTTTTGCCGGCGCTGTCTTCTAATATCACATTCATCGCTTTCAATTTATCGCGCGCATCATCAGCACTTGCCCAGTCTTTGTTAGCACGTGCGGTATTGCGCTGTTCGATTAACTGTTCGATTAACGCCGCGTCGTCGTCATCACTATCGCCAGTGAAGAAGCTTTCCGGATCGTTTTGGGCGATACCAATAATCGCTCCTAACGCGATTAACACATACGCGAGCTGAGCCGCCTTTTGTCCATCAGCTGCTTTCAAGCGATTGACTTCTTTAGCTAATTCAAAAATGACTGGCAACGCCTCTGGGGTGTTAAAATCGTCGTTCATCGCCTTTTCAAAGCGCGCCACATAGTCGTTGTCCGTTAGCTCAACTTCAACCGGTGTAATACCGCGTAACGCAGTGTAAATGCGCTCAAGCGAGGCGCGCGCTTGCGCTAAGTTTTCTTGTGAGTAATTCAACTGACTGCGGTACTGGCTCGACACGAGGAAGTAACGCACGGTTTCCGCATCGTATTGTTGCAACACATCGCGCAAGGTAAAAAAGTTGCCCAATGACTTAGACATTTTTACCTTGTCTACTTGCACCATACCACCGTGCATCCAGTAATTAACATACGGCGTATCAAATGCACAGCACGATTGAGCAATTTCGTTTTCGTGATGTGGAAACTGCAAGTCACTGCCACCACCGTGAATATCAAAATGACTGCCCAAGTGTTTACAGTTCATTGCCGAGCACTCAATGTGCCACCCAGGACGGCCCTCGCCCCAAGGCGATGACCAACTTGGCTCACCCGGTTTCGCCATTTTCCACAAGACAAAATCTAACGGGTTGCGTTTTGCATCATCGACATCAACTCGTGCCCCGGCTTGCAACATCTCCAAGTTTTGCATACTCAATTGCCCGTAATCTTTGTACGAAGACACATCAAACATGACATCGCCGTTATCGGCAACGTAGGCGTGTTGTTTGTCGATTAGGCGCTTTACCAAATCGATAATTTCGGGCATATGCGTGGTAACCGTTGGCGCAATATCTGGGCGCTCAACGTTTAATGCATCTAAATCAGCATACATTTCTGCGGTCATGCGATTGACCAATGATTCACAACTTTCGTTGTTTTCACTCGCGCGCTTAATAATTTTATCGTCAACATCGGTGATGTTGCGCACGTGAGTAACACTGTAACCCAAGTGACGCAAGTAGCGGGTGATAACGTCAAAGGCGACATAAGTACGAGCGTGGCCAATGTGACACAGGTCGTAAATAGTAATACCGCAAACATACATACCGACCTTGCCAGGAGTAATTGGTTTAAACTCTTCCTTTTGACGGGTTAACGTATTGTATATTTGCAGCATTTTATTTCTCATCTCATTAATAAACTTACGTGCTAGAGCACTTACATTATGGCCGCAATTCTACCGCAAGTTACAACAATTCACTAGCGCCTTCGCCAACATTCGTCGCTTAATAGCGGCTATTTAGATCGTTTTCTTGCGCTTTGTTAACCTCTATTTACAGGCAATTACATCATGCCTCTTTACAGCGCAGGGGAAAAGGTTACAATTTAGGCCTAAATATTTAGCAGATTTAAATTTAGGAAAAACAATGATCACATTCAAAACCAACTTAGGTGATATCAAAATTGAGCTAGATTTTGATAACGCTCCTAAAACTGCAGCCAACTTTAAGCAATATTGTGAAGACGGTTTCTACAACGGCACCATTTTTCACCGCGTGATTAAAGGCTTTATGGCGCAGGGCGGTGGCTTTGAGTCAGGTATGGGTGAAAAAACAACTCGCGCATCTATTGAAAACGAAGCGAACAACGGCTTGAGCAATGTTCGTGGCAGTCTTGCAATGGCGCG
The DNA here is from genome assembly GCF_041379045.1 of Thalassotalea ponticola. Classification (NCBI taxonomy): domain Bacteria; kingdom Pseudomonadati; phylum Pseudomonadota; class Gammaproteobacteria; order Alteromonadales; family Colwelliaceae; genus Thalassotalea; species Thalassotalea ponticola. The sequence continues at coordinate 2,605,394 of NZ_CP166871.1, forward strand.
TACTAACGAACCACACTCTGCATCAGCACAGTTTTTCATTAACCTTGTTGATAACACTTTCCTAGATTTCAAAAGTGAAACAGTGCAAGGCTGGGGTTACTGCGTATTTGGTAAAGTTGTTGAAGGTATGGACGTTGTCGACAAAATGACCTTAGTAGAAACTGGTCGTTACGGCTTCCATGATGACGTGCCAAAAGAAGACATTATTGTTGAGTCTGTTGAGGTAGCGTAATTGCTCACCTACTTTATTGCTGACTTGCATTTAACCAAAGAGCGCTCAGATATTACTGAGTGCTTTTTGCGTTTTATTGAGCAGCAAGCGCCATTGGCTGAGCGTCTTTATATTCTCGGAGATTTTTTCGAGTACTGGATTGGCGATGACGATGATAATCCGTTCGTATTAACCATTGCTGACCAACTCAAACAGCTCAGCGACAAAGGTACTGAAATATTCTTCATTCAAGGTAATCGAGACTTTTTATTGGGTAAAAAGTTTGCCGACAGGGCCTCCATGACCTTACTTCCCGACAGCCAAGTGATCGATATTTACGGTCAACGGGCGTTAATTATGCATGGCGATACCTTGTGTACTCGCGATGTTGAATATCAAAAGTTTCGCAAAAAATCTCGCTCCTGGTGGTGGCAGTGGATAGTAAAAGCGTTACCGCTTAGCACCCGACGAAAAATGGCTGAAGATTACCGGAAAAAAGCCGATAGCCAAGGGCCTATGACCAATAATGACATTATGGACGTCAGTCAAGACGAAGTTGTGGCGCAAATGCGTGCTTCTGATGTGCAATTGCTTATTCACGGCCACACCCATCGCCCCAATGTGCACACGTTTGAGCTTGATGGCAAGCAGGCAACGCGCATTGTATTAGGCGACTGGTATGAACAAGGCGCTTGGTTAAAATTCGACGAACACGGATTTGAGTTACTAAACGAACCGCTGATTACCCCCTAGGCTCGTTGCGAGTGCAACCACTCACCGTCAAACACCGCGTTTAACGCAATAAAAAAGGATCTCAACTGAGATCCTTTTGCAATCGATAACGCCGTCAATTAATTCGCTGCGACTGTCTGCTTTTGAGTTTCAACCCACTGTTTGACCCGACGTTCTAATATATCGAGCGGCATCGCGCCACCGCCTAAAATAGTGTCGTGAAAACCGCGAATATCAAACGACTCACCGAGCTGCTGTTCGGCATAAGCGCGTAATTCAAGAATTTTTAGCATGCCGATTTTATAGGCTGTTGCTTGCCCCGGCCACACCAAATAGCGACGAACTTCTGAAACCACCGCTTCTTCTGCCACCGGTGAGTTGGCCTTGAAATACTCAATCGCTTGTTGCTCAGTCCAACCTTTCGCGTGTAAACCGGTATCAACAACTAAACGTACCGCACGCCAAATTTCGGTGATCAGGCGTCCAAAATCCGAGTATGGATCTTGATATGCACCCATCTCTTTGGCTAACAGCTCAGCATACAACCCCCAACCTTCGATGTAAGCGGTAAAACCGGCTTGCGTTCTAAACTGCGGTACTGAAGTTAGCTCTTGGGCGATGGATATTTGCATATGATGGCCGGGATTGCCCTCGTGATAGGCAATGGCCTCCATTTCATTTTTAGGCATCGAACGCATATCCGATAAATGCGCATAATAAACGCCAGGTCTTGAACCATCTGGCGTACCACTGCTGTAGTGTTGCGCGGCACCATCTTGCTCTCTAAACGGTTCAACGCGTTTTACCACTAAGTCAGCTTTAGGAAGAATACCAAAGTACTTCGGCAACTGCTGATTGATAAATGCTAAGTACTGCTCGGTGTCATCAATATACGCTTGGCGCCCCTCATCGGTATTGGGGTAATAAAAGCGATCATCGGTTTTAATGAAGCGAAAGAACTCAGTTAGAGTTCCCTCAAATTCAACCTGTTTCATGATCTCGCGCATTTCAGCTTGCAGGCGCGCCACTTCATCTAATCCGAGCTGGTGTATTTGCTCTGCGGTTAAGTTCGTGGTGGTACTCGCCTTCAGACGGTAATTGTAATAATCTTCGCCATTGGGTTGAGAGCCAACGCCCGATGCATTGTCTTGGCTATTAACCATATCTGCGCTAAACCAATCTATCAGTGACTGATAGGCGGGCAACCAATCCTGCTTTAACACCCGACTGGTTTCACCGAGTAATTGCTGGGCGGTTTGCTGATCTATTTTTTCCGCCTCTAGCAATGCATTCACTTTGCGCGTCGCATCACCGTATAAAGCAGATGGCTCTCCCTCTGAAAACGGCGCGCCAGTTATCAAGTTTTGCGCTTGCTCGATAATGCCTTGGTATGCAAATTTCGGCGGTCTCACCCCTTTCTCAGCGTGCAATTTTGCGCGCTCTAAGAGTACCGATATCGCATTGGCCATACCGCTGATACGCTTGTTATACGCTTGCATGTCACTTACATCGTCTACGCGATGAAAGCTGATTAAAAACTGAGCCGCCAACGCCTGCATCCCCTGCATTTGGGTGAAAATATAATTGTTGTAACGAAATGGTCGTCCCTGCTTCGCCTGTTCGTATTGATAAATCCAAATGTCATAAGAGGTTTGTGCCTCATCGGTTAATTGTGCGTAATCAAAATTAGCTTTTAACTCTTCGACAGATTGTGCCAACCAAGCGAGTTCTTTATCTTCGGCTTGCTCACTAACATCATCGATTTGATCGTATTTATCTTTGCGGCCAAGTACCGTCATTTGCAACGGACTGCGCTGGAGCTGCTGTTCAAACTTATCGGCAAACCACTGATTTAGACGCTCGCTTTCACTTGGCTTAGAATCAACGGATACGGCGCTAACTGGTGTGGTTTCAGGGGCTTGGCCTGTTACCGAGGTCATAGTTGCCTGCTCAGAGCAAGCAACTAATAAAAGACTGATGCACAAGGCGAGTGGGGTTTTGTTCATTTTTGCTCTCAATATTGTTGTTATAACCTGTTCAAATAGTAAACAAGAGTAACTTTAAAAGCAAAATAAAGATTTATGAATCATAAGCTTATTCAAGCGCGAGTCGATCAGAAATCAGTTAGCTTGAACAAAATGGGTAGCTCAAAGATCAACACGCCCTAGATTAACTGCCACTAACAGGGCAGCCACTGTGAAACTTAAAATCCTCATCAGGCGAAGATATCAGTTCTGCTTCAACTTGACCAAACAATGCGACTCGATCGCTAATGTCCTTACCAGCGATTTGTTCCGCGAGCGTTAGGTAATCTTGATAATGCCGTGCTTCAGAGCGCAGTAAACTGACATAAAATTTATGTAATTCATCATCTAGAAATGGTGCCAGTTTGGCAAAGCGCTCACACGATCTCGCCTCTATGTACGCTCCGCAAATCAATTTGTCGATTAAGGTCTCTGGCTCATGAGTTTTGACGTGGCGCATCATCCCTTTGGCATAACGACCTGCAGTGATGTTTTGATAGGGAATGTCACGCGCTTCCATGATCTCGAGTACTTGGTAAAAATGGTGTAGTTCTTCTTTTATTAACAACACCATTTTATCGATTAGGTCTTGACCATAAGCGGAATTAGCTTTCGGTACAATCGACTTGGTCAATTTATTCGCCTTGGCTAATTCAGCAAAACTGCCATTTTTCTTGTAAATAAACTCCTCAAACGGCTTTAACCAAGCTAACAAGGCATCGCCACTGGCTTTGTCTACCGCATACTTACGGATCAACCACATAGCAGTTTGCGCAGCCTTTAGCTCGCAAATCATATGATCGGTTAATAACACTTGTAGGTTTTGGGGTTTCTGCGCGTGATCGATCCACTGTTGCGGTGTTTCGCAGTGTAAAAATTGTTTGATTGGCGCCAATAAGTCTTGGTACATAACTGACTAAAAGTAAACGTAACGAAAAGTATGGCGCTAGTTTACCACAACCGAGTAAGCCAACTCTATTAACGAATTGTAGCCCGATACAGTACTAACGAATTCCTCCAGTCCAGAGCAGGCGATGGAGCTTTTACATACGAGCTCGACGTGGCAGGTTTGCTGTTTCTTGCATACTATCTAATAGTATCAATAACCGATGCCACTATGCAGGAATCCAACATGACTAAGTCTTACAAAGAGATAACCAATGCCCTATCGGCGAATTTGCAGCAACTTCGTCCTACTATCGCAGAGACAATGAAAGGCTTTTCAATGATGGCTAAGGCTGCCACAAGCGATGGTGTTTTAGATAAAAAAACCAAAGAGTTAATCGCTCTTGCCATTGGTGTATCAACCCGTTGCGATGGTTGCATTGGCTTTCATGCCAAAGCCCTAGTCCAATTAGGCGCCAGTAGAGAGGAAGTTGAAGAAACGCTGGCAATGTCAATATATATGGGTGGTGGACCTTCGCTGATGTATGCCGCCGATGCGTTACAAGCATTTGACGAATTTAAGCAAGCTAATGATTAATTACTGGAATTAGCAATCGATTTGCGCCATCAGGGCAACACCAATGAGTCGATGCGGCCAATAGCGCGTCAACATCTAGGTGTTTACTATTAAGGGTGTGCTCACGGGGAATGCACAAGCTTACGTGGTATTGCGTCACACCCGATGTACGCGAAATGTTATTTTGTGTTAACCTGCACTGTGTTAACCTCACATAGTACAGGCTATCCCAATAATAACTTGAGAGCACACAGTGACTTATCAGCAGCAACTCGAACAACAAAAAGCGTATTTTCAGCAAGGTACGACACGCAACATTGCGTGGCGCAAACAGCAACTGACTCAAATTAAAAAGCTCGTTAACGACAATGAGCAAGCTATCATTGCGGCTCTTAAGGCAGATTTAGGCAAGCCTAGCCAAGAGGCTTGGATTACTGAAATATCTTATATTACCAACGAGGTAGATCACGCGCTTAGCAAACTGAAGTCCTGGCTAAAACCACAAAAGGTGCATACACCACTGCTGGCTCAGCCAGGACAAAGCGCGATAAAAGCTGAGCCTTATGGTTCGGTGTTGATCATTGGTGCCTGGAACTACCCTTTCCAATTGGTTTTCGCACCATTAGTCGCTGTCATAGCTGCGGGTAATTGTGCGGTGTTAAAACCGTCAGAACTGGCGCCAAATATTTCAGCTTTAGTTGCTAAATTAGTACCTGAGTATTTGGATACTGAAGCAATACACGTTGTTGAAGGAGGGGTGGAACAAACATCCGCTTTGCTTGAGCTTGCTTGGGATCACATTATGTACACAGGCAATGGTCAGGTGGGGCGCATTGTGATGACGGCCGCGGCAAAGCATTTAACCCCAGTAACCTTAGAACTAGGCGGTAAAAGCCCGGTATTTGTCGATCGTTCCGCCGACCTAACGATTACCTGTCAACGCCTCGCTTGGGGTAAGTGGATGAATGCGGGACAAACCTGCATTGCCCCAGATTATATTTTAACCACCGCTGATATGGTTATGCCGTTGATCAACGAGCTGGTCTTACAGATCAAAGCCATGTTCGGTGAAGATGCCAAGCAAAGTGATAGCTATGGTCGCATAATTAACGAACGTCACTGCCAGCGTTTACAGCAATACTTAATGGACCAAGACGTCGCGTTCGGCGGTAGCGTGGATGTGTCTCAACGCTATATTGAACCGACAATTGTCATCGATCCCGATGTGACGAGCTCATTGATGACAGAAGAGATCTTCGGACCAATACTACCGATTATCAGTATCGATAGCTTCGCTCAAGCAAAGCAATTTATTATCAACCGAGATAAGCCTCTAGCAGCCTATTTATTTAGTAAAGAGAAAACTCAGCACAGTGATTGGGTTGAGCAAATCAGCGCCGGTAGCCAATGCATTAACGATGTGATGATGTTTAATGCCGTAACTGAACTGCCCTTTGGCGGTGTTGGTCCAAGTGGTATGGGTCGTTATAGCGGTAAACACGGATTTGATAATTTCAGCCATTTTAAGGCCGTGTTAAAACGTCCATTTATAAAGGACGTCGCGCTTCGATTCGCGCCATACACCGCTTTTAAACTTGCCTTATTACGCAAGCTTCGCTAACCATCGCCCCATAACTCGCTAGCCGTCATCAGATAGCCGGCTAGCGCTATTTTTGAGCCGCTTAAGATAATCAACAGCAACGCTATTGAATTCGACATGGATAAACAACGAAAACCTTTGTTAACAAAGCACCCTAACCTCAGTCAAACAGGCAACCGCAAAGTGGTTTCTCATGTACAACGCCGCGAAGGGGATTGGTATGTTAATACTCGAGGGGCTGTTGACGTCCCGTCCACATACAAGCGAACCCAGCCATATCAGTCGTTGCAAGGTTGTCGCGTCAATGTTAACTATTACCCACCGGAGCAAAGCATCGCTGGTTACACCCTAGAGTATATGAAAGTGGTTCGAGTGCGTCGCAGTTAACCGTAAATTCCCCCCTAAACCAAACAAAGCGCTACGAGCTCATCGTTACTACGCGAGTCGAGGGCAAATGCCAACCGCGATACCTATCTCACGTTACCTTCGCGCCCCCACAACCATCTTTATTCGATATTCGCTACAATTTTATCCTCGCCCTATTTTATCAATGTCGTTGCGTTGGTTATCGTCACCTTGGCTATTGGAGGCTAGAAATGTCGAATAGATCAAGTTTACCTGATTATTTTTCAAACAACTCTTGACGAATTATTCAACATGAGACATAACTAAGTTGAGCAAATCTAAAAAATAACAACAAAAACAAAACTTAAATCGCTCAAAAAACGTTCAAACAACTAAATAAGAAAGGTTTTTGAACATGGGGATAGTGAAAGAGGAAGTGAGTTATGATTTTAAACCACATTTGGGGACTTTATGCCCATCCAAAAGATGAATGGGCTGACATAGACAACCGTCACGAAAGTATGTTTTACGGCTTAAGCCACATTATGTTAGTTGCTTTGATACCTGCTATTTGTGGCTACTATGCCGCTGCGCACATTGGCTGGAGCATTGGCGCAGGTGACCCAATAAAAATTACCAAGCAAAGTGCGTTACTATTATCTATTTCGATGTACGCGGCAATCATCGCCGGTGTATTTGCGTTAGCCTATTTGATCAAGTGGATGGCTGAGACCTTCGATGCAAAACCAACCTTTACTCAAAGCCTAGAGCTTGCTGCCTATGCTGCAACCCCTGTGCTAATGGCCGGTTTAGCCGCATTGTATCCAATACTTTGGTTTGTCGCCGTGGTGGGATGCTTAGCGATAGCCTACTCGGTGTATCTGCTCTATTCAGGCGTGCCAATTATGATGCACATCCCTGATGAAAAAGGCTTTATCTATGCGAGTTCGGTAGTTACCGCAGGTTTAGTGCTACTGGTCACCATTTTAGCTTGCACGGCGATATTGTGGACCAACTTTGGTTTTATTCCAGAGTTTAGAAATTAACTCGAAGGCGTTTGTGTAAGCACAGGTAATACATCGTCAACGATTACACAACTAAAAAAAGGCCGCGAATGCGGCCTTTTTTGTTGCTCTATATAAGCTCGATTTACAATGTGTTGCACATTGTTATAGCAATTAGTAAAGCGGTGCAGGTGCGCTTTCTAAATTACGACGAACCTCAGCGTGTTCTTTTAAGTTAGCAACATAGCTTTCAAACGCAGATTGCGCTAACTGACTAACGGCAAACTGTTGAGCTCGCTCATCAATGTCGGTAACCTCGCCCTCGTTAACCGCTGTCAATTCAACCACGGCAAAGTCACCATTGCTCATTTGCGTGCTCGCAACAGACGTTGCATCATCGCCTGGGTGAGCCATGGTAAACGCTTTACTGACAATAGCGCGATCAACATCGGCCGCATTGCGAACGAGAGTTTCCACCGCAACAAACTCGCTATTGTGTGCTACTAATAGCTCACTGCTGTCGCCATTGGTTGCCACGCTGTTAAAAAGTTGTTCAGCCACTTCGCTAGCTGCTTGTTGTGCTTTAGTATTAACTAATTGTGCTTTGATCACGTCACTAACTTGCTCTAACGGTTTAATTGTTGCTTGTTGATATTCATCTAAGCGCAACACCATCACAAGCTCATCACTGACCACTTCAATAACATCCGAATTAAGTGCGTCTAAAGTGACTTGCTCTGAAAATGCGGCATCGATCAGCTGTTGATTGTCAAATGGCGCAGCATTGCCCGCACGAGTTAACCAATCGCTGGTTTTCACTTCGGTGTTTGCGATAATCGCAACTTCCTCAAGTGAATCTGGTGATTCAAATGCGATGGTCGCCATTTCACCCTGTAAGGTGTAGAACTTTTCAAGCGCTTGATCATTGATTAATTGCTGGCGAATTTCGTCGGCAACTTCAGCAAGTTGTTTGGTCTTAACTTCTTCAATGTCAGTTAGCTTAATGATGTGATAACCAAATTCAGATTCGACCACAGATGAGATTGGTTGTTCGCTGGTTAATGCAAACAGCGCATCTTCAAATGCAGCATCCATATCACCGCGTTCAACCCACTCTAAGTCACCGCCATTTTCACCCGAAAATAGATCAGCTGAAAATTGCTTGGCCAACTCGGCAAAGTCTTCACCCGCGTTAATTTGTGCAAGTAGCTGTTCTGCTTGTTGCTCTGCTGCAGCTTGATCATCGCCAAACTCTAACAAGATATGCGATGCGCGGCGGCGTTCATTGGTCGAATAAAACGCTTTATTGTCTTGGTAATACGACTCTACATCGGCGTCAGTGATTTCAACATTGGCACGTAAATCGGCCATATCAAGCGCCACGTAACGAACTTTCACTTTTTCAGCTGTGGCAAAGTTGTCTTTGTTGGCTTGGTAATAGCTGTCAATTTCTTCGTCGCTAACTTCAACGCTGTCTTTAAACGGTTGCACGGCAATAGTGGCATAGCGAATATCACGTGTTTGGTTGTTCAGCTTAGCCGCTAACTGTTGTTGGTAAGGCAAGCTAAACTCCGTTGCTAAAACACCAGATTGAAGACTGCGACGCGCCATATCAGTACGCAGATAGTCGCGAAAACTCGAGGCGTCGTAGAAACCTGCCTGATTGATCAGCATAAGGTAACGGTCGTTGTTAAACTCGCCGTCGACCTGGAATTCAGGCATTGACAGAATAGTTTGTTTGATTTGCTCATCGCTGATTTTGATATCAAGCTCTGCCACTTGCTGATCAATAAGCTCTTGATTGATCAATTGCTCAAGCACATTACTGCGCATTGATTGCATGTAAGCATCGTTGCCAGCTAACTGTGCGAACATATCGCCGTATTGCTGCTCCATGCGAGCGCGTTGGTTGCGATATGCCGTTTCAAATTGTTGCTGGCTGATCTTTTCCCCATTAACCACTGCAACCGATGTATCAACTGAATTGGTGTATGTTCCCACTCCAGCAAATACAAACGTCAAAATAACTAATACAAGAATTGCTTTTGCTGTAAAGCCCGTAGAGCCTTCTCTTATTCTTTCTAACATGTGTCTCTCGTTAAAACATCAGGACATTAATTCTAGTTGCCCGATTGTAGCAAACCCACGCGCCCCCTTGAAGTAAATTTAAGCGACAATTGCGATAAAAATGACTAGGTAAATAGGCGTGTGAAAACAAAAAAAGCTGGCGTATGCCAGCTTTTTGCTAAGAAACTTAATCTTAGTTTACAGCGTCTTTAAGTGCTTTACCCGCTTTGAAAGCTGGTACTTTAGCTGCTGAAATTTCAATAGTCGCACCAGTTTGTGGGTTGCGACCTGTACGAGCTGCGCGGTCACGTACTGAGAATGTACCAAAACCCACAAGAGCAACTTGCTCACCTGCTTTTAGTTCATCAGAAACTGCGTCGATAAAAGAATCTAGTGCACGACCAGCAGCTGCTTTAGAGATATCTGCGCCTTCTGCGATTTTTTCGATTAGTTGAGACTTATTCACTATGTCTTCCCCTTTAATTGTTATTATTTGGAGCCTGTCAAAATTGCTCGACCTTTGTTATATCAAGCATTTTTAACAACTTCAAGCCCCGAACCAGCATATTTGAAAAAAATGTTAATAAATTTACAAATCCCTTGCTATTGGTAGCCTGTAGAGGAGTTTTATTAACGTCCGACTGTCAGACTACCATAGTTTTGCGCTTTGAAAACCCCTTAATTGCGTTTTTTTCCATTTTTTTTGCGATTTTTACTAAAAAAAACCAAAAAAATAACCTCGCGCCGCTATTAGCTCGCTACAGACCACTTAGATGGCGACTCAGCAAGGGCTAATTCAAGCACTTCGTCAATCCATTTCACCGGGTGAATATCGAGATCCGCTTTCACATTCTCAGGGATTTCTTTTAGGTCGCGTTCGTTATCTTTCGGAATAACAACGGTTTTAATGCCACCGCGATGAGCTGCTAATAACTTCTCTTTCAATCCGCCTATCGCTAGAACTTCACCGCGTAAGGTAATTTCGCCCGTCATCGCCACGTCTGCTCGCACTGGGTTACCGGTCAAACTTGACACTAACGCTGTGCACATGCCAATACCGGCACTCGGACCGTCTTTAGGCGTGGCGCCTTCAGGTACGTGCACATGAATATCGCGTTTTTCATTAAAGTCGCTATTAATCCGCAAACCGTCAGTGCGACTGCGAACCACAGTAAGTGCTGCTTGAATCGACTCTTGCATGACTTCACCGAGTGAACCGGTAAAGGTTAATTTGCCTTTGCCCGGCACTGACGCCGCTTCAATGGTCAACAACTCACCACCTACTTCAGTCCACGCCAAGCCGGTCACCTGGCCTACGCGATTTTCATCTTCGGCTTTTCCATAATCAAAGCGTTGTACACCTAAAAACTGTTCTAGATTATCTTGATTAATAATCACTTTACCCAGGTCTTTGTCGAGTAAAATTTGCTTCACTGCTTTGCGACATAATTTGGAAATCTCGCGCTCTAAACTGCGCACGCCAGCCTCTCGAGTGTAGTATCGGATAATGCCGACAATGGCACTGTCTTCAATTTCAATCTCTTTTTCCTTGAGCCCATTGCGCTTAATTTGTTTAGGCATTAAATGGCGCTTGGCAATGTTTAATTTTTCGTCTTCGGTATAACCAGATAAACGAATAACTTCCATGCGATCAAGTAGCGGACCGGGAATGTTCATGCTGTTTGACGTGGCGACAAACATTACATCAGACAAATCGTAATCTACTTCCAAATAATGGTCGTTAAAGGCACTGTTTTGCTCAGGATCGAGTACTTCAAGTAAAGCTGAAGCAGGGTCACCGCGCATATCTGATGACATTTTGTCAATTTCATCAAGTAAAAACAGCGGGTTCTTAACCTCGGCTTTTGCCATTTTTTGTACCAGTTTGCCTGGCATCGAACCGATATACGTTCGGCGATGACCTCTGATTTCCGCTTCATCGCGAACACCACCTAATGCCATGCGCACGTATTTTCGACCTGTCGCGCGCGCGATAGATTGTCCCAGTGATGTTTTACCAACACCTGGCGGTCCTACCAAACACAAAATAGGGCCGCGCAACTGCGTTACTCGCTGCTGTACCGCTAGATACTCAATGATGCGCTCTTTGACTTTTTCCAAGCCATAGTGATCTTGTTCAAGCACATCTTCGGCCAATTTTAAATTGCGCTTGAGCTTGCTGCGCTTTTTCCACGGTACCGAAATCATCCAATCGATGTAACTGCGCACAACAGTCGCTTCGGCTGACATAGGCGACATCATTTTCAGCTTTTGCAATTCAGCCAGCGTTTTTTGCTTGGCTTCGGCGGGCATTTTCGCATCTTCAATTTTTTGCGTTAATTGCTCGGTTTCGTCAGGCACATCGTCCATATCCCCTAACTCTTTCTGAATCGCCTTCATTTGCTCATTCAGGTAATATTCGCGTTGGCTTTTTTCCATTTGCTTTTTAACGCGACCGCGGATCTTTTTCTCTACTTGCAACAAGTCGATCTCACCTTCCATCAGCGCCATCAAGTACTCAAGGCGTTCCGCGACATTGGTGATTTCAAGGACGTGCTGCTTTTCTTGCAACTTAAGCGGCATATGAGCAGCCATAGTATCGGCTAACTGTTCGGCATTTTCGATGGCTGAGACCGAGGTAAGCACTTCAGGAGGGATCTTTTTATTTAATTTGACGTAGCCTTCAAACTGAGACACCGCCGAGCGCACCAACACTTCGTGATTGTCTATGTCACTGTTATCAGATTCAACAAAGTCCACATCGGCGACAAAGTAATCATCGGTATCGGTAAACTGCACCACTTGGGCACGCTGTATCCCTTCAACCAACACTTTTACTGTGCCATCTGGCAATTTTAACATTTGCAAAATGGTCGCGACGGTACCCATTTCAAACAAGTCAGCTTCAGTTGGATCGTCGACTGAAGCGTCCTTTTGTGCTACTAAAAATACTCGTTTGTCGCTTTCCATCGCTTGATCTAAACAACGAATTGATTTTTCTCGCCCGACAAATAGCGGTATCACCATTTGTGGGTAAACAACGACATCACGCAAAGCGAGTACTGGTGTGTTAATTTGTCCTGAATGCTCTTTTGTCATGGGAAAATCTCTTGAAAGTGATGTGCATTATTCAGAAGTGTCGAATATATTCTGAACCTTATAATTCAGTATATGGGGATTGACGTTTGAGATTCAACAGCTAATTTCAAAAGCTGGTACCAATAAGCTGATTCGTGGAAATGTGAAACAAAAAAGCCAGCACTGATGGCTGGCTTTTGCACTGAGAGTGTCACTTACTCGTTGGCTTGTTTTTCATCTTGCGATTCAAACAAAATAATTGGCTTAGACTCGCCTTTGATCACCGACTCATCAATAACAACTTTAGTTGCATCAGTGAGAGATGGCAGTTCGTACATGGTATCTAACAGTACGCCTTCGACAATTGAGCGCAAACCACGAGCACCAGTTTTACGGACCATGGCTTTGTTGGCAATCGCCTTTAACGCGTCTTCTCTAAACTCAAGCTCGACGTCTTCCATATCAAACAATGCGGTAAACTGTTTGGTTAACGCATTCTTAGGCTGTTGTAAGATTTGAATTAACGCATCTTCATCAAGCTCGCTTAAGGTTGCAACAACCGGTAAACGACCGATGAATTCGGGTATCAAACCGTACTTAACCAAATCCTGAGGCTCGACTTCTTGGAAGCGTTCGGTTAGCGACTTCTCTGCTTCTTTGCCTTTGACATCGGCACCAAAGCCAATTCCTGTACCGGTAACCATGCGCTGCTCAATGACTTTATCGAGTCCGGCGAATGCACCACCACAGATAAATAAGATTTTCGATGTATCAACTTGCAAAAACTCTTGCTGTGGATGTTTGCGACCACCTTGAGGCGGTACAGCAGCAATAGTTCCTTCAACCAACTTCAACAGTGCTTGCTGCACACCTTCACCCGATACATCACGGGTGATCGAAGGGTTGTCTGACTTGCGAGAAATTTTGTCAATTTCATCAATGTAGACAATACCGCGCTGAGCTTTTTCAACGTCGTAATCACATTTTTGCAATAGCTTTTGGATAATGTTTTCAACGTCTTCGCCAACGTAGCCGGCTTCGGTTAACGTCGTTGCATCGGCCATGGTATAAGGCACATCAAGCATTCTCGCCAAGGTTTCCGCTAACAACGTTTTACCGGAACCCGTTGGACCAATCAGCAAAATATTCGACTTGCCTAGCTCTACACCATTGTGGCTATCGCCATTTTTCAAACGCTTGTAATGGTTGTATACTGCCACACTGAGCACTTTTTTAGCGTGATCTTGACCGATCACATAATCGTCTAAGTGCGCTCTAATTTCTTTGGGTGTTGGCAATTTACTCGAGTCAGCTTGTGGCGAGATATCTTTGACTTCTTCACGAATAATATCGTTACACAGCTCAACACACTCATCACATACGAACACAGATGGGCCGGCAATTAACTTACGGACTTCATGCTGACTTTTACCACAAAACGAGCAATACAATAACTTGTCGTTATCACCGCTACCTTTAATGTCATCGGTCATACGGTACTTACCTCAATATCTTTTCTTTCTAATTAAATTAATCACCAAAGCATACACCCATTATAGCTGGAAAACGGCTATTATAGCGTGCCAACAGAGCCTTTGTTGCTCGTGATGTTGTCGCTTAATTGATCGGTCGCGATTAACGCTGGGTTAAAATCGCATCGACCAAACCGTAATCTACAGCTTGTTGAGCACTTAAAAAGTTATCGCGATCGGTATCTTTGGTAACTTTTTCTAAATCTTGTCCGGTGTGTTCTGCCATGAGGCGATTCAGCTTGTCTTTAACGTATAAGATTTCCTTGGCATGGATTTCAAAATCTGATGCCTGACCTTGGAAACCGCCCAGAGGTTGGTGGATCATAACGCGGGAATTAGGAAGACAAAAACGCTTGCCCTTTTCACCTGCAGACAACAAAAATGCGCCCATACTTGCCGCTTGCCCCATACACACGGTGCTCACGTTAGGCTTGATAAACTGCATGGTATCGTAAATAGCCAAACCTGCCGTTACGCTGCCGCCCGGTGAGTTGATGTACAGATAAATGTCTTTTTCTGGACTTTCCGATTCAAGGAACAAAAGCTGAGCGACAATCAAATTTGCCATGTGCTCTTCAACTTGACCGCAACAAAAAATGACGCGCTCTTTTAACAAACGCGAATAAATGTCATATGAACGCTCGCCCTTGGATGTTTGTTCAACAACCATAGGAACCAATGCATTTTCAATTGGTGAATTATTATTAGAGTGAATCAATGAAAATATCCTTAAAATGTAAAAATGGCTTATATGAACACATATAAGCCATTTAAGCCACTGCCATTGACATTGTCAATGCGTGAGACGTGTAAACCGGTAATTATTGTAATTTTTCTATCAACAATTACGCTTGTGGTGTCATTACGTCTTTAAATGCAGTTTCTTTTTCAACTACGTCAGCTTGTTCAAGAATGAAGTCAACAGCTTGCTCTTCTAAAGCAACGTGCTGCATTTGCTGAAGTAGTTCTTGGTTGTTCATGTAGTAATCGATAACTTCTTGTGGATCTTCGTATGCCGATGCCGCAGTTTCGATTAACGCTTTTACGCGCGCGTCGTCTACTTTAAGTTCGTTAGTTTTGATTACTTCACCTAAAAGAAGACCTACTTTTACGCGACGCTCAGCTTGTTCAGTGAACATTTCTGCAGGTAGCTGTGGCATGTTTTTCGGATCAACTTGACCACCAAAACGCTGCATAGCTTGTTGACGAAGTGCGTCAACTTCTTGGCTTACTAGGGCTTTTGGAAGCTCAATTGCATTCGCTTCAACTAAACCGTTCAACACTTGCTCTTTTACCTTGCCTTTTACAGCTTGGCCTAATTCGCGTTCCATGTTTTTCTTAACTTCTTCGCGAAGTGCGTCTACACCGCCTTCTTCAACGCCGAATAGCTTAGCAAATTCATCGTCGATTTCAGGTAATACTGGGCCTTCAGTTTTGTGTACAACAATATCAAACTCAGCGTCTTTACCTTTTAGGTTTTCAGCGTGATAGTCTTCAGGGAAAGTAACGGTGATGGTTTTCTCTTCACCTACTTTCATACCAGTGATTTCTTTTTCAAAACCTGGGATCATACGACCTGAACCTAGTTCAAGTTCAAAACCTTCAGCTTTGCCGCCTTCGAATTCTTCGCCGTCAACGCGACCGTTGAAATCGATAGTAAGCTTGTCGCCTTTTTTGGTCTTGCGCTTGTTCTCTTTCCAAGTTTTGTGTTGGTTTTGTAACGTCGTGAACATTTCTTCTAAGTCAGCGTCAGTTACTTCAACAACAGGCTTTTCAACTTTAATTTTGTCTAAACCTGAAACTTCTAGTTCTGGGTAAACTTCGAATGTTGCTTCAAACGCTAACTCTTTGCCTTCTTCGTTGCTCTTAGCAACAAACGCAGGACGACCCGCTGGGTTCAACTTTTCAGCGACAATCGCTTCAACAAAGTGACGTTGCATAAGTTCACCAGCAACTTCTTGACGAACAGATGCACCAAAACGCTTCTGAATTACAGAAGCAGGTACTTTACCTGGACGGAAACCTGGAGCTTTATATGTTTTAGCGAATTGACGCAGACGGTTTTTAACTTCTACATCTACGGTTTCGGCAGGAACGGTAATAGAAACCTTGCGCTCCAAACCTTGAGTAGTCTCAACTGAAACTTGCATTTTTATACCTCAATTTATGGCGTGTCTCGCCTTTAATGCATCTTATTAGTAAACAAAGCGCTTACCGTCAGTCCACAGTCATACGACTGTGAATGAAAGAGCGAATGCATCACTCTCTGTAAAAGATGTTCGAGCGACCCAATTAGTTGGGTTCGATTTAAATGTGACGCGGAATTATAGCCGTGCTACTGCCCGCTGTAAACACCTGCTGGTCAACAATTACTCGCCAATTTTTAATCAGCGATTGAAAAAATAATAAATCGCTAGGTTCGGTTAAATTTGTCGGTATAGATTTTGTTCAAATGAAAAGGTATTTATTCGAGACTCGGTGACAAAATTGAGTAGTAAAGCTTTGAATAATTTAAATTTTATCTAATATAGCAACACCGTTTTGCCAAATGTGAGGTTGAACACAAAACGATAGTGAAATCACAATACGTGGCAAAACGCCATCTCGTGTTGATAAAAAAACACTAACAGAGTGATTTACACGACAAATTTAAATTTAGATATAAAAAGCGATACGCTAAGAGAAGAGTGGTCGGTGATGTAGGATTTGAACCTACGACCCCTTGGACCCAAACCAAGTGCGCTACCAAGCTGCGCTAATCACCGACGAAAGATAAATGGGGTGGCTGATGGGACTTGAACCCACGACAACCGGAATCACAATCCGGGGCTCTACCAACTGAGCTACAGCCACCACTGAATGGCACGCCCTGCAGGAGTCGAACCTGCGACCCACGGCTTAGAAGGCCGTTGCTCTATCCAGCTGAGCTAAGGGCGCATAACACCTTACAGGTTATACCAACTTATCGAACTTGAAAAGTTGCATAAGGAAGAAAGTGGTCGGTGATGTAGGATTTGAACCTACGACCCCTTGGACCCAAACCAAGTGCGCTACCAAGCTGCGCTAATCACCGACATTCTCTGCCTGTTGAATCGCTGTTGCGTCTCAACGGGGCGCATATTACCTATGTGCTTTGCGGTCGTCAAATGTTTTTTTCTAATTTTTTATTGTTCGTACAATTTTAACGCAACCACTGAGATAGGCGGTGAAAAAAACAGCAAACATACGACCGTTCACTTACTTTAGTTACGATTTTTGTGCTTTGCCAGATCAACAATGTTGCAAAATGTAATCCAATCGTTTTATTTATTTACCCAATATGCCGTCAAACACTACACGGCAGTTATAAAGTATGAGAAAATAGCGCCGTCTTTTTTGCCACCCACTTAAACACAACAGATTAAAACCTATGTCTGCAAATATTATCGATGGTAAAGCCATCGCTCAACAAATTCGCACCAACGTAAAACAAAAAGTTGAGGCTCGCCTTAACCAAGGTAAACGCGCACCTGGCCTTGCCGTCGTGCTTGTTGGTGAAGATCCAGCGTCACAAGTCTATGTTGGTAGTAAACGTCGCGCTTGTGAAGAAGTCGGCTTTATCTCTAAGTCGTACGACATGCCAGCGACGACGACCCAACAAGAGTTATATCAGTTAATTGATCAGCTAAATAACGATGATCAAGTAGATGGTATTTTAGTGCAACTGCCTTTGCCAGAGGGGTTAGATGCCAACTTAATTATTGAACACATTAGCCCAGAAAAAGATGTCGATGGTTTTCACCCGGCCAACGTGGGTAAATTGTGTTTGCGCCAACCGGGTCTGCGCCCGTGTACACCAAAAGGCATTATGACATTAATTGAGTCGACGGGTGTTGATACTCACGGCTTAGACGCAGTCGTTGTAGGTGCATCAAATATCGTCGGCCGACCAATGACCCTTGAATTGCTGCTTGCAGGTTGCACCACCACCACCACCCATCGCTTTACCAAAGATCTAGAGCAGAAGGTTCGCGCGGCTGATCTAGTTGTCGTTGCGGTAGGTAAACCTGAGTTTATTCCAGGTGAATGGATCAAACCAGGTGCCATCGTGATCGATGTCGGTATTAATCGCCTTGAAAACGGCACATTAGTTGGCGATGTAGAATTTAGCGTTGCCAAAGACAACGCGTCATTTATTACACCGGTTCCCGGTGGCGTCGGTCCAATGACCGTGGCAAGCTTGATTGAAAACACTCTGATTGCGTGTGAACAATCGGGTCGTTAATTCAACCTCTAGCTAGATACAACGCGATCAACATCACTCGTAAAACGCAGCACTAGCTGCGTTTTTTTTTGCGCTGGCCAAAATTGCGCTGTTCTTATACAAAGCTCTCATACTCGTCTCTTAAGCCAAGCTGTTGTGACAGCAATTCTCAATACTAACGTTTGGCCAAGCGAAATCTTGAGTTTGATTTATATTGACTAAAAACCCGACAAACTTGTATACACTTACTTGTATACACTCAATAATTGAGCATATGTTTCAGGATATGCATTATTGATCAAACGAAAGAGGGACTCCTATGGCCGGTACAAGCTTATTGGCATTGATAGATAAAATCGCTGCGGCATTAGACGATGTCGCTGTCTTAACCAAAGTTGCGGCAAAAAAAACGGCCGGGGTGCTTGGCGATGATTTGGCACTGAACGCTCAACAAGTCACAGGGGTTAGTGCCGACAGGGAGCTGCCGGTTGTCTGGGCCGTTGCCAAAGGATCGTTTATCAATAAACTGATATTAGTCCCCAGTGCATTAGTGATCAGCAGTGTAGCGCCTTGGCTGATCACCCCATTGTTGATTTTAGGTGGTTTGTTCCTGTGCTTTGAGGGGGTCGAAAAAATCGTTCACAGCTTTTTTGAAGACAAAGAGCAATCAGAGCAACAACATCAGCAAGATATCCAAGCTTTAGTTGATGAGTCCGTTGATATGGTGGAATACGAGCGCGACAAAATCAAAGGCGCGATCAAAACAGACTTTATTTTATCTGCTGAAATCATTGTCATCACCCTCGGGACTGTACAAGGCAAAACCCTGGTTGAACAGGCCAGTGTGGTATCACTGATTGCGCTGTTAATGACTATTGGTGTTTATGGTTTAGTGGCGGCTATAGTCAAGCTAGACGATGCTGGGTTACACCTAAGCCAGGTGAGTGATCACGCTCGTTTTGCCAAATTTAAACAAAACCTTGGACGTCGGCTGTTGTCATTTGCGCCAAAACTAATGAAAGGTCTTGCCATTGTGGGCACCGCCGCTATGTTCCTCGTTGGTGGTGGCATTATTGTTCATGGTATTCCCGCTATTCATCACGGTTTGGAATGGCTATTGGCTCAAATAAACGGTCTGTCGTGGCTTGTCTCCCCATTGTATAACGCCATTATCGGTATCATCGCCGGTGCCATCGTACTTAGCGTGGTAAAAGTGATACAAAAAATCACCAATAAACCCGTCGACGCATGACCCAAGCTTAATTCGGTTATCGCGCCTAGACTGTTAACACGGGCCTAAACACACACACCTGTGCCGACTAAAAAGCCAAGCAAATGCTTGGCTTTTGGGTACGGAGTGCACTGTTTTGGCTCACTGAGCCAAATAGAAGTTTACTCGGCGATGTATTCAACAATTTCTAAACCAAATCCGCCCAGCGAGTGATACTTTGATTGCGAAGTTAACAAGCGCATTTTACCAACACCTAAGTTGGCAAGGATTTGTGAGCCCACCCCGACATTGCGCGACCCCACGTGTTTTACCACTTCATTGATTTGCTCGCCATTGTCTTGCGCAGCGTAGTTCTTCACTTGCTCAAGTAATTGCTGTGGCGATTCGTGTTTACCGAGTAACACCAATACCCCACCCTCGTTACCAATTTTTTCTAGGGCGTTGTGTATTGGCCACGTGGTCTTGCTGTCGCGGGTTGAAAATAACAAGTCGCGAAACGTATTTTCCAAGTGTACGCGCACCAACGTTGGCTTATCTGCCTCAATCTCCCCTTTGCTCAAGGCAAAGTGGGTCATACCGTCAATGGTGTCAGTAAAGGCAACCAGATCAAACTCGCCGTATTGGGTTGGTAATTTACACTCACTTACACGGCTGATCGTCGTTTCTGTAGCGTTGCGATATTCGATTAAATCGGCAATGGTACCCATTTTAATACCGTGTTTTTTGGCAATCACTTCCAAGTCTGGACGACGTGCCATGGTGCCGTCTTCATTGAGAATTTCAACAATAACCGCCGCTGGTTCACAACCGGCCAATCGAGCCAGATCGACGCCCGCTTCCGTGTGACCGGCGCGATTTAATACCCCGCCATCTTTAGCAATCAACGGAAAAATATGGCCGGGTTGGACAATTGATCGGTGATCGGCATTGGGGTCGCAGGCAGCGAGAACAGTGGTGGCGCGATCAGCAGCAGAAATCCCCGTTGTGACACCACGTGCTGCTTCAATCGAAACAGTAAAGTTAGTGGTAAACTGAGCATCGTTTTTGTCTACCATCAATGGCAGCTTCAACTTTTCGCACTTTTGACGCGACATTGGCATACAAATTAAACCGCGACCATAAGTAGCCATAAAGTTAATCGCGTCAGGGGTTACCTTTTCTGCAGCCATAATGAAGTCACCTTCATTTTCGCGATCTTCATCATCCATCAAGATAACCATTTTACCCAGTTTTATATCTTCGATGATTTCTTGTGGGGTATTTAACGTCATAAATTTAACCTTTTATAAAGCCACTTTTGAGCAATAATTCTTCTGTTACACCGGAGCGTGCGCTCGACGGCTGTTGTTGGCAAAGCAACAAACGTTCAATATATCGAGCCACTACGTCAACTTCTAAGTTAACTTGACTGCCAACTTGATAGTCAGCAATGATGGTTTCTTCTATGGTGTGTGGCACAATGGTTAAGCGAAACTGATTATCACTCACATCGTTTATGGTGAGAGAGGCACCATCCACCGTTATTGAACCTTTTTGCGCTGCGTATTGTTTTATGTCATGCGGCATCTCAAGCCAATACTCGCTCGCATTACCGACTTTGTCGATACGGCGCACAATACCAACGCCATCGACATGACCGCTGACGATATGCCCACCAAAGCGGGTTGTTGGTAACATAGCTTTTTCTAAATTAACACGGTCGCCTGCTTGATAGTTGGCCAGCCCGGTGTGAGTCAATGTCTCCATCGACACATCGGCACTGTAACTGTGTTGGTTATAATCAACCACGGTCAAGCAAATGCCGTTGGTGGCTATTGAGTCACCGAGCTTGACGTCAGCCATATCGAGCTTACCGGTGTTCACAGTAATTCGAGCTCCTTGACCACTAACCTTGATTGACGCAATCGTTCCTATCGCCTCAATAATTCCGGTAAACATACTATTTCCTATTTAAAATCTCTATCCTAAGGTTTCGCTTATGCTTTAGCTACTTGGCAAATAAAGCGAACGTCACAGCCTATTTTGCGAACGTCATTAATAGTCAGCGAAATCGCGTCTGACAATGCCGACAGCCCAGGAATTTGTACTAATCCTTGCGCCTCATCCGACAGTAACTTGGGAGCCTGATACAGAACCAGTTCATCGACCAATCCGGCGGCGAAAAAAGCTCCCGCCAATCTACGGCCACACTCCAACCACAGTTCGTTCAAACCGCGTTTTGCCAATTGCGCCATCACGTCGTGCAAGTCGGCAAAACCCTTGCTTTGCTTAACCTGTATTTGTTCGACAAAATGCGGCCATTGTTGGTCATTTTCAAGTTCTGTGCGTATTAAAATTATTGGCGCTTCAACAGAAAATAACAACAAATCAGGTGTTAAGCGTTGCTTAGTATCAATAATAATGCGAATTGGTTGACGGATTTTAGCATCATCAGCGCTGCTATCACTATTCAACTCGGCGCCTCGCACATTGAGTCGAGCATTATCGGTAATTACCGTATCTGCGCCACTGATAATAG
Source organism: Thalassotalea ponticola (assembly GCF_041379045.1). Classification (NCBI taxonomy): domain Bacteria; kingdom Pseudomonadati; phylum Pseudomonadota; class Gammaproteobacteria; order Alteromonadales; family Colwelliaceae; genus Thalassotalea; species Thalassotalea ponticola. Next base: position 2,627,441 of record NZ_CP166871.1, read on the forward strand.
CACAACTTCGCGCGCGAAACGCTTGCACATCACGTCGCGCTTCAGCCGAGGTAATCCATTGACTCTCACCGCTTGCCATCGCTGTCTTGCCATCCAAACTGGATGCTAATTTACAACGCACTAGCGGCAAGCCTTGCGTATTGCGTTTAATAAAGCCGGGATTGAGCTGACGGCAGGCCTGCTCAAGAACCGGTCCGGTAACTCGAATATCAGCATTGATCAAACGCTCAATTCCTCGACCGCTCACCAGCGGATTGGGATCTTGCATACCGTAGATCACGTGTGCGACACCTGCGTCAATCAGAGCTTGAGCACAGGGCGGTGTACGGCCGTGGTGGCTGCACGGTTCAAGCGTAACGTAGGCCGTTGCTCCACGCGCTTGTGCACCGGCCTCTGCAAGCGCATTAACTTCAGCATGGCCCTGCCCCGCTTTGATGTGATATCCCTGGCCAACAATGTCGCCATTATTTACGATCACACAACCAACTCGCGGGTTTGGCGATGTGCTATACAAGCCATTACGCGCCAACTTAATGGCTAATTGCATGTAATATTCGTGGTTGTTAATCATCTCAATGACACCATTGGTTATTTTTTATCGTCGCCAAGGCGGGCGATTTCTTCACCGAACTCTCGAATATCTTCAAACGAGCGATACACCGAGGCAAAGCGCACATAAGCGACCTTATCAAGCGCCTTTAATTCATCCATGATTATGGTGCCGAGTAATTCACTACTCACCTCTCGCTCACCTGTCGCCCTGAGTTTGGATTTAAGGTTGTTCACTGAGGCTTCGATTTGCTCGACACTGACCGGTCGCTTTTCCAATGCTCGTAACATACCGCTGCGCAGCTTATCTTCGTTGAAAGGCTCGCGAGTACCATCGCGTTTAATGATTCTCGGCATCACCAACTCCGCCCCTTCAAATGTGGTAAAGCGCTCGTGACATTGCAAGCACTCACGTCTGCGTCTAATTTGGTGGCCGTCACTGACTAACCTTGAATCGATGACTTTGGTTTCCGTTGCTGAACAAAATGGACAATGCATAGCTATTCCTGCGTTCGCTTATTTGGGTTACAACCTTATATTAAATCGTGTTTTGTTAGCGATTACTACCAACTAGAAAAAAAATGGCCGCTCAAGCGACCATTTTTTTTGTTCTTTATAGCACCTGATTACGCGTAAACAGGGAATCGTGAACAAAGCTCGATAACTTTTTCACGAACCGCATCAATTGTCGCTTCGTTATTAATGTCATCAAGAATATCACAGATCCAACCGGTAAGTTCAGCCGTTTCCGCTTCGCCAAAGCCGCGACGAGTGATTGCTGGTGTACCTAAACGCAAACCTGAGGTAACAAATGGTGAACGAGGATCATTTGGTACTGAGTTCTTGTTTACGGTGATAAACGCACGGCCTAGAGCTGCATCAGCGTCTTTACCAGTGATGTCTTTATCAATCAAATCAAGCAGCAACAAGTGATTTTCGGTGCCATTTGAAACAACTTTGTAGCCGCGATCTTGTAGTACGCGGACCATAGTTTTAGCGTTGTTTAATACGTTTTGTTGGTACTCTTTAAACTCTGGTGCTAATGCTTCTTTAAATGCTACCGCTTTTGCTGCGATGATGTGCATTAATGGACCACCTTGGCCACCAGGGAAAACCGCTGAGTTAAGCTTTTTGTAAATTGCTTCGTCGCCACATGCCGATAAGATAAGACCGCCACGAGGACCCGCTAATGTTTTGTGCGTTGTGGTAGTAACAACGTGTGCGTGTGGCAGTGGGTTCGGGTATAAACCTGCCGCGATAAGACCAGCAACGTGGGCCATATCAACCATAAGGTAAGCGCCAACTTTGTCAGCGATTTCACGAAAACGCGCCCAGTCAACAACACCAGAGAATGCAGAGAAACCAGCAACAATCATCTCAGGCTTGTGCTCTAGTGCTAAACGCTCAACTTCTTCGTAATCGATATCGCCAGTTTCTGGGTGTAGACCGTATTGAATAGGCTCGTACATTTTACCAGAAAAGTTTACACCACTACCGTGCGTTAAGTGACCACCATGCGCTAAGCTCATACCAAGTACTTTAGCGCCCGGCGTACAAAGCGCCATAAATACTGCAGAGTTTGCTTGTGAACCTGCGTGCGGCTGTACGTTAGCGTATTCAGCGCCAAATAGTTCACAGGCACGTTTGATTGCTAACTCTTCGGCGATATCAACAAACTCACAACCACCGTAGTAACGCTTGCCCGGATAACCTTCAGCGTATTTGTTGGTTAGCTGTGAACCTTGAGCTTCTAATACGCGAGGACTGGTGTAGTTCTCTGAAGCAATAAGTTCAATGTGATGCTCTTGGCGTTCAACTTCTTTGGTCATTGCTTGATACAATTCTGGATCAAAATCAGCAATGTTCATATCACGAGTTAGCATGGGTTTTCCTCTAACGAAATGGTGTAATAAAAATTGGGGTTATTTTGCCCGAATGTAACCGAGATGTACACGCTATTTGTGGCAATTTTGGCGAAAAACATCAGCAAGCGCCAGTCAATTACATTTCGTTAACAGTCACTCGTCGCCTATTGTTCTGTGCATACAAAAAAGGCCCCGAAGGGCCTTTTGTCAGTTCTGAAATCACTAGTGATTTTCCGATACCATATTCACCGTGTATTTGGGAATTTCAACGACTAAGTCTTCATCTTTAATGATCGCCTGACAACCCAGTCGCGACTCGGGCTCTAATCCCCATGCCTTATCGAGCATATCGTCCTCTAATTCATCACTTTCAGGCAATGAATCAAATCCTTCACGTACGATCACATGACACGTAGTACACGCGCATACTTTTTCACAGGCGTGTTCAATATGAATGTCATTTTGCAGTGCTACATTCAAGATGCTCTCACCGCTGTTTGCTTCAACGGCCAACCCTTCAGGGCACAGTTCTTCATGGGGAAGAAATATAATTTGTGGCATGATTAAACCTCATCTACCGAATGGCCTGCTAGGGCGGTGCGAATAGACGAATCCATTCGACGCTCTGCAAACGTGGCCGTAACTTTATCAACCGCTGCTATTGCAGCCTCAATAGCGGCAGTATCCGTGGTTTGACTTACCTGTTGTAGGTCAGCCAATGCTTGATTAATTTTTGCTAATTCCGCCTCTGACAACAATGCCTGTGCATCTTGGGCAAGGGCAGCACTAACACTTTCATAAACGCGATCGGCTTCCACCTGCTGCTCTTTGAGCATGCGTGCGTCCATATCACCTTTGGCGTGTTGCATCGAATCTTGTAACATGGTGACGATGTCGTCTTCGCCCAAGCCAAACGATGGTTTTACTTGGATAGAGGCTTCAACTTTGGTTGATTTTTCCATCGCGCTGACGCTGAGTAAACCATCCGCATCCACTTTAAAAGTAACGCGTATATGGGCAGCCCCTGCCGTCATTGCCGGTATGCCACGCAACTCAAAACGGGCCAGTGAACGGCAATCGTCAACCAGTTCGCGCTCACCTTGTAGAACGTGGATTGCCATCGCCGTTTGACCGTCCTTGAATGTAGTAAACTCCTGTGCTTTAGCCACTGGGATCGTCGTATTGCGAGGAATAATTTTCTCGACCAAACCACCCATAGTCTCAATACCTAGCGACAGCGGGGTTACATCGAGTAGTAGCATGTCGCTATCCGGCTTGTTACCGACTAACACATCGGCTTGAATGGCTGCGCCTAAGGCAACAACTTTGTCTGGGTCTATCGACGTCAATGGCTGACGATTGAAAAACGCAGCCACTTGTTCGCGTACCAAAGGCACTCGAGTAGAACCGCCAACCATGACCACTTCAAGCACCTCATCTTGGCTCACGCCAGCGTCTTTTAATGAACGACGGCAGGCTCGCAATGTTGTGTTTACCAAGGGTTGAATAAGCGCGTTAAACTGAGCTCTGCTAATATCAAATTGGACAACCGTATCGTCTTCAAGAGTTAACTGGCAATTGGTTTGCTCAGCGCTTGATAAGGCCTCTTTAACCGCTTTAGCTTGCATCAACACCTGACGTTCTAAGCCGTGCGACAACGGTCGTTGTAATCCTGCTTGCTCAACGATAAGGTTGGATAACACGTGATCAAAGTCATCGCCACCGAGCGCCGAATCGCCACCGGTAGCCATCACTTCAAACACGCCTTTATTCAGGCGCAAAATGGAAATATCAAACGTACCACCACCCAAATCGTAAACGGCAACAACGCCTTCTTGACCACTGTCAAGACCATACGCTACCGCTGCAGCAGTGGGTTCGTTCAACAGTCGCAACACGTTTAAGCCGGCCAATTTAGCAGCGTCTTTAGTACTTTGGCGTTGAGCGTCATCAAAATACGCAGGTACGGTTATAACCACCCCTTGTAACTCGTCACCAAGTGACATTTGCGCGCGCTCTGCTAAAGTTTTCAAAATATCCGCTGATACTTGTACTGGGTTTTTCACCCCTTGACGGGTATTGATAGACGGATGCGACTCATCGCCAACAAACTCATATGGTAGCGACGGGTACTTTTGCTGGATATCAGCTAACGAACGACCGATTAGTCGCTTTGCCGATACAATGGTATTTTGCGGGTCTTCAATGGCAAGTGCATTGGCGCTGTCGCCTACCAGTACTTGTTTGGCCTGGTAGCTGACCACAGACGGCAAAATGTCCTTGCCATTTGCGTCGACAAGCGTCTTTGGTAAACCACTCATCACGCTAGCAACGAGTGAGTTGGTCGTACCTAAGTCTATTCCTGCAGCGAGTTTGTGTTGATGGGGAACACTGCTTTGTCCCGGTTCAGCAATTTGTAGTAATGCCATAGCTAATATGTGTTTTTTCGTTGTTCTAATCGAACAACTTGTCCTCTATTCGCTCAAGTTCTAATTGCAATTTTTGGTAAAATTTCAATTTTCTCAGAAGTTCTGCGGCTTGGTCATTATCTGCCTCAGTTGCGGTTGCGATAACGCCTTTAAACTGCTGCCACAGTTGCTGCGATTGCGTATCAAGCTCTTGCTGAGCGGCAAATAACGCGGCATCGGGATCACTGGCATGCTCAACGTCAGCCAACATTTCGCGCAGTTCCATTTGTTGCATTAAAAAACCGACATCAGCAAAGCTCTGTTGCTCAGACGGCAGCTCAACACCGCGCAACGTCAATAGATACTCACCGCGTAAAATGGGATTTTTAAGAGTTTGAAACGCGTCGTTTATTTCTGCTGACTTTTGTACCGCACGCATCTTATCTTGCGCCGATGAATGCGCAAAACGGTCTGGATGGACCGTTTTTTGTAATGCTTGATACGTTGCTGACAATTGATTGAGATTGACCTCGAATGTTGGTTCAAGGCCAAACAGTTGAAAATAATCCAAAATGATATTCTCTGTTAGTGATGAAAAAAGGCGTTAACAACGCCTATTACACACTGAAGCTCTCGCCACATCCACATTCGCCTTTGGCGTTAGGGTTAGTGAATTTGAAGCCTTCGTTCAAACCTTCTTTAACAAAGTCTAGCTCGGTGCCGTCAAGGTGAACCAGTGACTTGCCATCAACGATAATTTTTACATCGTCAATGTCAAACACTTCATCATCTGCGTTAAGTTCGTCAACAAACTCCAACACATAAGCAAGACCTGAACAGCCCGTTGTTTTAACACCAAGGCGAAGGCCTAAGCCTTTGCCTCGGTTATTTAAAAACGTCTTCACTCGCTCTGACGCCGCTGGTGTCATTGAAATTGACATAAACTAGCCTTCTTTCTTCGCTTTGTAGTCTTCAATTGCCGCTTTGATTGCGTCTTCCGCTAAGATAGAGCAATGGATTTTTACCGGCGGTAAAGCCAACTCTTCTGCGATAGCGGTATTCTTAATTTCCGCCGCTTCTTCAATTGATTTACCTTTAACCCACTCAGTTACTAACGAGCTTGAAGCAATTGCAGAACCACAGCCGTAGGTTTTGAACTTGGCATCTTCAATGATACCTTGGTCATCAATTTTCAACTGCAGCTTCATTACGTCACCACACGCCGGTGCGCCAACCATACCGGTTGCAACACTTGCATCATTTTTGTCAAATGAACCAACGTTACGTGGGTTCTCGTAATGATCGATAACTTTTTCACTATAAGCCATAATGTACCTCTAAATTCTTCTCTCGCGTTGCTAGTGAGCAACCCACTCAACTTTTTCTAAATCAACACCGTCTTGGAACATTTCCCATAACGGCGACATTTCACGTAAGTGATTAATCGCGTTTTTAATCAGGTCTACGGCGTAATCCACTTCTTCAGGTTTGGTGTAACGACCAAAGCTAAAGCGAATTGAACTGTGTGCTAACTCGTCGTTCAACCCAAGCGCACGCAATACATACGAAGGCTCTAGACTCGCAGATGTACACGCTGAGCCCGACGACACAGCTAAGTCTTTAAGTGCCATGATCAGTGACTCACCTTCGACAAAGTTGAAGCTGACATTTAAGTTACCAGGGTAACGCTGTTTGAAGTCACCGTTGACAAACACTTGTTCCATGTCTTTGATCCCAGCCCATAAGCGATCACGCATTGCCGTTACGTGCTCAAGATCTTGTTGCATCTCGTCCTTGGCAATACGACACGCTTCACCAAAACCAACGATTTGATGAGTTGGTAGAGTACCACTGCGCATACCGCGCTCGTGACCACCACCGTGCATTTGCGCTTCTAAGCGAATACGCGGCTTGCGACGTACATACAATGCACCGATGCCTTTTGGCCCGTACATTTTGTGAGCCGAAATAGATAATAGGTCGATCTTCAATTCTTGTAGGTCAACTGGAATTTTACCCACTGATTGTGCCGCATCAACGTGGAATACGATCTTGCGTGAGCGACATAATTCGCCAATAGACGCTACGTCTTGAATTACACCAATTTCGTTGTTTACGTGCATGATTGACACCAGTACGGTATCGTCGCGCATCGCCGCCTCTAGCTTAGCCAAATCGATTAGACCATCAGCTTCAGGTTCGAGGTAAGTTACTTCGTAACCTTGACGCTCTAGCTCGCGACACGTATCAAGAACCGCTTTGTGCTCGGTCTTACTGGTGATAATGTGTTTGCCTTTTTTACCATAAAAATGCGCCGCACCTTTAATCGCTAAGTTATCAGATTCAGTAGCACCCGATGTGAATACGATTTCACGCGGATCGGCATTGATAAGTTCAGCAATTTGATTGCGTGCAATATCAACGGCTTCTTCAGCCTGCCAACCAAACTTGTGCGAGCGAGATGCCGGATTGCCAAAACAACCGTCGGTGGTTAGGTATTGCATCATTTTTTCAGCAACGCGTTTATCAGTCGGTGTTGTTGCTGAATAATCAAGGTAAATTGGTAACTTCATTAAAAATTCTCTCTTACGTAAACGAGGCGTCTTACCACTCGTTGATAATGCTTTTCGTTGATATCACGGTGCCAACTGTCTTTTGCTGATGATTGCTCATATACTCAGCATCTTGGCGTTCCGATACTTTCTTCACATCGCCTTGATTAACCAGCTCACTTAATGTGATGTTACTGAGAAAATCGGCAATGCGTTCACTTAAATCATTCCATAAATTGTGGGTTAAACACTTGTGCCCACCTTGACAGTTGCCTTGTCCTTGACAACGGGTAGCATCCACTGTTTCGTCAACCGCTTTAATTACATCGGCAACGGCAATTTTTGCCGTACAACGACCTAGGCGGTAACCCCCACCAGGCCCGCGCACACTGCTCACTAGACCGTGCTTGCGCAACTTAGAAAACAGCTGTTCCAAATACGACAACGAAATACCTTGTCGCTCAGAAATGTCTGCTAACGGCACCGGACCGCTTTCGGCGTGAATAGCCACATCCAGCATAGCCGTAACCGCGTAGCGACCTTTCGATGTCAGTTTCATGTGCTCACCCTGAAAAAATACACCAAACCGCGCTTTGTATTCCTACAAAGGTCAGTTGTTAAGTAAGGATATTTAGCGCAAAATATCACGTGATTATCGTTAATGTCGCGCATTTTACTTATCCGCATAGAATAGTCAACTAAATACCCGTATAAAATAGTCAAATTAATATCTGACTATTTTACTCAGGAATTAATGATACGGCAAGTTTAAATTTTTGGATCGAATTTTTCTCGTTCGATTTGACGACGCTTAGCAGCGTCTTGCTCTGCTTCAGCGAACTCACTAACGCGGAGCTCTGGCAGCTCATCTTCACAGACGTTACCACCGAGTTTGTTAAGCTCACAGCTCATTTCTTTTAATTTTGCGTCCATCAAGTGTACGTGGTCGAGCACTCGACCAATCGCTTTGGCTACGGGGTCTGGGTTATCGCTCGACACCGCATACGCATCAAAGCCATACTTGCTAGCCAACTCGTTGCGCTTTTGCAACTCAGGATCGTTGCTGTTACTCACTACCCGGCCAGGAATGCCAACGACAGTCGCGCTGTCGGGTACATCTTTAACAACCACCGCATTGGAGCCGATCCGGGCGTTATTGCCAACGTTTAATGGCCCGAGTACTTTAGCGCCCGCGCCAATGACCACATTGTTACCCAATGTCGGATGGCGCTTGCCCGCTTTCCAGCTGGTACCACCTAAGGTAACGCCGTGGTAAACGGTACAGTCATCACCTATTTCGGCCGTTTCACCAATCACAATACCCATACCATGATCGATAAAAAAGCGCCGACCAATGGTTGCTCCTGGGTGAATTTCAACGCCAGTTAGCCAACGCAAAATGGTCGACACAGTGCGTGCCAACCATTTAAAGTTTTTTTGCCATAACCAATGCGATAAACAGTGCCCCCAAATGGCGTGTAGCCCAGGGTAGTTGGTTAATACTTCAAACGTATTACGCGCTGCAGGGTCGCGGTCGAATACACTGTTAATATCTTCTTTGATTCTGGCAAACATATAAATCCTTAACTGATAGGCTGTTAATTGAGGTTGATTATCAACAACCCTATCACTGGTGACGGTTAGTTTTTCTCGGCAACCTTATCAATTGAAGCCAATATCCCGCGTAGCATTTTGAGCTCTTTACCGTCTGGACGCGCACGATTAAATAAACGACGCACTTTACTCATAATCATGCCAGGGTGCTTAGGCTGAATAAAACCGGTTTTTTTCATTGCTGCTTCAAAGTGCTCATAAAAGCGTTCGGTCTCATCAACTAACGGATATTGTTCAGCATCGTCATCCGAGGTCTCAGGCGTCGCTTTATTTGCGTACTGAGCTGATTGCTGCTCGAGATAATTCATCCGCACTTCATAACTTAGCGTTTGCACCGCCATAGCCAGATTCAGAGAGCTGTACTCAGGGTTTGCCGGAATACACACGTGGTAGTGACACAGCTGAAGTTCGTCATTGGTTAAGCCGCTACTCTCACGGCCAAATACCAAGGCGACAGGATAGTTATGTCCCTCTTCAGTCATTTTAGCACCGCACTCTCTCGGCTCAAGCATTGGCCAAGGTAAAGTGCGAGAACGGGCGCTGGTACCAACCACTAACCCACAATCACTGATCGCTTCTTCTAACGTGTTTACCACTTTGGCGTTGGCGAGTACATCGGTTGCGCCAGCGGCTAACGCCTGCGCTTGCCCATTTGGCATTTCAATAGGATCGACCAAATAAAGGTTGGTTAACCCCATGGTTTTCATCGCTCGTGCCGCACTACCTATGTTGCGACAATCAGACGTATTGACTAAGACTATTCGAACGTTATCTAACATAATTTGATTCTGTTATTGGAAAATTGCCTCGATTTTAGCATAGCCTAAATACTGATGTCGTTAGTTTTAGTCCCATGTGGTAACAAAAAAGATCAAAAAGTAACCATGATAAAAGTGCGACTTTTACCTCTGTGCTCGATCAACTTAACCTGCATTGAGTCGTTGTGTATAAAGGCGTTCAGTTGATTATTTAGCATCTTGCACTATAACTTTATAACCAAGATTAACTGGCTTAATCGCTGTATCGCTTTTTACAATTGCTTTTGTTATACTGCGCGCCGTTTTGCACACTAGCGAATGAGCCTAGTCGAACCCGTTCTTTATTGTTCTTTCTAAAATAAGGTAGTCACACATGCATCCAATGCTGAATATCGCCGTGCGCGCTGCGCGCAGTGCCGGTAACGTTATTGCTCGTTCTTTTGAGCAGTCAGATAAAATTGAAGTTGAAGCCAAAGGTCTTAACGACTTGGTTACCAATGTTGATAAGCAAGCAGAGCAAATCATCATTGATACTATTTTAAAGTCATACCCTGAACACTCTATTGTGTCAGAGGAACGTGGTGTTATTGCCGGTTCAAATGCTGACTACCAATGGATCATCGATCCACTCGATGGTACCACTAACTTTATCAAGGGTATCCCTCACTTTGCCGTTTCAATTGCCTTAAAATACAAAGGTAAATTGGACCAAGCCGTTATCTACGACCCAATTCGCGGAGAGCTTTTCACAGCGAGCCGTGGTAAAGGTGCACAATTAAACAACAGCCGTATTCGTGTAAGTAACATGAAAGAAATCAACGGTAGCGTACTAGCAACAGGTTTCCCATTTAAGCAAAAAGCAAGTGCAGATGCTTATCTAAACATGTTTAAAGATTTATTCACCAAAACCGCCGACATGCGCCGCGCTGGCTCAGCCGCGCTAGATTTGGCCTATGTTGCCGCCGGTCGTGTAGACGGATTCTTTGAGTTGGGCTTAAAACCATGGGATACCGCTGCCGGTGAACTACTGGTCATCGAAGCTGGTGGTTTGGTTACAGACTTTAATGGCGGTACTAATCATGCAAAAAGTGGTAACACCGTAGCGGCTAACGCGCGCGTATTAAAGCAACTGCTAACCGATATTCGTCCGCACTTAACACCATCGATGATCAATCGCTAATTGACGAGCGTCATCTTGCCGTAACAGGCTACCTAGGTTGGACTAAAAGAAAACTGGAGATCTAAGTACTTAGGTCTCCAGTTTTTTTTAAATTAATTTCAATAACTTAAAGTTAAACAGCTCGCTCCCCCCTCTTTGCCAGAACAATACAAAAAACTCATTACAAAACAATGGACTAGTTGGTTTCTGCAAGCCTAAACCATAGCAATACGCTTATTTCACTGGCTGCTTTGTGCCAGACAGAGTCGCTCAAATAATTAAAACAATTCAGCGTCATCCCATCATGCTTTTGGATGGGATCTCCTTCAATTCCGATGTGCCTTGACCGGCAGCTTTGTGCCATTAAGAGTTATTAACTAAATCAGAAAAATTAAACCGTCATCCCATCATGGTTTTGGATGGGAACTCCTTCAGTTTCGATGTGTCTTGACCGGCAGCTTTGTGCCAGGAACGGTCTGTTAGCAATTGCTAATATACCAATATGTTACTACTACCAGCGAGGTAAATATTGAAGAAAAGTTCAAGAAATATTTTACGGAGTCGATTAACTGCACATGCTCAATCCTTCTCACTTCAGATATTACAATGCCCAATACCACACAATATAGCTGTACCAAAAGGAAGAATTGATATAGACCACCGAATTAGAGGATGATAACACTATTTTCTGTTTATCAGGAGCTTACGCTAGATTAGACAAGCAAACTGGGAAGAAAAAGCACTTACGTGGGTTATCGCAATTGAATTTTCGAGTCATCTACTATCAATCTGCTGGTGTAATATAGCAAGTAACTAAAAACCACCCAGTGTTTGCGTTATGCCAGATAAACTGCTTTCAGGTATACAAAAAACTAAAAAATTAAGTAGGGCGACAATAATCAGCCCCAATTTAATTCGAGCCCATAATTTAGGGGTGCCGCCCCACATTTTTACTTATTTATTTCCCTGGTAATCACCCCAAAAATACAGTACAAAGAGATAACCCCCTGTTTCTTCAGGATAGTTGCACTTCGTTCAATCTCGTTGATTAATAGAGCAAATTTTCAATCCAATCAATGTTACTTAAATATTCTAAAGAAGCATCAGTCCATTTATTATTCGTAAGATCAACTTCGGCTAGCGAAGGGTTAAACGAAAAGTCAATTTCAGTGAGATGATTTGAAGAAAGATTTAAATTCTCGATATTAGGTAATAGGCTGAGATCTATATTTCCCAACTCGTTACTTTCTAAATTCAACGTTATTAAAGACGGTAAATCTAAATCTACAAATTGAATATCACCTTCAACAATCAATTGAGTTAAAGCCTCATGATTTTTAAGAGTTAGAGAAGAAAACCTTGCTCCTGTAATAACTACTTCAGTTAGCTTCTCGTTATATTCCAATGAAAGTGATATTAAACTTCCTTCACTAACTAGCCCATTTCCGTCTTCATCAATGTAAAAAAACTTCGTATACAAATGCAAAGATTCCAGCTCACTTAAATTAATTAAATCAATTGCTTCCAGAGGACTCTCGCTAATAGTAATTTCTTTTAACTTAACCGCATTGGAAACATCGACTGTGGTTAGTAATAGGTTATTTTGCAGATCAAGTTCTACTAGGTTTTCTAAATTATTAACATCGAGATAATTCAGTTTTGAAGATGTTAGAGCGAAGTTCCTAATCCCAGGAAAGTCATATGCATTAATGATGCTGCTATTACCTACTCCATGGAAACCAACACTCGCTAGGTTTGGAAAGTTTGCAAGATCTGCAGTTGTGTCTATATACGTAGCATTACAGAAAAATTCAACTAACTCGTCCGCATAAACAAGTCCATCATCTGAAGATGATGCCAACACACATTCTTTAACGATATCTGAAGTAAAATCAATATCTTCTATTTTTAACCGTTTGTCATTGTCGTCAGAACAAGCCGACGCCAATAAGGTTGAAAGTAACAATAAATAAATTCTGTACATGTTGTTAATCGCTAGCATTAAAAGGCTAGCTCCTCCTGAAGTATTAAAGACCTGCTTGCTGTTTTAAGCTTGCGAGAGATGAAGTGTAATTTGCGCCTTTAAATTGATCTTTATATGACGAAATCAGTTGATTCTTCTTATTATTCGCTGCATTGTAACCAAACGAACCATGATGTTGGTATCTATACCAATATGTAGCGCCGTCTATTTCGTCACGTACCTTATAGTCATAACAAATGGCTCGAATTGTACAGTTTGTGGTTTGATGAGAAGTCATTCGAACTTCACCATTAATATAGCTATCCGTGTCATTCCCTGCTTGAAGGTATTTATTGTAGAGGGGTTGTAATGAAGACTCTAAGTCTTGTTGATCAAACTCCCCTGTGTTAACTAATTCCTCGAAGAAAGAAACTCTCAACCCAATAGCTACGCCAAGGTGACCAGTTAATAAATAATGATCTGTTACATTGATAGGGTTAAAAGCGGCGTGATTAACGGCGTTTGAGGTTTGATTTTCTACACTATCTAAATTGAAACCACTACTGCTTTTCGAATATACAGACATACTATCCGCAGCCGAATCAATAGTCTGTTGCAAAGCAGAGACTTGAGTTACGCTCAAAGAGCCGACAACAGTATCTTTGATCTCTTGGACTTGTGCATTAGAAAGTCCCGTATAGACGTTAACTTCAAACAGACTATTTATAATTCCAAAATTACCAGGGGAAGCAGTTACAAGATTTTCTGCAATATCATCAAATATGAAAATTGATGCGTTCGCTTGAGAAGTAAATGCTAACGATGCAGCTAAAACTACATTTTTTATTTTCGTAGACAGTTTCATTTTGATTTTTGTCCTTCAAACGTAATGAATTTTTATTATGCAAGTTGAAGCAAAGCCAACTTCAAATTCATTCTCACGTCATCAACAAAAGAATTAAAGAGGGGAGCGGCACTCCCCATAAAATCAAAATATTTTTTACTGAGGCAATATTTTCCCAATAAAAGCTCTGTGCATAGGCTAGTCCTCTTTTTCACACCAAGGTTTAGGTTGGCAAAGAGTTTCAGGATCATCAACACTCAGTTCGATATGAGCAACGACACTCGTGCTAATGCTGGCCATAAATAGACAATTTGCGGTTATCAATAATGCAAAAGTTTTTTTGATCAACATAACAATGTACTCCTAACTATGAATTCATCACAGATAGTACGCAAATTCATTAAATTATCGTGTATAAAATTCACTCTATTTTATTGGGAATTTATTGCTAGTTATTTATATAGCTTATATTTAGTGCCTTTTTAATGTGTAACTGCTTACGTGAGAGTTGTTTGCGGTATGTTTACTAAAAAGAATAGACTCATCATAAAGTGAAAAGTTCCATACCCCTTTAAATGGCAAATTTATGTTTTCTATCTCATCAGTATCCATATCAAACTTAAGAAGCGACTCCGCAGATGCAAAATAGAGCTTCCCGTTCGAATATTCCCAACTATTGTTGGAAGAGATTTCATGTTTAGCTTTGTACTTAACGACATCTTCTAGTTTCATTGAAGAGTTGAATATTTTAATTAATTGATCCCCAGTCAAGTACCCCGCATATTTATTCTCAAGACAATCACTTTTAACTAAATCCACATTGGAATTAATTAGAGATACTTTACCCTCTTGATTTAAATAAAGGTTAGTCAAGCCTTTCGAGTGAATAGTATATAATATCGCTCGACCATCGCATGCAAAAACAGCACTCATAACCTTTCCTTCAAAGGTATGAATAGGTTTAATAACTAAATTTTGAATGTTGAGTGTGAATACATTGAAATTTTTGATGAAAAGAAGGTTTTCGCCATCATTAGAAAACGATAAATTGCTTAAATTTTTATCTTCATCATAAGAGGTCAGTTGAGTTAATTTTTCTTTACTCTTTAAATAAATTTGAGAAACTCCTGTGCGGTTTGAAGTGAATGCAATTTGGTTATGTTTATTCATTACAGGTTCTTTATCTAAAAACGACGACGAAATTACTTGAGAATATGTCGCAGCGCCTTTACCTATCAGCCCATGATAGATGTTATTTTTTAAACTCCTACCTTCGACAACAAGTAACTCCTCTGGCGCGATGAGTTCAGCAAAAGAAATGCGATCATCTAATGTTAAAAATGATGACTCTTTATTCGTTTTTAAATCGAAAACCATCAACTCTTCTTTTTTAGGAAATACAATTTGATTTTCATCTAACCAAAAAGCCGAAAAAACAGGATAATCTACAGTATGAAGACTCTTTGTAACACCGTCACTAAGATTTAATTTTACTAAGGAATAAACTTTAGAATTTTCTTTCCTAACTATTAATAAATCGTCTTTATTCAAATGGTGAAAATAATTAAAATCAGTCGAATGGATATCACCAGTTTTTGATTCGATTTCACCTGTATTGATATCTAGTTCATAGATATTAATTCCGATATCTTCATTTACTTTCCCAGAAAAGTAGATCTTATTTTTCAGGTTACTTATAGGTGATGTAATGATATTAGACCCACAACTAACTAAATGTGCTGTTTCTCTAAATTCAAACTTGTTTTCGTGTGTGTAAGCTACTTTATATAGTTCACAACTATCGCTCTCATGCTTTTGAATGAATATATCTTTGGTACCCTTCGCAAAACCAACAGAAGTTATATTTTCTTCGACATCGCTTTCATAGAGTATTTCCGTACTTTTAAAATCTTTGATTACAAGTTGGAACTGCCCAGAACCTTCATGCATCCGGATATAACTAATATATTTTTTATCACTTGAAATGCTCGGATAAGATATTTGACCATCTTTATAAGAAAGAAACTTCTTGCCCGTAATTTCAATGTTCTCAGGGTGAGAATTGCCCACAAAAAAAACAAAAACCAAGAGAGTAATGAAAAATAATGATAAGGCTATAATTTTTTCTGTTAATTTATTCTCTTTGGCTACTGGAGGTTGAGATTGCTCCTTTTCAATAGTGGTTTTAATTGCCGCAACAAATGAATAGCCAATTTTAGGATGAGTTTTTATATATTTGTTTCTTTCTTTGCTGCCTTCTATGTTCAACAGCTTTCTAAGTTCAGATATTGTGGAATTGATTGTGTAATCTGAGACAATTCGTTTATCCCACACATGCTCTAGTAATTCATCTCTCGTTATAACTTTATTTGGGTTAGCCAAAAAGTACATTAGAAGCTTAGCTATTTTAGCTTCCATAATAATGGACTCACCACTTTCATGAACTAAAAGAGCCTCACGCGCCTTAAAAGTCCACTTTTCAAATAAATCTTTTTCTTCCATTAACTTAGCACAAATACAACATCTAGCTTGCTAGAACTTTAACAGATATTAGTTTACTTCAACAGACCAAGTTGTTTTTTGGGGAGCGCTATTATCAATGCAGCCCCTGAGGAATAACACGGCATGTCATTCAATAAACCGATATTTGACGAATGTTTCTAGATCGCTCATTACAGCCCCTGGCTGCTTATCCAAATTACCGGATTAAGCCTACTTAGGCAATCAACCAAATTCAGTCCTTAAGTAAAAAGGCTTAAATCACATACCTAGACGAACACGGTTGCCTATCGGTTATTACGGTAAGCAATGGAGAACTCTGTTGCATATGTTTTCATATCGAAACCTGGGCAACGTTTCTTAATTTCAGCCAAGAGAAAGGGATTATCTAGTACAGGCTTATTTTTAACCTCAGGATGTTCAGCGTATTGTCCCGAAAATACTTCACAAACAAACCTTTCCAGTTCGTTCCGAAGAGTATTTATCGTCGCTTGCTTCTTAAACTTTAGATTTTCTATGACTGCTGTTCGCTCGTTACAGCCCTTGGCTGCACTTCCAAATTACCGGATAAAACCGACCGACGCAAACATGCAAAAAAGTGATATTTTCAGCTTTAACAACCGCGTGCTTCAGATTTAATTGGCGGTGTTACTGGCGATATATCAGTTCCTGATTCACACTTATATTCACACTAAAAAACCTGATAATAACCAGAATGTTAGCAAGCAACTTGGTTACACCTAAGCGAGTTCTAGCTGATTTCAAAGGAGATAGATTGTGGTTCAAAGTATGACTCATGTTGTGCGCGTGCTGAGCTTCGTATTCGCAGCGTTAATTGGTTGCCAAGTGCACGCCTTAACCGAGCAAG
This sequence comes from Thalassotalea ponticola, assembly GCF_041379045.1. Taxonomy (NCBI): domain Bacteria; kingdom Pseudomonadati; phylum Pseudomonadota; class Gammaproteobacteria; order Alteromonadales; family Colwelliaceae; genus Thalassotalea; species Thalassotalea ponticola. The sequence goes on from NZ_CP166871.1 coordinate 2,644,520, forward strand.
AAAAACAGCAATACCTCGCTATTCGCAATAATGTGTTTGGTGGTAGTCAGCTAGCAGGTGCTTTTCAACACGCTACAATTACAGGTCAAACACCGCCTATTTTCGCTCTAAATGCTGCCCAACGAGGTTTATTGGTATGGCAAATCAATGCCAATCACTTAGACGACTTCAGTGCATACATCAACTTACCGCAACACCTACAACTTACCCAGATGCCTGCTTTAACCAGCTTTAACAACAACGCCAATACCGACACATCAAGTGGTCCCAAACAGCAACTATCGTATTACCTGATCGCAGACATCGCTGAAACCAGTCGCGCCGAACAAGGTTTAAAAGTGGAGTTTAAGACCTTTGTCAGATTACCCGATAACAACATCGCCACGTATCGATTTGCCAGTTATAAAGCCACAGTGGGTACTGACTTAGTAGAAATTGCAGCGACATCGGCAACAGACATTTCGCTAATGTCTAACGATTCGCATTGGCAAGGTCAGATGCACACTGAAAGTGGGTCCTTGGTATGGCAAGCCGACAAACTACAGCCGAAAAAATCAACACCGCTAAGTGGTCAGTATAAAAAGCAAGGAGGTATCAATGTCACCTTGTCTGAAGCATTTATCAAAGCCAGTGAACAGGTTGTCGCACCGAGCGGTAGTGCCAGTCGATATTTTTATGATGGTAGTTTGGTCAGTGCTCGGTTGCTAAATATCAAGCCCACACAATTGAGCGTGCAAAATAGCTTTGCTTGGGGAAACTATATTGAAGCCGGCGCCGAATTATTGCTATTTAGTGATCAGGTAGAATACTTGGTACAACCTCAAACCGTGCCCGTCAACGAGCAAACCAACCCCAACAGTGAACAAACGAAACAGTTGTTCAGTTCGTTACTGGGAATGGCACTGAGTGGTCAACCTGCGCAATCAGTATTTGGCGTGTTATTTTCAACCGCAGCGAACCAACCTGAGGTATTACCGCCACAAAATATCGCCACGGTTTACTATGGCTTACTTGATGTTTATCAGAGCTTACAACTGTTTGCAGGTATCGAGCCACCCAAACTATTTTTTAGCTTAGAAGAACAGCCGAAAACACTGTTTGTAAACTTTGAAATACCCGCTGATAAGGTAAAAGCATTTGAACAGCGATTTTTACCCGAGCACTTTAGCTTGGCGAAAATCCGCTTTTATCCACAGCAAAAACAACCGGTTTATGCCATTTCACTCAACGTATATCAATCCAGAGGACAAAACTTAACCGGCTTTCGAGCGGAGTGGTCTACCTATATACTCAATTTTGACGAACCGACACCAAAACCCCGCTTTTTCATTCTTGAAGCACAAAGCAGCAGCGCAGGCTTTGATCCTATTATTGCCATGGAGCGTTACTCACCAGATCTTGATTTAACCGACCCTGGTGATGTGGTGAAGTTAATCGAACCGCCTGCCGAAGTGTTTCAATTTGATGTTAATGAACAAGGTAGTATCCGTGTTAATCTAATTGACGTTGCTGAATCGATTAATGTGCAAATCGACATTGCCTATCCGACAGCTGATAGCATTTTATCCACTAGGCCGTTGAAGCAGTGGATGCAAGCTAACGATTTAGTCTATTGGGGCGAAGTCGCCGATGTACTGAAATACGATGAAAATGTGATGTTTGCCGATATCTTGGTATTTGATGCCAAAGACTCTGACGTCATTATAGATTCAACATTCAAAGACTATGTAAACCCCAAACCACTCCCGATTATTTTATGGGATCAAATCCAAGATATTGCACTAGAGCCTTGGGGTAATTTAGACACCATAAAAGTGCGTGATTAAAAACGACGCTCTTGTCATTACAGAGACATTCAATAACCCGGATATCGGCACCAACTGGCACACCGTGCGGCTGGTGCTGGGTTCTGTTAGTCAGCAAGCGAGTTGCCATTGGTGCCAGATTTTTCGGCTTATAAGCGCGGTTTTATTAATATTAACTGGGTTTGTCTCGCTGCGAGGTAATCAACGCCTTGTTCAGTAAAAATAGCGTTTTCCTCAAGCATAATAACCACTGGCTTTTGCCAAGGCGCCGCATAACTGGTATTGCTTAATTCAATGGCATAAGCGCTATTGTGCACCAGTCGATGCTCACCAATACCTTCCAGCCCGTGCTGTGCATCCCACCGGCCAATATTCATTCCCGCACCATGACCGTGATAACCAATGGGGTGGCTGTATATTTTCGGTTGTAAACCGGCCGACAATGCTTGTTTTCGGCTACGGGCTAATATGTCATTGCCCGTGCGATTTAATGCAAACTGTTCGACTAGCACATCCTGTAATCGGTTAGCCCGCAAAAGCGCCTGTTGCAAAAACTCAGGTGCCGTTTGCTCATTTTCAGTCAACACGTAGGCATGTTGCTGGATATCACTGTGCATCCCTAAATAACTCAAGCCAAAATCGACGTGTAATAAGTCACCCGGCATGATCACTAAATCTGCTTGTTGACTGATATTAGTGGGCAAATTTTTGCGCTGCAAGCGGATAGCAGGCTGAAACCAAGTAGTCAGGTGCAACTCGCTGGCTTGTTGTCGAAACCACCACACCAAATCACCGAGTGTTGTTTCTCCCGCAGTGATAACCTGGTTAGAAAAGCCAGTTTTAATAACCCGCTTGGTCAGCTTGCTCAACTGACGCAGAATCGCGACTTCCTCATCAATCCGAGTTTCTAACCAAGCGACCGCGAGTGGCTCAGCGGATACCAGTCGTTCAGCTACTGCTGGCGCTAACGATTTAACTAGCAACTGCTTATCGGTTGCCGACAAGCCATCGGCTAAACCAAAATGTTGCGATGTGTTAATGCCAATTCTCTGCGGTTGGTATTGGGCAATTAACGCATTCAAAGCAGCCATCTGTGATGTGTGTTTGGATTTGTCCCAGCCGCGTTCAAATACGTCGCCCATATCGTAATCGGCAATGACGTAGCTTTTTACCCCGTCCTGTTTGCCCAGATCGATAAACGCCAATACCGTTCGCCGACGAGCGCTAAACCAGTCACTGGGTAGCATAGTGGACAAAATAGGATCTTCGTTGTACTCCCTCCCCATAACAATCCACATATCAATATTAGTATCGCGCATTAACTTGGGGAGTAACTGTTTAACTCGCTTTTGCAATATGGCATCAGACAGTTGTGCACGCTGACGTTGGTCAAGCAAAACAAGTGATGCTTCAGCGTCCATACTATGAGCAAAAGAGGCGAATGAAGTCAGACAAAACGCTAACAGCCAAAATAACTTTCTGATATATAAAAGCACAAACAAGTCCTTCTAGGTTATAAAAGAGGCGATATAGTTAATGACAGACTACGCGATTAATGAAATAACGCAACCGTGTTACACAACCACTTTAGTTCGCCAGTACTGAGATAAAATGACAGAATTTGCCCATATCAAAGCCAAGTATCAATTATTACCCGGCGACGTTGCCTTGATCGGGGCCGGTCCGGGTGATGCTGAGTTATTAACCATTAAAGCCATGCGCTTTATGATGCAAGCTGACGTCATTGTCTATGATCGTTTGGTCAGTCGTGAGATTATCAGCCTAAGCCCTCGGGGATGTCAGCGCATCTACGTTGGCAAAGCCGTACACAAGCAATGCGTCAGTCAAGATAACATCAATCAAACACTGCTTGAAAAAGCACAACAAGGACTTCGGGGGGTGCGCTTAAAAGGTGGTGATAGTTTTATTTTTGGTCGCGGCTCCGAAGAAATTGAATTTTTACTGAACCGCGGTATTAATTGTCACGTCGTGCCTGGTATAACAGCTGCAAGTGGCGCCACGAGTTACGCCGGGATCCCGCTTACTCACCGAGACATCGCGTACAGTTGCAGCTTTATCACCGGCCATGTAAAACACGACCATCCACTAGATCTGCCATGGCAAACATACGTTAACCATAAACAAACCTTGGTGTTTTATATGGGCATCGGTAATGCCGAGTTAATTCAGTCTAAACTGTTACAACACGGCAAAGACAAACACACGCCTGTGGCGATTATTTACCGTGGCACACAAAGTAGCCAAACAGTGTGGCGCTGTGAACTACAAAGTCTCATAGTTACGGTAAAACAACATGCGATTAAGTCGCCAAGCCTAATTGTCGTCGGCGAGGTGGTCAAGGTACTTGAAGGGTGCGTACAAGCCACACCCGAGTTGGGCTATTTTAGCGCCGCCAATAGACGACGCACTACAACGGCACAATCGGCATCAGGTTAATCAACACAACGCTATGTGCTGTAACACGTATAAAAAAACAGCGCCTATAGCGCTGTTTTTGTTATCGAATAAGAGGGTTTCCCTACAATGGAAACGGCTCTTGATCTTCACCTTCTTTTTCAACCACTTCAGGTATTAGGTCTTCTTTCGATATACCCAAGCCTAAGGCGACTGTTGAGGCCACGTAAATTGATGAATAGGTACCAATGATAATACCGAACAATAATGCCGTGGCAAAACCGTGAATTAATGCACCGCCTTTAAAGAATAAGGCGAGTAACACCAAAAACGTGGTTAACGAGGTGATCATGGTACGAGATAGCGTCTGCGTTAATGAGATATTAATGATCTCTTCTGGCGTGCCTTTGCGCAACTTGCGAAAGTTCTCGCGAATGCGGTCAGAGACAACGATGGTATCGTTAAGCGAGTAACCAATAACCGCTAGTACCGCCGCCAACACCGTTAAGTCAAATTCTAAACCAAGTACTGAAAACAGACCCAAGGTTAGAATGACGTCGTGCGCCAACGCGGTGACAGAGCCCAAAGCAAAACGCCACTCAAAACGAAATGCCACGTAAATCAGGATACAGATCAGCGCTGTTAGCATCGCCAAGCCACCTTGCTCGGTTAACTCTTCACCAACTGCGGCACCGACAAACTCAATACGGCGCATTTCTAATTGTTGACTGGTTCCCTCGGTCAGCATGCTAAGAATTTCATTGCCTAGCATTTCCGCTTTTACATCATCGCGATGAGCTAAGCGAATCAACACATCTTTAGCACTACCGAACAGTTGTACCACCGCATCGTCGTAGCCACCTTGTGCTAATACCGCGCGCACCTGCTTAAGGTCCGCATCTTGCTCAAAGCCAACTTCAATAAGGGTACCACCGGTAAAATCCAGTCCCCAGTTTAGCTTGTTAACCGATAATGACACCAATGACGCAATAACCAAGATAATACTAATTATCGAGGTAATTTTGCGTACCGACATAAAGGCTATGGTATTGTTTAGTTTTAAAAATTGCATAACTCTTACTCCAGCCTTAAATCGATAATTTATTCAAACGTTTGCCACCCCAAATTGCGTTGACCACTGCACGGGTACCAACAATAGAGGTAAACATTGAGGTAATAATACCGATTGACAGGGTTACCGCGAAGCCCTTGATCGGACCGGTACCTACTGCAAATAAAATAATGGCAGCGATTAACGTGGTAATGTTGGCATCAAAAATAGTGGAGAACGCACTGTCGTAACCGCGATGAATCGACTGTTGTACCGACTGCCCTTCTCTTAACTCTTCGCGAATACGTTCAAATATCAGTACATTGGCATCAACCGCCATACCAACAGTTAATACAATACCGGCCATACCAGGCAAGGTAAGTGTTGCGCCAGGGATAAGTGACATAACGCCAACGATTAACACCAAGTTAGCAGCGAGCGCTAGGTTAGCTACCAAGCCAAACTTCTTGTAATACATGATCATAAAGCCAAGTACTAAGACAAAGCCCCACATGATCGCTTGCATGCCTAATTCAACGTTTTCAGCACCGAGTGAAGGACCTACTGTACGCTCTTCAACAATCGCAATAGGCGCAATCAAAGCACCTGCGCGAAGCAATAGTGCTAAGTTGTGCGCAGCAGCTGGCGATTCTTGACCTGTGATGCGAAAGCTCTTACCAAGACGCGCTTGAATGGTCGCCACACTGATGACTTCCATTTCTTTTTCAAACTTGATACTGCCATCAGGGTTGGTTCCAACCGCTTTACTTTCAATAAAGACGGTGGCCATAGGCTTACCGATATTATCTTTGGTCGCATTAGAAAACAGACTACCGCCTTTGTTATCAAGGTCGATATTAACTTGCGGTTGGCTGGTTTCAGGGTCAAGTGACGACTTGGCGTTCACTATGTGTTCACCGCGCAACATAATGCGTTTTTTCAGTAGCTGAGGGCGTCCATCTTGGTCATTAACCAAAAACGAGCCTGGCGGTACACGACCGTTTACCGCATCAATCACGTCGTGGTCTTGATCGACCATATGAAATTGTAAGGTTGCGGTTGCACCCAAAATTTCTTTGGCACGTGCGGTGTCTTGAATACCCGGTAGCTCAACTACTATGTGCTTTGCACCTTGACGCTGAACTAGAGGCTCTGCAACACCTAGCTCATTTACGCGGTTGCGAATAATAGTAATGTTTTGCTGTAGCGCGTACTCTCGAGTCTCTTTTAGTTTGGCATCACTCATGGTCACCTTTAACGACATGCGCTCTTCGTTGTCGTTAAACAAATAGTCACCATACGTGCGCTTTAGCACGTCTTCTGCGCGGTCGATATCTTCAACGTTGCGAAATACAATTTCGACTCCGTCGCCAGATTCCTTAACGCTGCGATAGCGGATTTTCTCATTGCGCAACTGAGTGCGAAAATCGCCGACCATACTCTCTTGTGCACGGCTCATTGCCGTTGCCATATCCACTTCCATTAAAAAGTGAACACCGCCCGACAAATCCAAACCCAATTTCATCGGTGTACCACCTAGTCCCGCTAACCAATCAGGCGTCGCCGGCGTTAGGTTCAGTGCCACAGAATATTCACTACCTAAGTGATTGGCCAGCGATTCATTGGCGCGTTGTTGTGCTTCATAGTCAGCGAAGCGCACCAAGACTTGGCCGTCTTTTAGGGCGATACTGGAATAGTTAATACCTTGTGTTTGTAAGTGCTCGGTAACCGTATCAAGTGTACCAGCATTTGCCTGTACGCCTTTGGTTCCCGATACTTGAACCGCTGGATCTTCACCGTAGTAATTTGGCAAAGCATACAAAGCGGCAATGGCGATGAGCAACACCACCATTACATTTTTCCATAACGGATATTTATTTAACACTACGAGTCCTTATAGCGACTTCATCGTCCCTTTTGGTAATACGGCTGAAACGGCTGCTTTTTGTACGGTCAACTCTACAGAGTCAGAAACGCTAACAACGATGAAATCCTTTTCGGCTGAAACTTTGGTGATTTTGCCAACAATACCGCCTTGAGTCAGTACTTCATCGCCTTTAGATAATGCTTCCATTAAGCTTTTGTGCTCTTTTACTCGTTTCGCTTGTGGGCGATAAATCATAAAGTAAAACACTACACCAAAGATCAACAACATAATAAGCATTTCAAAACCACCGCCTTGTTGCGGTGCACTTGCTGCGTGCGCTTTGCTAATTAAAAAGTCCATATATTCCTCTTACAACTGTTAATTAAATAAAATTTTAGTGCCTGTAGTATACCGGCTATTCTTGTTCTTCTTGGCCTTTGAGTGGTGGCACTGCCATACCGCGTCGAGCGTAAAAGTCGGCAACAAACTCGTCGAGATTACCGGCTTCAATCGCATCTCTTAAGCCCTGCATCACGCGTTGATAAAAACGCAAGTTATGCATTGTATTTAACTGTGAGCCAAGTATTTCGTTACACTTGTCTAAGTGATGTAAATAGGCTCGAGAGTAATTCTTACACGTGTAGCAATCACACTCTGGGTCTAAAGGTCCTGTATCCGTTTTGTTTTTTGCGTTGCGAATTTTAACCACACCGTCGGTGACAAACAAGTGACCATTGCGCGCATTGCGCGTTGGCATAACGCAATCGAACATATCGATACCGCGGCGCACACCTTCAACTAAATCTTCCGGCTTGCCTACTCCCATTAGATATCGGGGCTTATTTTCTGGAATCAAGTCAGGGGTGTGATCTAGGATGCGAATCATATCTTCTTTCGGCTCTCCCACCGACAAGCCGCCGATAGCATAACCGTCAAAACCTATGTCCTTCAAGCCAGCAGCTGAAATTTCTCGCAAGTCTTCATACATTCCTCCTTGAACGATACCAAATAAGGCATTGGGATTACCTTGGTGTTCATTTTTTGAGCGTTTAGCCCAACGCAGCGATAACTCCATCGAGTCTTTGGCTTCTTGATGGGTTGCAGGGTACGGTGTGCATTCGTCAAAAATCATCACAATATCAGAACCCAAACTGCGTTGAACTTGCATTGAGCGCTCAGGCGTCAGCATGATTTTTTCGCCGTTTACGGGAGAGCGAAATTCAACGCCTTTTTCAGTAATTTTGCGCATTTCTCCTAAGCTAAACACTTGGAAACCGCCTGAATCGGTCAAAATCGGTTTGTCCCAATTCATAAAGTCGTGTAAGTCACCGTGTTGTTCAATAATATCGGTGCCAGGGCGCAACATTAAGTGGAAAGTATTGCCCAATAAGATATGCGCGCCTGTTGCTGCCACCTCTTCGGTGGTCATGCCCTTAACGGTACCATAGGTGCCAACGGGCATGAATGCAGGCGTTTCAACAACACCACGGTCAAAAATCAATCGACCGCGACGCGCTTTGCCGTCTTTGGTGATCAGTTCGTATTTCATATTAAGATCCTTAGTTGCAGCGAAACAGGCCACAAACATTAGAGGGGGTTAAAGACTTAGAAACAGTCTAAGTATTAACTATATTTTCGCTTTTTCTTAACGAGCCACCACGCAGTTATTACTGGCTATCTACGACTTGCTGTTGGCGAGTTAAGAACATCGCATCGCCGTAGGAGAAAAAGCGATATTTTTGCTCAACGGCAACCTTATACGCGTGCATCATGTGCTCATACCCCGAAAACGCACTGACCAACATCAATAACGTTGATTCGGATAAATGAAAGTTAGTAATCAATGCGTCGATCAATTCAAATTGATAACCTGGGGTGATAAAAATGTCAGTATCACCGTAAAACGCCGATAGCGGTTGGTTGTTCGCTTTGGCGTGCTTGGCTGCACTTTCTAACGAGCGCACTGACGTGGTGCCTACCGCTATAACTCGTTTGCCCGCTGCTTTAGTGGCTTTTATTTGCTCGACGACCTCGTCGCTCACCTCAACGTATTCGGCGTGCATCACGTGATCAGCAATGTTATCAACGCGCACCGGCTGAAATGTTCCAGCGCCAACGTGCAACGTAATAAAGGCCAGGTTTACGCCTTTGTCTTTTAACTTATCGAGTAGCTGTTGCTCGAAGTGCAGTCCCGCCGTTGGTGCGGCAACGGCACCCGGCTTTTCGTTATAAACGGTTTGATAGCGCTCTTTATCCGAGTTTTCATCTGGGCGATCGATATACGGCGGCAATGGCATATGACCAATGTCATCCAATACGTCTAGCACACTGGCTTCGGTATTAAATTGCAATTCAAATAGCGCGTCGTGACGGGCGAGCATGGTCGCTTTAACCTTGCCTTCTAACAGCAGTTCGGTACCGGGCTTTGGTGACTTCGAGGCGCGAATATGGGCCAACACGCGATTGTCTTCCAGTAGGCGCTCGATTAAAATTTCGACTTTACCGCCACTGGCTTTGGTGCCGAATAATCGAGCGGGGATCACCCGTGTGTTATTAAACACCAATAAATCACCGGGGTTGATCTTATCGAGAATCTGATTGAATACGAGGTGTTCTATCTCCCCGTTGTTACCATCAACACTCATCAACCGACTTGCTGAACGCTCAGCTTGTGGGTAACGAGCAATTAACTCGTCAGGTAGATCAAATGAAAAGTCTGAAACTCGCATCATTATTAACGCAACCCTTATATCCAACGTATTAAAAAATCGGCTAATTTTAAAACTGGCATGGCGATTAAGCAAGGGAATTCACTTATCTGCTCAGACTAGATATTGACAAGTTATCGCTAAATTATACCAAGTGACGTTTCATCATGTAGATAACTTACTGAAATAAAGACGTTTACTATCGCACATTGGGGGATTGGTTACGTTGTTATCTAAGACTAAATAAGGTCAAACAATATCGCGATAACGCAAGTGGCGTAGCTTTAACAAGCTAAGTGACGTTTTAAGTGGTATGTCGTATGTGAATTGTTAGTGACTCTAGGCTACAGATGAGTGAGGCGCTAAGCCTGCGCTAGAGCCGTTGACCTGGCTCCATTAACCTGGCGCCATTAACATTAGTGGCAGAGATAAACCGGTAAAAGGTTGGCCGCTGTATTTTGTGTCAACATCATTGAACTGCTGGCAGTGGTTTGTAAATCAAAGCAAGTGGCCAGTGCCAACACCGACACTAACGGCCTATCATTATAACTGCATAAGCTAGCCATCAATGTTGTGAACAATCATGATCACTTATTGATTGTGACAATTGCCAAGACTATCTTACTTTGCGCGGCGTTGATTGTTCAGTTGCACCATGGCGATCATCAGTCGTATGAAAAATATCACCAGCCTTGGTTTGGCTGTAACTAACATTCAGATCAACATCCACTTTATCTGTTTTACAGCGGTATTGATTAACACTAAACCACGATTTTACTCGGTGTATTATATTCATCCCCAAACTCCCTTTTACACAATTGATCATTCAACGCAAGCCCAGCTGTTTTCTCAGCCGGATAGATTGATTATCAGCAACATACTTTCTCTTGCCGTAAACTCAGTCCGCAGTTAAAAGCAGTGGTTAATACCGATACTGCTGAGCTTAAATTATTCACCGACATTGAAATGGCGATTCGGTGGATCGGCGTTGTGGTTTATTCCCTGTCACGACCTAAAAGCCATGCCTTTACCAAAACAACTATACTGAGTTCATTTTGCGAAATTTTATACTAATCAGCATCTGTTGGAATTTCAACCACTCGAGCACACTTTGTTAATTAAATGTTGCCGCACTTGTAAATTTATCAACACAATAGATACCAGCGGTCGCCATGTCGGTTGGTAAATGACCTTAACGGCACAGACATCATGTCGCGTTGTGAATACAAAAACAGTGCTACCATAGCGCAGTCGTTGGGTAAAACGCGGTGAACACACTGCCAAAACGATGTTTTTATCGGCTATTCGGTCATTCCTTAAGCAATCGGAAATTTTTTTTAATTTTTTGCTTTACAGCCAATCAAGCATAGGTATAATGCACAGCCATTGCAGGGGTGTAGTTCCAATTGGTAGAACGGCGGTCTCCAAAACCGACGGTTGGGAGTTCGAGTCTCTCCACCCCTGCCACTTTCCCTCTTCTCTTAATACACTTTCTTTAGCATCTATATCTCTTATATCTCTTTGTCATTCATCATTTATCGATATTCACAGTCTTAACTAAAACCTCGTACTAATTTTTATTCATTAAAAACTTGCAAGCGTTAACCAGCCAATTGTGTTAGTAGCTGTCAGGTTGACTATTTGCTCATCGCAATTGAGTCATGACCGACAATCTGTCATCATAGATATAAGTTTGTAAAGTAACGTTGAAAGTACCGTTGAAAGTACCGTTTAACCTAGCGAGTAGTCTCATCAACAGCAAACTGTCACCCTTTGTTCACTAACACAACGAGTCGCTAAAGCGTATATAAACATGACGTTAACACGTAAACAGTTTACACACCTTCAACACATGGGCATCACCGTTTGGCAGCGCCGAGCCGATGTATTTAGCGACGCCAACAATGCCGAGTCGCTAACAAGCGTCGATTCAACGGCACCTAACACCAGCGCATTAGCAAATGACATAAGCGCGGATACCAAACAACAACCACAGACAGTGCCACCAAAGGCCAATCGCATCGAGGCTGTACGCGTCGACGATTACCCGATGTTTAATGATGTATTGCTTGCGTTAAGCGTTAACCCGGATCAAGTGACCCAAAGCGATGACATCATCACTTTACCTAATTTGACTTGGCGATTTGATCAACAAGCAGACATTAGTTACCGAGACGGTGTGTTAACCACCCCAAATCTGGCGGCACTACAGGCATCACCAGCATTAAAACGTCAGCTGTGGTTCGCTTTGTGCGACTACTTACCCCAGGTAACCGCTAACTGAGGCCACGTGATGAGTGATTACCGCATTGTCGACTTCAACTTAGCCGATGTGGATAGCGTTTACGCTATCGAGTTAGCGAGTAACCACTACCCCTGGAGCAAAAACATTCTCACCAGCTGCATTGGCGGTCGCTACATATCGCGTATGATGTTGCACGAGCAGTCGGTTTGTGGCTTTTATATCGTCGATAAAGTGATCGATGAAATGACCTTAATGGAAATTTGCGTTCACCCACGTTTTCAAGGGCAAGGTTTAGGACACCTACTGATGTCAGATCTGATCAGCATCGCTGCCGAGCATGATATCAAACTCATCCACTTAGAGGTTCGCGCCAGTAACCAAAACGCTCAACGGTTATATGCGAAGCACAAATTCAAACAAATTGCACAACGCGATAACTACTACCCCACAGACAATGGCCATGAACACGCCATAATTATGCAACGAACGTTTTAACCGAACACTCCACCCATTTTCATCAGCCTATAACGAGCTGTTGCTAAGCGCATAAAAGTGCAACTTTTATCAGTAAAAATAATGTGTTTAGCGATTGTTTTCTGTATAATGTTGCGCCTTTATAAGCGTATAAATTTTAACCGGCAACAGCATATTTTTTTCCACTAGCTATTATTGTTAAGCGATGCCCAAAAATAATGGCTATAGTCGATGCAAGCGGTTAATAGATTAATATAGATTTAGGTAAACAGTAGCGTATGTCAGTCCAACAGCAGGAAGTAAATAAACGCCGAACGTTTGCGATCATATCGCATCCGGATGCGGGTAAAACCACCATCACCGAAAAAGTACTTTTATTCGGTCAAGCCATTCAATCAGCTGGTACCGTTAAAGGTAAAAAATCAGGGCAGCATGCGAAGTCAGACTGGATGGAAATGGAAAAAGACCGCGGTATTTCAATTACTACCTCGGTGATGCAATTCCCGTATGCCGATTGTTTGGTCAACCTACTCGACACCCCTGGTCACGAAGACTTCTCAGAGGACACGTACCGAACGTTAACTGCGGTTGACTCGTGTTTAATGGTTATCGACACCGCCAAAGGTGTTGAGGATCGCACCATTAAATTAATGGAAGTCACCCGTTTGCGCGACACGCCAATTATCACCTTTATGAACAAAATGGACCGCGATGTGCGCGATCCCATCGAGGTCATGGATGAAGTCGAAGAAGTATTAAAAATAAAGTGCTCGCCGGTAACTTGGCCTATTGGCATGGGTAAACAGTTCAAAGGCGTATACAACCTTCTAACCGACGAAACCATCTTGTACAAAACTGGCCAAGGTCACACCATTCAAGAAAAAGTCGTAATTAAGGGCATTGACAACCCCGAACTGGACGAGAGAATTGGTAGCTATGCCGAAGAACTGCGTGATGAAATGGAGCTTGTACAAGGCGCTTGTCACGAATTTAACTTAGATGAGTTTTTAGCTGGCGAATTAACACCAGTGTATTTTGGTACCGCTTTGGGTAATTTTGGTGTTGATCACATGCTCGATGGGTTAACCCAATGGGCCCCACCGCCACAGCCGCGCCAAACCGACAGCCGCGAAGTTAGCGCAACTGAAGAAAAATTCTCAGGTTTTGTATTTAAGATCCAAGCCAATATGGATCCTAAGCACCGTGACCGCATAGCCTTTATGCGCATCTGCTCTGGCCGTTACACAAAAGGTATGAAAATGCGTCAAGTTCGCATCGGTAAAGATGTGCGCATTGCTGACGCGGTAACCTTTATGGCCGGTGATCGATCGAACGTTGAAGAAGCCTATGCCGGAGATATCATCGGCTTACACAACCACGGCTCAATCCAAATCGGTGATACGTTTACCGAAGGCGAAGAAATGAAGTTCAGTGGTATTCCCAACTTTGCTCCGGAAATGTTCCGTCGCATTCGATTGCGCGATCCGTTAAAAGCCAAGCAGCTACAAAAGGGCCTCATTCAATTATCCGAAGAAGGCGCGGTGCAGGTATTTAGACCATTGGCGAATAACGACATGATTGTTGGCGCCGTTGGTGTGTTGCAGTTTGAAGTTGTTGTTCACCGCTTAAAGACCGAATACAACGTTGATGCGATTTACGAGCCCATTTCAGTTGCCACTGCTCGTTGGGTAAGTTGTGATGATGCCAAGATCATGGCCCAATTTGAAAAGAAAGCATACGACAATTTAGCCCTAGACGGTGGTGATAACTTAACCTACATCGCACCAACTATGGTTAATTTAAACTTAACTCAAGAGCGTTATCCCGAAGTTCAGTTTAATAAAACCCGTGAACACTAACACGCTAGTCATCTACACGTATTAAGAGATAATTTGAAACAATGAACATTCGTCACTTATTAACTGAAAAAGTACATGCAGCGATGATAGCTGCCGGTTTGCCTGAAGATACCAACCCTGCGGTAAGTATCTCTGCACGAGCGCAATTTGGTGATTATCAAGCCAATGGTGTGATGGGCGCAGCGAAAAAACTAAAAACTAATCCTCGCGAGTTGGCCCAAAAAGTTGTTGATAACTTGCAACTTGACGGCATTGCCAAACAGGTTGAATTAGCGGGTCCAGGCTTTATCAACATTCATCTAGACCAACAGTGGTTAGCCAATCAATTAGAAGCGGCAAGCGGTGATGACAAGCTCAGCGTGAGCCAAGCGACTGAACCTAAAACAGTGGTCGTTGACTACTCGGCACCTAACCTAGCCAAAGAAATGCACGTCGGTCACTTGCGTTCAACGATTATCGGCGACGCGGTTGTGCGTGCATTAGAGTTTCGCGGTGAACATGTTATCCGCCAAAACCACATGGGTGACTGGGGAACGCAATTTGGTATGCTTTTGGCTCACCTTAGCGATAAGCTTGCTGGCAATGAGGTTGCCGAAACCGCACTTGCCGATCTTGAAAACTTCTATCGCGAAGCCAAAGTTCGCTTTGACAACGAAGACGGCTTTGCCGATCGAGCACGCGACTACGTGGTAAAATTGCAAGGTGGCGATGCCGACTGTCTTGCGCTTTGGCAACAGTTTATCGATATTTCAATTCATCACTCAGAAGAGATTTACGATAAGCTCAACGTCACGTTAACCCGAAACGACATCATGGGTGAAAGTGCCTACAATGAAGACTTACCGAAAGTTATTGATGAACTTGTCGCTAAAAATATCGCGGTAGAAGATCAAGGCGCCAAAGTCGTCTTTATTGAAGAGATGGCCAATAAAGCCGGTGAACCTTCGGTATTTATCGTACAAAAATCAGGCGGCGGTTACCTATACGCGACCACCGACTTAAGCGCATGTCGCTATCGCGCTGGCCAACTTGGCGCTGATCGCATCATCATTTTCACCGATGCGCGTCAATCACTGCACTTTAAACAAGTAGAAATTACTGCTCGTAAAGCGGGCTTCTTACCAGAGACCACCGCTTATGATCACTGCCCGTTTGGTATGATGATGGGCGACGATGGCAAGCCGTTTAAAACGCGCAGTGGTGGCACCGTCAAGTTAGCAGAGCTACTTGATGAAGCGATAAGCCGTGCCGAACAATTAATGGCAGAAAAAATTGCCGATTTTTCTGAAGCTGAGCGCAAGGATATTGCCCGCAAAGTCGGTATTGGCGCGGTTAAGTTTGCTGATTTATCTAAAAACCGTACCTCGGATTATATCTTTAACTGGAAAACCATGTTGAGCTTCGAGGGGGCTACGGCACCGTATTTGCAATACGCCTATACTCGCGTGCAAAGCTTGTTCAAAAAAGCAGGTATCAACGCGACAAGCATCGAGCAAAACATGCTTATTGACGCACCACAAGAAAAAGCTCTTGCGGTCAAATTATTGCAATTTGAAGAAGTGCTTGATCAAGTCATTGCCGATTGTACGCCAAATTTATTGTGTAGCTACTTGTATGAACTCGCGAGCTTGTACATGAGCTTTTACGAGGCCTGCCCTATATTAAAAGAGGACGTTGACGACGCGGTTAAATTGTCACGCCTGCGTTTATGTGATGTTGTTGCTCGTACTTTGAAGCAAGGTTTAGATTTACTCGGTATCGACGTAATGGATCGCATGTAAGCCTGTGTAAATACACTGGGAATACAATTACGTCACCGACAAAAAAGGTAAGTTGTGAGTAACTTACCTTTTTTTATGGGCAAAAATTGCGAGCTATTTACGCGCCATATTCGGTAAATAAGCAGGGAGAAAATTTTGTGCTAGTGTTATAAAGAGCAACCGCTAATATTGAAAAGACCAGCAACAAGGAGCCGCCATGTTAGGTGAAAGCCACTCGCTAAGAAATGAATTTCCCGAATTAACTGATACCCTCAAAAGCCTTCTCAAAAACGATGAGCAATTTGCCGATAAAGCCAAGCAATACGATAGGCTCGACAAGGAAATTCGCGAGTTAGAGCTAAACGCAGCACCTATTGACGATGAGTCAATGCATCAGCTAAAACACGACAGAGCAGTACTAAAAGATCTATTATACGCCGCGTTAAAAGACGCGTCATAAGTTAATCGCAACACGCAGTAATCGATAACGCGCTGCACCACGTATCTCTGGTAAACAATCAGCGTAACCACTGATTTGGTGGTGTGCTAACGACAGCTAAGCACTGCGATACATGAAGATACTGGGCTTTATAGTATCAATGCTATTCATTGGCGTTTGTACAGACTAGTGAATAGCACAATACACAACCAAGTGCGCGCATCACTCACTGTTCACCTTGTGCGGTAATTGATATCCTCAGGTGAGCCTAAGCGATTTAGTATCATCGCAACCACTGAATAACAATAAATTATGTTTACCGATAGCCATTGCCATTTAGATTTTCAAGAATTTGACAGCATCCGCGACGACTTAATACAGCATTGCCATAGTTTGGGTATTGAGCGCTTTATTGTGCCCGGTATTACTTCTAAACGCTGGCCTCGAGTGTTAAGTCTTGCTAAACAATTCCCGCAAGTCATACCCTGTTTGGGATTACATCCTTGGTGGATTGACAAAGCCAGCGACCAAGACTTGTGGCTACTTGAAGAACTGGCCATCGAGCACTCAATTGCCGCCATTGGCGAAATTGGCATTGATGGCGTGATCGATGATATCGAAACGCAAACGAAGTACTTTACCGCCCAGCTAGAGATTGCCAATAAACTCGACCTACCGGTGATCATCCACCATCGAAAAAGTCACCACCTTATTGTTCCTGAGCTCAAGCGTATTAACCTTGCCCGCGGAGGCATTATTCACGCGTTTTCAGGAAACTATCAACAAGCCAAAGCCTATATAGATTTGGGCTACCGTTTAGGCGTAGGCGGCACGATAACGTACCCAAGAGCAATTAAGACACGAGAGGCCATAGCCAAAATTCCGCTCAGTGCTATCGCGCTAGAGACAGATGCTCCGGCAATGCCCTTGAACGGATTTCAGGGGCTGGATAATTCACCCAAATACTTGCCCAAAGTATTTGCTGAACTGTGTCAATTGCGCAGCGAAAGTGAGCAACACATCGCGCAGCAAGTCGAAGACAATATCAATGCGTTTCTTCAAGGCTAATACCGAGCTTTTGCTTGGCCAATTTGAGTAAGTCTTGATCAATTTTCGGTTCACTGATGTCAATACCGGCAGACAGGGTGTCAACCAAGTATTGCAACACCGATAGACGCGCATGCCACTTGTGATTAGCGCCAATCACGTGCCAGTTGCTGTGGTTAGTTGAGGTAAGCTGAAGCATGTCGTTAATAGCGCGTTCGTAATCAGACCACTTTTCGCGGTTGCGAATGTCCTCTTCGGTTAACTTCCAGCGTTTGTGAGTATTGTTTAATCGCTCGGCAAAGCGCTTGAGCTGCTCGTCTTTGTCAATGTGCATAAAGATTTTAACAACGCGGGCACCGTCATCCGTTAGCAGTCGTTCGAATTCGTTAATTTCTTGGTAGGCTCGTTGCCATTCTCGCTCGGTCGCAAATTGCTCTATGCGCTCGACCATCACCCGACCGTAGTAGGAGCGGTCAAAAATGGCAATTTTGCCAGCGCTGGGCAGCTTTGTTTGAAAGCGATATAGATAATGCTTACTCTGTTCCTCTTTACTCGGTGCGGCTATGGGGTGCACTTGAAATGAGCGAGGGTCTAAGCGTTCAGTGACACGGCGAATTGCACCGCCCTTACCCGATGCATCCCACCCTTCAAAAAGAATAATCGCGCGTCGCCCTTGATGAAAGTACGCCTGTTGAATAAAAAACAGTTTCTTTTGTAGTTTTTTCTGCTGCTTTTCATAGTCTTTTTTACTGCCGCTGAACGACAAGTCAACATCGACATCGTTAAGCTGCGTAGGGTTGTCGGTTAAAATGATAGGAGATGGTTTATACACGTTACCCTCGTCTGAGTTGGCACCTATATAAACCATAGCAGTCAAATACCTATAGCTGAAATTTAGCTTGCTCTTTTTTGTGGTAAACGAATGCCGTGTCGAGAAAACCGGCTGAGTCCACGCGTCAGTAAAAAGCCAGTAACGAGCGCAGTTAATAACATCAGTCGATACAATTCAAACTGTTGACTGACTTGTTGTTGTATTCCCTCTACCACCGTCGATTTAACGATATTTAGGCGCAGATAACCGCGCAATTCAGGCGTTCTAATTTCATCGATGAAGGGGACATAAGAATCCGCTTTGAACGAATCATTGCCAGTAACGCCAAACAGCTCATTTATGGTCGAATGTTGGTCTGCATTACTGGCCGAACTGGCAACGATATCACCGCGCTTATCGTAGATGATCGCTTGCTCAATAAAGTCATTTTGCACCAATGCATTGACAAATGACTGCAACTGCCCTGGGTCGCTATCAAGAATGACTTTACTGCTATTAATCGCTTGCGCTAACTGTTGCTTGGCAACGGTGTCAAAGTGCTGCTTTAAAGCGCGGTCGCTATCGCCTACACTCATCACCGACAAATTTAAAATCATAAAAAACAAAATAACCGCGACGCCAATTTGCAATAATTTGACATAAACAGGGGTTACTTTTGGGTAAATTATTTGCTTGGAAACATCCATTAATCGTACACAGCCAAAAATTTAAAATTATTTTATCAAAGCTCTATACACTATAGAGGGTTATTTGCGATTATAGAATTACTTTTTATCGACCCAACCAAGTTACTCGTAAATGTCTAATTCTTCCATTACGTCCACTTCGCACCTTAACCAAGGCGCCAGCCTAGAGCAATTAGCAACCACGCCTGAGTTGTCTTTACCGCAAAGCTATTGCATCAACGCTAAACAACAACTGTTCGCCACCGATGCAATTGCTGATTACGACGAAGCAATGCCCGAGTTAGTTGTATTTAGCGACACGTCGATACAACAATTGACACAGCTGCTGGTGATTATCGAGCAAACACAGCTCACCTTAACGGCGATTAATCACCGTGCTGGACGAACGAGTTTGCGCTTTGCCATTGCCAATCAGGTCCTCAATAAAAAGGCCCTGCTCAATGAATTTGCCATTGAACAAGGAATCGAATTGGCGTTAATTGACGCCGCGCCGAGTTTATCCCGTCCAGGCTTGTTGGTAATGGATATGGACTCTACTGCCATAGATATCGAGTGTATTGATCAAATAGCCAACTTGGCAGGGGTCGGTAAAGAGGTCAGTGAGGTAACTGAGAGGGCAATGCAAGGGGAACTTGATTTTGCCCAAAGTTTGCGCCAACGAGTGAGTAAACTCAGTGGTGCTGAGGCTGACATTTTAGCGCGTGTTGGCGAGCAGCTGCCGTTTATGCCAGGACTGAAAACACTGGTTAGTACCCTGCATCAACACCAGTGGAAAGTGGCGGTTGTTTCCGGTGGTTTTACCTATTTTACCGACATTTTAAAACACCAATTACAACTCGACGCTACCCAAGCAAACGTGCTCGAAATCGTTGATAACAAACTCACCGGTAAGGTGTTGGGTAATATTACCGATGCCCAAGCCAAAGCCGATACCTTGCGCAGACTGGCAACTGAGTTTGCCATTAACGATAGGCAAACAGTTGCCATGGGAGATGGTGCCAATGATCTATTAATGCTCAATGCTGCGCATTTTGGCGTCGCCTACAAGGCTAAGCCCGTAGTCTTACAGCAAGCGTCAGCCGCGATTAATACCCGTGGTTTAGATACCTTGCTGCACTACTTAAAATAAACTGTCGAAAAGACTCCAACAGGCAACGCGTAATGAGTCGCCTGTTTAGTTAATGGGTTGTAATTGTGCAAGCCCAACATTACACTGTACATATATACATAACTCGTAACCAGTAATATTATGGCAAAAACAAAAACTGCATTTGTTTGCAACGATTGTGGCGCAGATTTCCCGCGATGGATGGGACAATGTACCGAATGCAAATCATGGAACACCATTAGTGAAATCCGTTTAGCGAAAGCGCCCAGCCGCGGTGGCAACTTCAGTGGATTTGCCGGTCAAACCGAGGCTAAAGTACAAGTACTCAACGCCATTGATCTCACTGACTTACCGCGTTTTAGCTCGGGTTTTACTGAATTTGACCGAGTTTTGGGTGGTGGTATCGTTCCCGGCAGTGCAATATTAATTGGTGGCGAGCCCGGCGCCGGTAAATCAACGTTGCTATTACAAACAATGTGTGAACTGGCCAAATCCATGGGCGCTTTATACGTAACCGGTGAAGAATCCCTACAACAAGTAGCGATGCGCGCCAATCGCCTAGGTCTAGAAACCGATAAATTAAAAATGCTATCGGAAACATCGGTGGAGAACATTTGTAACATTGCCGAAAGAGAACGGCCTAAGATAATGGTTATTGACTCCATTCAGGTAATGCATATGAGCGATGTCCAGTCTGCGCCGGGCAGCGTATCGCAAGTGCGCGAGTCGGCGGCATTTTTAACGCGTTTTGCCAAACAACATCACGTGGCAATGCTCATTGTTGGCCATGTCACCAAAGACGGTTCGCTCGCCGGCCCTAAGATATTAGAACACTGTATCGATTGCTCCATTATGCTTGAGGGCAGTACGGATTCTCGTTTTCGCACGTTGCGAGGTCATAAAAACCGCTTTGGTGCGGTTAACGAATTAGGCGTGTTTGCAATGACAGGCCAGGGGTTAAAAGAAGTGAAAAACCCATCAGCGATTTTCCTATCGCGACAAGACGAGCAAACACCCGGTACGGTAGTCTTGGTATTGTGGGAAGGCACCCGACCGCTTCTGGTTGAAATCCAAGCATTAGTCGACTATTCAGCATTGGCTAATCCTCGCCGAGTGGTGGTCGGTGCTGAGCAAAACCGTTTATCCATGTTACTTGCGGTGTTAAATCGACACGGTGGCTTGCAAATGAATGACCAAGACGTGTTTGTTAATGTGGTAGGCGGGGTAAAAGTGACAGAAACCAGTATCGACTTGGCGTTGATTTTGGCATTGGTGTCCAGTTTTCGCGACCGCGCTTTGCCACACGATTTAGTGGTGTTTGGTGAAATCGGTTTGTCGGGTGAAATTCGCCCAGTGCCATCGGGGCAAGAGCGCATTAATGAAGCGGCGAAACACGGCTTTCGCAAAGCGATTGTGCCTAAAGCTAACATGCCTAAAGACCCCATTGAGGGTATGGAAATCATTGCCGTTAGCAAGTTAAGTGAAGCGCTCGAAGCTATTTAGCAAAATCTATCATTGTCTATAGTGATGGCTTGTTTTGATGGCTCGCACAACGGATACAACGGACGTCGCACACCTTCAGGCTACAATGACCTGTACACGGCTAATCTTTAGTCATTATCGGCTAATCAGGTTTCGACAGTACCCGTAGAACAAGGTAAAATACTCGCCATTAGATAACAAGACGAGAGTTTTACCTTGGCATTATTTCACACAGGTCAGCTTGCTAATGCTATGCGCGGCATCCTAGCAACCATTGCACTTTGTACCTATTCCGTTTCAGCGCAACAGAATGTCACCGCCACTGAGCCTGAAAATGACACCAGTAACTCACTTACTATCGAGCGTATTTATTCAGCGCCATCATTACACGGCCCCGGTACTAAACAACTAAAATACAGCCCTAATGGCAGTACCATCACCTATTTGAAAGGCAAAGACAGTGATGCAAACCGCTATGACTTATGGCAATACGATATCGCCAGTGACGCTCATTCACTATTAGTGGACTCGGATTCCATTTACACTGGCAAAGAAGAGCTAAGCGACGAAGAAAAAGCGCGTCGTGAGCGCATGCGCGTTTATGGTTCCGGTATCATGGAATACATTTTGTCGTCAGATGGCAAGCGCATTATCTTCCCTATTGCCGGTGACCTGTATTTATACGACCTTGATAAACGCCAGTCTCGACGTTTGACCGATGACGTATCGTATGAAACAGACATCAAATTTTCGCCAAAAGGACGCTACGTATCGTTTATCAAAAACCAAGACATTCAAGTCATTGACCTTGATAAGAACAAGCTTTACAAGTTAACCAAAGACGGTCGCGGCCTAATAAAAAATGGCATGGCTGAATTCGTAGCACAAGAAGAAATGGATCGCATGACTGGCTATTGGTGGTCGCCAGACGAAAAGCATATTGCCTTTTTAAAAGTCGATGAAACACCCGTAAATGTTGAACTGAGAAATGAGATCTACGCCGACGAAATTAAACTTTACGAGCAACGCTACCCAAGCGCAGGCAGTAATAACGTGCATGTTTCTCTGCACAGCGTTGAGCTAGCCAATGGCAAGATAAGCGATTACAGCCTAGGTGAAAATCAAGATATTTACATCGCTCGCGTTAACTGGACGCCTGATTCAAAATACATTGCTTATCAGTGGCAAGATCGCGCTCAGCAAAACCTAAAGCTTATTTTTCAGCGAGTTAAATCTAAATCGAAGCGCACGGTAATCGAAGAAAAATCAGCGCATTGGATTAACTTAAATCACGACTTACACTTTTTAAGCAAAACAGATTCGTTTATTTGGGCTTCTGAAAAGGACGGTTTTAAACACCTTTACCTATACGATTATCAAGGCAAACAACTGGCCCAACTCACCCAGGGTGAATGGGTGGTTGATCAACTGCTTAGTGTTGATGAACAACAAGGGTTGGTGTACTTCACGGGGCGCGAAGACACGCCACTAGAGAAACACCTGTACAAAACCACACTTGATGGCAAAGCACCAAAACACGTGATTCGCATCAGTAAGCGCGGTGGTTTCCACAACGTGACCTTTGCTAAAGACAACAGCAGTTATATCGATCACTTCAGCAATATCAATACCCCGCCGCAAGTGAGCGTGCACGATATCAATGGTCAGATAAAAACCTACCTACAAGAGAATAAACTGGATAACAGCCACCCGGCATTTGCCTACCTCAAAGACAAAGTACAACCTAAGTTTGGCTCAATAAAGGCCAATGACGGCACTACCGATTTGTATTACAAGCTGTATCAACCTAGCAACTTGGTACCGGGCAAAAAGTATCCAGTCATTGTTAAAGTATACGGCGGACCGCATGCACAACGCGTGACCAACAAATGGGAAGGTATCGACTTCACCCAGTACTTAGTGCAACAGGGGTATGTGGTATTTCAATTAGATAATCGCGGTTCGAACTATCGCGGTACAGCGTTTGAATTTGCTATTCACAAACACTTGGGTAAGGTTGAGTTAGACGATCAAATCAGCGGTGTTAAATTTTTGCATAGCTTGCCATTTGTCGACCCTCAACGCATCGGCATTTACGGTCACAGCTACGGTGGCTATATGACACTCATGGCGTTATTTAAAGCCTCAGATTACTTTAAAGCCGGTGTCAGTGGCGCCCCTGTTACCGATTGGATGTTATACGACACCCATTACACTGAGCGCTACTTAGCTCATCCGAAAGACAATGCACAAGGCTATCAAGCCAGCTCTGTTTTTGATTACGTCGCTGATTTTGACGATCAACGCAGTGCCTTATTCTTGTACCACGGTATGGCGGACGACAACGTGTTGTTTACCAATACCACCAAGCTTATCAAGGCGATGCAAGATCAAAACAAACAGTTTGAGCTAATGACTTACCCAGGCAGTAAACACAGCATGCGCGGTAAAAAAGTTAAAACGCACTTAAACCACGCTATCGTTAACTTTTTTGATCGTCGATTAAAATAACCCAGAACATTGCCAACAATAAAAAAGCGCGACACCTAATGTCGCGCTTTTGCTATCTGTACTCGAGAGTCTCAGGGTTTTGTCTCACTGGGCTATGGCGCCAACTCGGCAAGAATGGTATTGAGCCAACGCTCTTCATCAATAAATTGCCAACTCCACGCTTTGTACTTCTCGCCTAGTCCACTGGCAATGATCTCATCCTTGCTTTTCCCCGACTTTAACGCCGCATCTACCGACGCGATCGAATACTCTATCATCTCAATGACTTGTTGAACGCCCTGCTTGTTACTCAATTCACCGTGGCCAGGAATGATCACCACATCATCGGGATAGGTATTAATAATAGACTTAATATTGGCGAGGTAGCCTTTAACACTGCCTCCCCCGTTTAAATCGATAAACGGGAATCGCCCTTGAAAGAACAAGTCGCCCATGTGCAATACATTCGCTTGCTTGAAGTAAACAACCGAATCGCCATCGGTATGGCCCTTAGGTAAATGCGATAAACTAACCTGCTCGTCACCGATATAAATAGTTACCCCATCATTGTAAGTAACCACGGGTAAATCCGCTGCACTTTGCTTATCATTGGCAGCGACGCGTTTGCGCACATTGTGGTGAGCAAATATCGGTGCTGATTTACCAAAATGAGCGTTTGCTCCGGTGTGATCACCGTGATAGTGAGTGTTGACCACATACTTTATTGGCACGTCTTTAATGTCTTTCATCGCCGCTTCAATCTTATCGGCCAGTGGCGCGAATTGGTCATCAACGAGAACAAAGCCATCGTCGGTTGCCAGCAGGCCAATATTACCGCCCATGCCCTGTAACATATAAACATTGTCAGCCACTTTGTTGGTGCTAATTTCAACTTGGTCAAAATCGGTGGCACTGTGTGCACTGACGCTAAGCAACGAACAGCACAATGCTATTAATGATAGTTTTTTCATTAACTTACTCCCCTATAATATGAATCATTAAATATGACGGGTTGTTACAAAAAGATCAAAGTCTGTCGGATATTTTAACGCTGACTAAAACGATGGTAGCTTCAACTTAAGGGACAAGTCTGCGCAAGGTGGCTATTGTACAAGGTTTGCAAAGCAAGTGATTAGCTTAAGTCTAAACTCAGCTGTGGTTTGGTGTCGGTTGCTCTATCAACAGACTTGAACATCACATGTAACCCCAACAACCGCACCTTTTTTCCCGATCCTCGTGCCAATGCCCGTTCAAGTTGCTCAGCGAGCATCGCTTTATCTAAGACATGAGTGGTGTTTTCCACAGTCGTTTGACTGAAATCATTAAACTTTACTTTAACTCCCTGAGATTTTATTTGTCTGTGCGTCACCCTTGACAGCCGCTGTTCAAATTTAGGTATGAGCTGATTAACGGCGCTTAAACACTCGCTCAAGCCACTGATGTCATCCATTAATGTAGTTTCTAGGGCCAGAGACTTGCGCTCTCTCGATGGTTGTACAGGCGACTCATCTATGCCATGCGCCCGCTGATACAAGCTCATACCAAACTTGCCAAATAAGCGGGTTAGCTGTTTCACTTCACACGCCCGAACGTCAGCGCAGGTCTGCAGGCCATGACGCTGTAGCTTGGTTAACGTTTTTGGGCCGACACCGGGAATTTTTGCCAATGGAAGCTGCTCAACAAATTGGCTTACGTCTGCTGGCGCGATAACATACTGACCGTTGGGTTTGTTTTCATCCGAGGCAATTTTGGCTAAAAACTTGTTTGTCGCAATGCCCGCAGAGGCGGTCAACGATAACTCGTTTTGGATATCTCTGCGAATTTGCTGGGCGATCAAGGTTGCGCTACCGCCACATTGTTGGCTATCGGTGACATCGAGATACGCCTCGTCTAACGACAGCGGTTCGACAAGCTCGGTATAACGATAAAAGATCGAGCGCAATTGCTCTGATACCTGTTGATAAACAGACATTCGAGAGGCAACTAAGGTTAAATGCGGGCACAATTGTAGAGCTCGCTTAACCGACATAGCGGAGCGCACGCCGTATTCGCGCGCGATATAATTGCACGTAGAAACGACACTGCGTTCACTGCGACCGGCAATTGCAATGGGAATATTTCGCAAGCTTTCATCATCACGAGCCTCAACGGCGGCAAAAAAGCAATCCATATCGATGTGAATTATTTTACGCATGGTAGCTACCCAACAACGCAACCTCAAAAAAAAACAACTGTACGAGTGTACAGTATAATAAAGTTAATCTTGTCAATGCAAGTGAGTTAATTCACTTGTTGAGATTAAGATAATTTGTGACTATCTGTGCGCTTTCACATACAATAAAACTATAAGCAGTTATGCGATACCAATATGCCTCAATGCGACTCAACCTTGTCGATCGCACCACAGGCACCAATCAAGGCTAAACACTGAACATGTATCATTACTTTAAGTTGCTCACCAAAAGACGCCGAAGTCAGTTCTTCAATGAATTCAGTGTTAGCTATGATATTGCACCAATTAAACAGCAGAAAATAGATGCCTTTCGCCAGTTTTACGATTTAGCTGATGACCAACAGCTACCGGCGAGCTACGCCTTTATTGCCGGCTTTGAAGCCATGTTGAACACACTTAGTCACCAACATTTTGCGTTTGCACCACTGGGGTTAATTCATCTGAGTGCCGAGTTTAAGCAGTTCGCGCCCATCGATTATCAGCGACCGTTTAGCGTGGACATTAAAGTAAAGCAAAACCGCCGCCATCCGCTTGGCAAGTTAGTACAGCTGGAATCTAAATTTTTTCAAGATCACCACTTGTGCCTCATTAACACCAATTGCATGTTAAAAAAACTCACATCTGCGAGCACAGACAGCAGAGTAAAAGGCCAACAAACGTTTAGTGGCACAACTGACACTTGCGTTAACGCAGATACCGCGCGTGCTTACGCAAAAGTCAGTTACGACTACAATCCCATTCACATCAGTAAGCACTTAGCTAAGCTATTTGGTTTACCCGGTGCGATTATGCACGGCATGTATTTTGCGCACTGGTTATTGATCCGCGAAAACATACACCAACAACGGGTTAAGTTTGAATTTAAGAAGCCGTGCTTGTTGCCCACCGAAGTGGGTATCGCTCAACGTGATAACCACTATCACATATTCTCCGGTAGTGACGACTTACACCTGGTGATGAAAACATTTGATAGCGCCGCTCAAGAGGCGTAAATACCCTCAACAGAAACAAGGGTGTCGTTTTCAATCTACAGTGTTACAATCTAGCCAAGCGTTTTAGCTCGGCCTGAGAACACGTAGCGCACACCGCTTGGAAAGTCTGTTGCCGTCAAATTCCGATGCCGTAATCGTGCTAAACTCGCTTGTATATTGATTTGCTTTAAACACTGAGGAAATACTATGAAGTTTATTCGCACCTTAATTATTGCTGCAGCCAGTGCAGTCCTCGTTGCGTGTGGTGGTCATGGGTTTGAGGGGGAATATAAAATTGCCTCAGCATCAGAAGATGATATTTTGGGAAGCTTAGCCGAACAGTTCGCTTCTGATACCGTTATTGTTATCGGTGCCGATTTCGTCGACACCAATGGCAAGCGAGAGAGCTATGATAAAATTATCGTCCGCGAATCCGGCACCAAGCGTTATTTAGTGCTGATTCGTCAAGACCAAGAACAAGCTTGGGAAATTATCGACAACGATACCTTAGTGCAAGGTTCTGGCTTTTTAAAAATGACGTTAAAACGGATAAAATCCTAGCCCGAAAACGCCTCATTGAGTACCCTGTCTAGCGTGCTTAATTACGCTCGACAGACAGGGTAAGGTCAACGATATTTGCCTTACCCTGCCCGCATGTCAGTTAACTATGACGGCCTATCCATATCGCTTGTCTGACAAAATATCGCTTGTAATTCAATATATTCGCGCAACCCTTCAACGCCCCACTCTCGACCATTACCCGATTGCTTAAAACCGCCAAACGCACCATAGGTGTTAAAGTAATGCCCTTGCAGATAACACTGACCGGCGCGCAACTGCTTGCCGATATTTAGTGCATCAGCGGTGTTCGCCGCATATACCGCCGACGCCAACCCATATGCGCTGTCATTGGCTATTTCAATCGCTTGTTGTGTTGACTGATAGCCAATGATACACAATACAGGACCAAAAATTTCTTCTTGAGCAATCGTCATATCATTACTGACATCAGCAAAAATGGTGGGCATAACATAGGCACCATGTTGCAGTTCGCTAGGTAACTCAACGCCTCCCACAATCAACCGAGCGCCTTCATCGATGCCGCGTTGAATGTAATCGATGACGCGCTGTTGTTGCTGGGTCGAGCTCAGCGGCCCCATGGTTGTGTGCTCACTACGCGGATCGCCGACTGTGTAAGAATTAGCGATATCCCGAGCAATATCTAACACCTGTTGGTAGTGGCTAATCGGCACCAGCATACGGGTTAACGCACTGCACGTTTGTCCACTGTTGGTCATCACGTCATGAACCCCAAAGGCGACTGCCTGCTCAAGATCGGCATCATCGGTAATGATCAAAGCCGATTTACCACCAAGCTCTTGGCAAACTCGTTTTACCGAGGGCGCTGCGGCTTGGGCAACGCTGACGCCGGCGGCAGTCGAGCCAGTAAACGACACCATATCAACATCGGGATGTGAACAAAGGTGTGTACCTATTTGGCTACCGTAACCGGTAAGTAAGTTAAATACCCCCGCAGGCAAGCCAACTTTGTCGCATATCTCGGCAATGATCAGATCTTGCAATGGTGTTTGTTCAGACGGCTTAACAACCACGGTGCACCCCGTTGCCAGTGCGGGACCGAGTTTACCGACCAACTGTGATAGCGGGTAGTTCCACGGATTTATCAACACACAAACACCAATGGCATGTCGATGGTGTTGGCCACCTGGAAACGCTTCTGTTTGTTCGACATAATCGGTCATATCGGCAAATTGTCGAAACGCGTCAATACTGTCTTGAACTTGCATTTTACGAGTTAAATTATACGGGCAGCCCATACTGTCGCTAATGGCTGCGGTGAGCTCCGCTGCACGTTGCTGCATTTCATCGGCTATGGCGTTTATAAAATGCCGACGCTGTGCCGCCGAGGTTGTTGACCAACTGGCAAACGCCTGTTTGGCTGATGCCACTGCGCGATCGACATCATCGGCACTGGCACTGGCCGTAATGGCGATGCATTTGCCATTTGCCGGGTTGGTTACCTCAATGCGATTGCCATTTGTTACCGGTAATTGCCATTGTCCATTGATATAAAAGTGTGAATAGGTGTTCATAGAATATTCCGCGTACCGGCTGTGCTTTGTTAATAACACTCAATAACTCTAACAATGTTTAAGTTATTCAGCGCACTGTTGAAATAATTCAACAATCGCATCTATCGCTTTATCGTCAATATTTAAGTGAGTCACCAAACGCATCGACTCGCCTTGAGGTAATACGATATTCGCAGCCTGAGCGTTGCTCTCAAGTCGCGCGCGCATGTCGCGGTCAACCTTTACGTAAAGCATATTGGTGTACGCCTTTGTCAACGGCAGCGTTACACCGGCAACTTGACTAAGGCGAGTGGCCAACTGCTCTGCGCGTTGATGGTCATCGGCAAGGCGCTTAACATTTTCCGTTAGAGCGTAATGACCAGCCGCCGCTAAAATACCAGACTGACGCATACCACCACCGAGCATTTTTCGCCAATGACGGGCTTCGTCAATCAATGTTTTTGAACTGACTAACAGTGATCCAACTGGTGCCCCCAACCCCTTGGATAAGCAAATTGACACGCTGTCAAAGTCTGCAGCTAACTGTGCCGCACTGCACTTGGTATCAACCGCTGCGTTAAACAAACGCGCCCCATCTAAGTGCATGCGCAAATTGTAGTTATTGGCTATATCGCGAACGGCCGCGGTGTAACCGGGTGGTAAACTGCGTCCGCCATGGGTGTTCTCTAAGCAAATTAACTTGGTTCGCGCGTAGTGTACATCTTTCGGTTTAATCGCATTTTCAAGTTCGGTCAAATCCATTGTCGCATCGTTGGCCAAGGCCACAGTTTGCGGTTGTATGCTGCCCAGAACGGCCGCTCCGCCACCTTCGTAAAGGTAGGTGTGTGCGGCGCTGCCAACAATGTACTCATCTCCTCGTCCACAATGCGATAGCAAGCCTAGCAAATTGCTTTGTGTACCTGTTGGGCAAAATATCGCAGCTTCTTTATTGAGTAACTCTGCGGCATACGCTTCAAGTGCATTAACGCTAGGGTCTTCGCCGTAAACATCATCGCCAGTGGGTGCTTGAGCCATCAAACGACGCATGTTTGCACACGGTTGGGTAACGGTATCGCTGCGCAGATCGATTAGTTGTGCCACGGTGTTTGACCTCGTAAAGTAAGTAACTTGCTGATGTAATCTTCGCGGTTGGTATAACCACCGGCTAAGTGTCTAAAGCCGCTAAATCCAGTGCGAGCGTGTAATGCTCGCCAGTTATCAAACCATACGGCTCGACCGGGTTGTAATTGGAAGTTAATTTGAAAAGCGGGATCGTTGAGTAATTTTTGAAACAATCCATAGGCGTGATAGAACGCTTTTTGCTGTTCGTCGCTCAACATAAATGGACTTCGGTCGTAATTATTGAAACAAATTTGCTCAAAATCGCCGGCGCTATTTTCGGTGATCACAGGGTGCTGACCGCGCAACTGGATGCCTGGCTCAATATAATGAGCCGGAACTTTCACTTGGGTTAATGTTTGGTACGCACTCGGATCTTCATCTTTTATCACTTGTGCTATTTTAAAGCCGTCAGCAAACTGATTAAAACCGCCCTCACCATCAAAAGCCAAACAGTGCAATAACTGTAACCCCGGAGGGTCAATGGTATAAGTTCCATCGGTGTGTAAGCCAATGCCAACACTTGTATATGCGCTGTCACTATGAGCTTGATTGTTAGAAAAATCCCATAACCCGCCGAAAACCGTTTCGCGAATATAACCGACTTGCTCTAGTAATTTTTTTGTCGCTTGCATGTCCGAAGGCATGCCTGAAAACGTCACCACGCCATACGCTTCTATGGCTTCTAAAACGGCGAGAAAAGACGCTTCGCTATCAACAACTTGTTGGTAATCAAAATCGGGCACATCGTTTTGTAATTCGCTAGCCCATAATCGATACGCCGGCTTAGACGCAGGCGTTACCGCCATTTGGTACAGAAAGTCAGCGCGGTATTCACTGACAATGTCATCATCAGTCCAAAGAATACGCAAAACTGCACCGTCGTCGCTTGCTGATACTCGAGTGGCAGCAGTCGACGGTGGTAGCGAGAATGTATCGACATCGCGCTGCATGGTACTTGGATTGAGACTGGTTTTATCGGTACTGTGATCGCGTAGCCAAAACAAGCTAAATTGTTGGGTTTGATTATCGGCAAAAGTGATGCTAACCGCATCTCCCGCGCATTCACATTGCTTAATATACATAAAAATTCCCTGAAAAAATTTACTGCACCTTGTCGTCCGCTAACAATAAACATTCGCACCCGATAACAAAAACGCTCCAACGACTGAGCTGACAGAGGCAAAATTTACCAAGCTAGTTCAATCCATTACGTGACGTTTGAGCTAATTTGCAGCACCGTAGGTGCATCAAAGTAAACAATATGACGACGTTTCTAATTAGTCCCACACTGTAACAAAGCAAGATTTGCATTTCCATTACAAATCAAACTAAAACACAATTATCACAAGGTCTTACCTACGGTTGTAACAGCGACGACAAAACCGTTAGAGCCCGTTCACTGGAGCCACCAAAACCCGCTCTTATTCGTCAACAAAGGCAGGCCAGTAAGCCCGCTTAAAAACGACAATCAACATCAATGCATTAACCTAGACAACACTGAGAATACAACTGGCATGGTTAAACTCAAGAGGGTGAAAGCATCATCAATCACTGGTACAATCGAGCGCAATATTACTCGTTCAAACCATAAAACAATAATGAAACGCATATCCCTGTTACTGTTAGCCAGCGCCCTCACCACATCCATATCGTTTAACGCTTTTTCGCAAAATATTAAAAATGTGATTTTGCTTATTGGTGACGGTATGGGACCACAACAAGTGAGTTTACTGGAAACCTATGCCCGCTTTAGTGAACAGTCCATTTACCAAAATCAACCAACGGCATTAAAAACCCTCGCCGACAACGGTGTTATCGGCATGTCGCTTACCAACCCCAAGGAAGCCATTGTTGTTGACTCAGCTTGCTCAGCCACGATGTTAGCGGGTGGAATAATGACCGCATCAGAAGTGATTGGTATTGATGCTAATGGAAATTATATCGAAACCATTTTAGAAAAAGCTCAACGCCTAGGCAAAGCAACGGGGTTAGTGTCGGATACGCGCTTGACCCATGCTACGCCGGCGGCATTTGCCGCACATCAAGCACATCGCTCACTGGAAAACAGTATTGCTGAAGATATGATTAACATCGCCCCTGATGTGATGTTGGCCGGTGGTTTACGCCATTTTATTCCTCAGTCCGTGAACAACAACCAGCAAATTCATCGCTCGTTCAGCGAGCTAACGCAACACAGCTTTGAGATAAAATCTAAGCGCACCGATGACAAAGATCTCTTGTTGCAAGCGCAACAGCAAGGATATCAACTGGCCTTTAACCGCCACATGCTCGAGCAGGCTTCAGGCGACAAGTTACTGGGCTTATTTGCCAATTCGGCGATGATGGATGGCATAACTTACAGCCAGCGCAAGCACGACGAACAGCGACAACAACCGTCGCTAGCAGAAATGACCAATAAAGCGTTAGATGTTTTATCGAAAACAGACAAAGGTTTCTTCTTAATGGTCGAGGGTGGCCAAATTGACTGGGCTGGACACAGTAATGATGCCGGCACTATGTTGCATGAGCTAATCAAGTTTGACGAGACCATAAAGCTAGTATACGAATGGGCTAAACAGCGAACTGACACGCTGGTTGTGGTTACCGCCGACCACGAAACCGGTGGTTTTGGCTTTAGTTATTCATCACACAACGTACCGAGCCCTGAAGCTCGCAGCGGCAAAGCGTTTGCCAACAGAGATTATGCACCGAAGAAAAACTTTGCATCGCTTGATATTTTAACCAAGCTCTATAACCAACAAAAAAGTTACGACAATATATTTGCCGAGTTTAAAAAACTCGACCAAGCCTCACAAACGGCGTCGACGCTTGCTTCGCTAGTAAATCAATACACTCAATTTCCGATCACCTCAGAGCAAGCAGAGCGTATTTTAGCGCGCCGCCCCGATACCACAAATGGCGATCAGTTAGACCGCATATACTCACAACACTACAACGTGCACTTACTGGGTAAGGCGCAATCGACTGAACAAAATACGGTGTGGGGAACTGGTACCCATACTCATACACCGGTACCTGTTTTTGCTTGGGGGCCTAAAGAGCTCATTTTACCGCTGTCAACACTGATGCATCACGCGACACTTGGGCAATACCTGCAAAGCCAGATAAAGTAACCAGTGATGGTGCTAATGGTGACTTAGAGTGAGTAAAATCTAACCGCGTGAAGCGCGCATCGGCTTTCGCCAAGCCGCTTGCTGCGCTACGGCTTTTGTTGCGACTACCCTGTTATGTGATCAGAACAGCAACGATGTTCAGCTCTCAAGGTCTATCGCGCTCGGGGGGATCAGCACAAAATTACCAACGTGTTTTTTTTGCATGAACTCCCGTTGGGCTAATTCTATATCTTTTAGTGGGTACGTTTTTGCTAGTAGCGGTTTAATTTGCTGATTTTCAATGTAGCTGATCAGGTTAGTAAACACCGGCTCATCCCAAACAGTACAACCTATCAAGGTTAAATCCTTCAAGTAGAAGTCTCGCATGTCAAAGGTCACAATGGGGCCAGCTATGGCTCCTGATGATACGTAGCGCCCACCGCGTACCAATAATTTGAGTTGCTGTTCAAAGTCAGCGCCAGCAACATTGTCGATAATAACAGTAACGGCAGACTCACCGAGCTCACTGAGGAGATTGGTGCCTCGAGTGAAGACAACGTCGGCTCCCAAGTGCTGCACCGCGCTACATTTTTCTTTGCCTACAACAGCGATAACCCGAGCACCTCGCCTCTTTATCAGTTGTATTAAAGCCGAGCCAACGCCACCGGAAGCCCCTGTCACCAGCACCACATCTTCAGCCGACACCTTGGCTCTGTGCACCATATTTTCGGCGGTGCCATAGGAGCACGGAATCGTTGCCAGTTCGGCATCGGTCCAATCGCTTCGAACCGCAAAGACTTCACTTGCTGGCACGGTGACATATTGCGCGAAGGCACCATCAAAATCAGATGCCATCCAGATATTATCAAGTGACTCAAAACCTGATACGCGCATACACGATCGCACTAACACCCGTTGACCGATATCTGGGCTCTGTGCCCCTTCGCCATAAGCGACAACTTGACCGCAACAGTCAGTGCCTTGAATTAACGGAAATGGGGTTTTGTCATTCCAACCGCCATCTTCTACAACACTATTTTTCGGCACTGTTGAAACGTCTTTAGTGCTGTTTTTTACTGACGATGAATACCAGCCCAAGCGCGTATTAATTTCGGTATTATTCACACCTGCTGCGAGCACTTTGATTAGCACCTCGTTGGCTCTTGGCGCGGGGATCGGTACGTCAGCGTACTGCAACTTATCGTAGCCACCGTTGCCAGTGGTCACGACCGCTTTCATCGATGGATGCGTGTTATTCAATTCAAATCGATCAGGTTCGCTGTTTTGTAAGTAACTAAGGTTCATTATTTCCCCTTCACTATATCTGCAGGTACGTGCAACTAACAGACAAAAGACTTGTACTCACGGGTCAACCGAGAATTTTGACTGAAGACAATTAGCGACAAACTATTAACGACAATTTGTCGAACGCGCGATACCACGGTGCTGGCTATCGCCTCCATTAACTATAGTGGCTTTTAACTACCTGCCACTAATATCTAAAAACCCATGATTGGTGCTCTTTGCATGCTAGAGCTCAATTAGGTCACGAGGTGCTCTTACCAAAACCGCTATTTATAAACTAGGCTTAAGGCATGCTGAAATCACAAACGGGTAGATAAACACACCGCTAAGGAGTCATAGGCTATGCCACTTCCACACTTAGAACGGATTGATCGCTTTACGTTTTTGTCTGCAATAGGTCTACTGCTCATCGTCACCATTCCACTGATTATTTGGCCAACTCAAGGGGCATTGTGGGTGGCTCATGCCAGATCATTTATGACAGACCAACTCGGTGGTCTCTACCTTTTATTGGGCTTGGCGTCGGTGTTATTTATGCTCTACGTTATTTTTAGTGATATTGGCAACATTCACTTAGGCGAGGTCGGTGAACGCCCTGAGTTTGCAACTGGTAGCTGGGCAGCCATGTTATTTTGCGGTGGTATTGGCGCCAGTATTTTATACTGGGCGCCATTAGAGTGGGTTTACTATTATCAAAATCCGCCATTTCAGGTAGAACCGGCTAGCGATGAGGCGGTGCGCTGGGCTGCAACCTATGGCATATTTCACTGGGGGTTTATCGCTTGGTCGATATATTTAATTCCAGCGATTCCCATTTCTTACTTTTTTTATGTGCGCAAAAATCCGGTACTGAAAATATCAACCGCTTTAATGCCAGTTATAGGTGAAAGCAGAGCCAACTCAACGTTGGGTAAACTGATTGACGTACTGTTTATATTTGGCTTGCTTGGCGGTGGGGCTACGACACTGGGTTTGGCGGCGCCATTAATTACTGAAGGGTTGAGTAACCTCACCGGTGCGCCGAAAACTATCGGTGTGCAAATTGGTGTGCTGCTGGTGTGTACCGCCCTGTTTGCTTATTCTGCCTATGCGGGGCTATCCAAAGGTATCAAGCTGTTATCTAATTTCAACTTTTGGGGAGCCTTGGCGTTACTGGCGTTTATTTTTATTGTCGGTCCAACGGTGTTTATGTTTGAAACAGGGCTAGACGCATTTGGTCGAATGCTCACTAACTTTTTTTCGATGGCGACATGGACCGAACCATTTGGCGGATTAGCGCAATTTAACAACACCCACTTTCCGCAAGATTGGACCATATTTTATTGGGCGTGGTGGTTAGTATTTGCGCCTAGCATGGGCTTGTTTATCGCCCGTATATCCCGGGGTAGAACTATTAAACAGATGATTGTCGGCTCGATATTTTTTGGCTCGATGGGCTGTTTTGTGTTTTTTATGGTGTTTGGTAATTACGGTCTTTACTTACAACTCTCTGGTGATCTGGATATGGTTGGTATACTCAACGAGCAAGGTCCCACTGCCGCCATTTTTGCCATGCTTGAAACGCTGCCGTTATCGACCTTAGTGATAGCGGTCTTTACGTTACTTGCTATTGTCTTTACCGCAACCACCTTTGACTCAATATCGTATATTCTCGCTTCTGTTGTTCAATCTGATATCGGTGAAGAGCCAATGCGTTGGAACCGCCTATTTTGGGCGTTCGCCTTGTCTTTTATGCCGGCAACACTGTTGTTCTTAGGTGGCCTAAACACCCTACAAACTGCCGCCATCGTCGGCGGTTTGCCGTTACTGTTGATTGCCGTTATGCTCGCCTGGTCTGCTGTCAGCGCTGCGCGCATTGATTTAATGCACCACCCGGAATACCAGGATCCGGTAATAAATATCGAAGAATTACCCGATATATCACCTTGGTCAGACGAGGGCATTGCGTTAAAACGCTTTGAAACCAGCAGAGACAAAGCAACGGAAGCGGCACAAGCTCAACGCGATGCGCTTGACGCATTAATGGCATTTAAAGCTGAGTGCAATCAAGATGTTGACAGCCAATTAACCGAGGCACAAGAAAAAACCTTGGCTAAGCTTGAGGCTGATGTTTTAGCCGCAGCGGAAAATAAAGCCGAGGCAACGCGTCGATCGCAAACGGCTTGGAGCGACTTTATGCAAGCCAACGTTGAGCGCGATGCCAAATTAAAAGAACAATAAAACCCAATTCGAGCACGGCGCAACCAACTCAGCACATGGTTTCGTTGCGTCGCCTATTACCCCAATCGCAGTGCTAACTGCATCTGTATCTAGAGTAACAGTGCGATAACAGGGCTACTACCGAATAAACCTACTGATAACGAATGGAGTGTTTTTTTAAACGCTTTATCGCCTAGTAACTTCCTTCCCACTTAAAAATAGATACCCTTTACATATCATCCACATACACATTAATGGTGCTGTGTAGCTGCATTCAGTGACAACGAACCATGAATAGACGCTGAGCCGAGGTGTTTCAATTTGTTACAAACTGGGCGGTTGAAATAAGAGATACTTTTTGTCCAAAAAGCTTAATAGCCTCGCGATGAAGGCGAATTTCAGAGGCTGCGTTAGAGGGGTTCTGGTGTTGAAATTATTTGCGGTCGATGACAACGACACGCGCCCTATCAACGGTTATTAGCCCACTAATCTAGCCCGAAGTTTTATAAATTAAGCCAATTGAATAAAGTTTTGATAAGGTAGTTTATGTTTACAAAAATTATACGCTCGACACTGTCGTCGTTGTTGCTGGTGTTAGCCGTCACGGCGTGTTCCAGCGACGAACCAACAAGCGAAGATAATCTCGCGCGAAAAGTTGACGCTTTTTCATTTACAGCGCAGTACGAGCAACCTCTTAATACGCTGGTATCATCAAATCCTGTGGTTATATCGGGTGTTAAGTCAAAAGCCAAACTCAGTATTAGCAATGGTGAATACGCCGTTAATGGCGCAGCCTTTACTAATAAAAGTGACTTTATCAGTAACGGCGATACGTTAGTGGTACGCGTATTAAGCGCAAACGATTATGAGCAGACCACATCAGCATCGGTCGCTATTGGTGGTACCAAAGCAACATTTAAAGTAACAACGCGATCAAATCCACAACAAAGCGTTGTCGATACAACGCCAGATGCGTTTAGCTTTATCAATGCCACTGAACAAACACCATCATCGCAAACCACATCAAATAGCATTACCGTTACCGGTATTAACAGCGCCACACCTATAAGCATCACCGGTGGTCAGTACAGCGTTAATGACGGTGCGTACTCAGCCACACAGAGCACCGTGAACAATAACGATAAGGTAACCGTGCGGGTATTAAATTCAAGCGAATTCAATACTGCCGTTACGGCAACCTTGTCTATTGGCGATATCAGTGCAACGTTTAAATCAACCACGAAGAGTGAGCAGCCTGTTGAGATTACCGATTCAAGCTTTCAAGGGTTTGTAGGTAACACAACAGGTGGCGCAGGTGGCCAAGTCATTAAAGTGACCAACTTAAACGCCAGTGGCCCAGGTAGCTTGCAATATGCCGTTGATCAGCCTGGTGCGCGTATTGTCGTTTTCGATGTATCTGGTGTTATTGATGGTGATATTACCATTAGTCACGGCGATTTAACCATTGCAGGGCAAACGGCACCTGGTAATGAAGGGGTGACTATTCATGGTCACTTGTACACCCGCTATATTGCCGACCCGAATAACAGCTTTGGCAACATCATCGTCCAACACATTAGAGTGCGTCCTCCTATTGGTCGAAAGTCGCCATCACAGCACGATGCCATTCAATTTACCTCGAACAACCACATCATCCTTGATCACGTAAGTACCTCGCATGCAATTGATGAGAATATTGATTTTTACACCGGGGCAAAAAACATTACCGTGCAGTGGTCTATTATCAGCTTTCCGCGCTATACCAGTCTTCACCCTAAAGGACTTGGTCACAATTACGGTATGATCAATGGGCCTGACGGTGGCGCAATTTCAGTACACCATAACCTATTTGCCCACAATAGACGACGTGCTCCGGCCATCGCTTATGGACCCGCTGATATTCGCAACAACGTGATTTACAACAGTCGAGAGGCCACAGTACACCACAACCCAGCAGATGGTGACTTCAATATCATCGGTAACTATTACATCGATGGCCCTAGTGAGACCTTGCTACCCCTGTGGTTAGATCCTGAAAACTCAAATCCACAACTGTCTTACTATTCGTTTGATAATTATGTGGATGATCCAAATAAGCCGTATACCGGTTCGTTTGCTAACCCATTTGTCGAACTAACGGATTACTACTTTTATAAAAAAGGTGTGGTAACCGAAGATATGTTTAACAACCAGCAGCCTATCGACTTTACTAATCTGCCGGGTTACGAGCCAATTACCACCCATAGCGCGGATATGGCGTATGAAAAAGTACTGCGTTGTGCTGGCGCATTTCCTCGTGACGCAACCGATCTTGCCGCTATCGACGATGTGATCAACCGAGCGGGTGAGTACAGTAATAATGAGCCTGTTTTATCAAGTCGTTCAACGTCGCGTGATACGGCATCACAAGACAGCGATAACGACGGTATGTTAAATAGCTTTGAACAAAATAACGGTCTTAACCCAAATGACCCAGATGACATTCATACCGCAATGGGTAACGGAATGTCAGCAATTGAGGTGTTCTTGCAACAACGAGCAAAACAAATCATGGCTGACGCACCCGAATGCTTTGAATAAATAGCACAGAGAACGCTAGAAGGAGCCGCATCAATCGGCTCCTTTTGTTTTGCCCAAATAGCCTGCATCCCGATATTATCTCGACACCTCGCCTTGGCTATGCTGTATTTCTGCTCTTAGCTAAAGATAACCCTTTGATATCAAATCAGCTGTCAGGCGCTATCAGGATCGATATGAAGACTTGCCACAGTGCCTACCAGATTTTACTGACACTGAGTAATAAAAGAGAAAACAAAAAAGCAGATACGGCCGAATAAGGCTCGCAGTATTCGTATACATTGCTATTCGATTAAATTAAAAAATAGCAACAAAGTTCAATCAAGCAAAGTTTAAGGTAAACTCAAAGCGACCTTGTAATAACGCCAAACCGTCTAAATTTTAGATCAGTATGGCGAGCCAAGTGAGACTGGCAATGACGATACTGACCAACACCGCAGCGGAGCCTAAATCTTTCGCCAGTCCAGATAAAGGGTGGATTTCTAGCCCTATTCTATCGACCACAGCTTCTATCGCAGTATTTACTATTTCAGTAAAGATAATAAATAAAACCGCAATAATTAAAACGACCTGTTCGGTAAAACTGATATCAAACAAGAATGTGATTGGAACACAAATCACAAGAAGAAAGAGTTCTTGAACAAACGCCTTTTCATTTTGAACTAACCAACGAAATGCTCTAATCGAGTTAAGGGTAGCAAGATAAATTCGCTTCAGGCCTTGAGGTTTGTTGTCACTATCAAACATCAGTTAATTAGTTCCTTAAATTAATTGTTACAGATGAGGTAACATCACAGCCTGTTTTATTGCGCTGTTCATCCAGCCCTCGTCATAACAAACACAGTTTACTCTGCACTTTTTATAAATGGATAAATTAGCAAACAAACTAAGACGCTGACAAGGGTCACATCAGCCATGAAATTAATCAATAATGAAGATTAATTTTCTCAATAGTATATATGCCGATGGTGGTTGAAGAGCTTGGTGATTGAAAATGCTAGCAATAGTTCAGCCGTGCGTTCACCCGAATGCAAGTTACTCTAAGCTCACGTTAACTAGAGCACCAAAAGCAAAACTTAAAACCGAATGCCCGTAAAGGCAAGGGATTTTGAATTTGAGCAATTCACCGACAAACGATTCAAATTATTGATTTCATTGACATCGACATGAATTAAAAAGTAAATCTCTAGGATCACCTGCAGTTTGAATTTCACCAATTAATCGTGCAGTTTTTTAAAAAGAGAAAAGGCACCCGAAGGTGCCTTTAAAGTTCAAGGAAGCTTAT
This sequence comes from Thalassotalea ponticola, assembly GCF_041379045.1. Lineage (NCBI taxonomy): Bacteria > Pseudomonadati > Pseudomonadota > Gammaproteobacteria > Alteromonadales > Colwelliaceae > Thalassotalea > Thalassotalea ponticola. The sequence goes on from NZ_CP166871.1 coordinate 2,685,686, forward strand.
TTATTAAAAACTGGCGCGCAAGCCTACGCTAATACTGCGTCCAGGTAGTGGTGCAACATCTTTTAAGAAAGATGAGTGAACTCGAGCTTCTGTATCGAATACATTATCAAGTTTTAAAAACAACACCGTGTCATTACCTATACCATCTAAGTAATAATTAGCATGTAGGTCAACCATGGTATAACCGTCGGTCTCAGTTTCTAAAGACGCTAATTTATCTTGCTCAAAGTAACGGGTAATGTTGATACCAGCATCAAAATTGTTCGCCTGATACTGCATGCCACCGCCGATGCGCAGTGGCGGAATACGCGGTAGGTTGCCACCATCAGACAATTGTGCGCGAATATAATCAGTAAACAAGTTGGCTTTTAGAGATGCATTTAACTGATAAACCAGTTCCGCTTCAAAACCGTACATGTCGACATCATCTTGGCGATACACAAAGATTGGTAGACCTTCGCCCTCATGCGCTCCTTCTTCCGTTTCTCCCGGCACAGGCTCGTCTGCATGCGCGTCATGATCGTGTAGATCGCCATCTTCAAAAATAAAGCCAGTGTCTTGTTGATAATAAAAATCATCCGAGTGGTTATAGAAAACACTGGCGACAACCCCCAGATCTCCCGAGAATTTACGCCACGTCAAATCAAGGTTATACGAGGTTTCAACCGCTACGCTCTGATCAGATAACTCAATGTGATAACCATCGCCTTCTTCGTGTAACTCGTACAAGGCACCTAACTCAAAGCTATTGGTACCAATATGAGGTCCGTTGGAGAATAACTCAGCCGCAGATGGTGCGCGCTGTGAGAAAGCAAAAGAAACCCCTAAGTTATAACCGGGTTGGTAATCCCACACTAAACCTGCCGAAGCACTGACTGGGGTGAAATCCTGCTTGCTGAGCTCGACCTCTTCGTGTTCACCCTCCTCATCGGCGTGTTCATCATGACCATGGCCGGGCTCAAGGGTAACGTGTTCAACACGAGCGCCGAGTTGCAATAATACATCACCAAAATGTTTTTCTTCCAACCAAGCAAACGCTACCGTATCGGTTTTTGATGGTGGTGTGAATGCTTCTTCACCCAGTGCCTCAAAGTCCGACTGCTTATAATGCAGCGTCCAAGCACCTTTAAAACCCTGATATTCGCGATGATAAATATCGAATTTTGCTTCCCATAGTTGATTTTTGAAGGTGGTTCCAATTTCACCACCTTCAATTTCCTGATGCTGGTAATCAGTATAAGAAACTTTAGAAGCAAGTCGGTTTACAAAATTATCATCAAAGCGAAGGTCACTTAGCATCTGAAAACGATCTTGGTTTAAATCACCAAATACCGATTCTTCTTCATGCGCCTCTTCAACTAACTCACTCTCAGCATCAGCATGCTCGTCATGTGCATGCTCATCATGTGCATGACCTGGAATACCGTATGTACGGTCAGTTCGCCCATAAGAAAAACCAATATAACCATTGTCTAACAGGTAACTGCCACCAAGGGTAAAGCCTTTGGCGTCATTTGACGTGTTGGCCAAGCGAGAACCACTCTCTTGATGAGTTTCTTCTTCATGCACACCTTCTTCGTGCTCTTCATGTTCGTTGTGTTCTAACTCAGCTAGCCCCGGAATTTTGTAATCATTAGCTTCACGCCAAAAACCATCGAAATGAACCACAAATGAATCGGTACCGGCATTAATATCGATGGTGGCTAAATCTTCATCTGCAACCGTATTGTGTTGCAATGAGAAACCGACACTTTGCTCTGACTCGGTTGGAATGCGTTTATCAACCACGTTTACAACGCCACCAATTGCACCGCTACCATAAAATAAGGTTGCCGGTCCGCGCAGTACTTCAATCTGGGTAGCTGTTGTGGTTTCTGTAGACACAATATGATCCGGTCCAACGCGCGATGCATCCCCCGCGTCTAAACCATTTTGGGTGATCAAAACACGCGGGCCATCGAGTCCGCGAATAATTGGACTACTGGAAACCGGGCCAAAATAACTAGAGTGCACCCCTACTTCGTTTTTCAGTGTTTCACCTAGCGTTGAAGCTTGCTTTAAACGCAATTCATCAGCACTTAACACATTCACAGGCAATGCTGATTCCATGGTTGATGAGTGCAGCGGCGTTGCATAAACATCTACAACATCCATTACTGATGGTGAAAGTTTGACAATGATGCTATCAACATCACTGCCAGAGATGGTTAAATTGTGATTTTTGTGAACAAAGTAGCTCGCCTCAACATGAAGCTCAACTTTACCATCGGCCACATCGGTTAGGGTAAAGTGGCCATTCTCATCGGTAACTACCCTATTTTGTGAAATGCTGACTTCGGCATTAGCAACGCCCTTGCCCTGATTGTCGATAATAATGCCGGATACGGTTGCAGCCCACGCAGGGTTTACCATAGATAAAGCCAACGCAGTGGCGGTATATAAACGATTTAAACGCATAAAAAACATCCTAAAATACTCAGTTGGAAAAAGGGCGTCGCCAGCAATACACGATGCAGACAGCATAGCCTGCATCAATTAGCGCAAAATATTAGAAAATGGGAATTGCTGATAGTACGAGCCCCGAAGAACGAGAATCAGATGATATTGGGAGGCCCGCGACAAGTAACTGCACGCGTGTCTGCTGAACTGTAAGCCGGTCGCTGTAGACATAATTGCGCGTAACTCGCAATCTGAAGCGGATGTTGTAACTCAGTTTTTTCAAGCTTATTCAGATCAGCGGCAAATTGCCAACAAACCTGACAGTGCATGTGATTCGACAGAAAGTCGTGCTCTGCCTGATGATAACTTGAAAAGATAAACGTGACGAGTAACAGCCCGGCACACAGCAGCCCCAGCGCCTTGCGGCCTGAAACGTAGCGTGTGAAATTGTGCAGTATTATTGCAGTCATGTTTACCTGTCTGTCATTAGCATGAATGCTGTCTATTAACTGGGCATGGTCTTTGTTGAACAGGCGCACATTCGCTTGCCCCAGACCTGCCAATATCAGCAATCACAAGTTGTGTTATATTATCACACTTAACTAACCAAAATGACAAGTCTACACCACAAAAATGTGTGACTCTTTTCAATGTTTATTGAAAAAATCATCGAATAGTTTAATGGATAACACAAGGAACAGTTTGAATTGTGCACAGACTTAATGATTTTTTCGCTACAGCTAAATTATCACCATAGAGTTTACCCTCTTGGCGGAGTGAATACTGGAAATGTTTTTCGAAACATAAACTCTCACGACAATTCAGGGTTATACCTATTTAGCTGCGAGCTGTGTAAATTTCCAGAAGGGAGAGGAAGCGATTACTATATGGAAAGGAATTGCGCTTATATTGAGATAGAGAACTAATCTACATAATAAGCTCTCAATGAGTAATTGAGAGCTTATTATTTGCTATCGGATACTGTAATGAGTTACATATTGATACTAGTGGCGTGTAGTGGACTACTAATTAACGTCTCCCTTAATTACATCAATTAATGAACTAAAACAAAGCATAGCTACGCATCTGCCTCTGGTTAATCAATAAACTGCGCTGGCCGCCGGCGCTAACCTTCGGTAGTTGTAATTGTTCGCGAGCATCAACTAACTCCTCGTTTGGTCATCGCTTTTTAAGCTAAGTATCAGTAGATAAACGATTGTTAGTTCAGCATCAGCAGTACGATTATTTTCTACTACATCGTTTAGCGTTACGACTTTATTCAATAGCTTTTTAGCCCAAGCTTGAGCCTTTCGTTTACTTATATCTAGGTGCTCTAGGTCATCGTACTTAAAGATGCCTGAAATAAATAATGTTGCGATAACGTCTTTATGGAATTGGCTAATTTCTTTCATGAGTAAGTTCTCTGCTCTTTTTGATGTAAGAGCAATCTAGCTCACTTAATAAATTAACAAAGCTTAAAAAAGGCTCGAATTCTGTCTAATTTTAAAGTATTCAAAATAGTCGCCGTTAAGTGACGTTAGTTTTTCATTGGCTTTTCCTGTCCCCTGCGTGACTACACGGTGAAACGCACAGATAGTTGGTAGCATTATACGATACGGTACAATATTGACCTGTTGGTAATATCACCTCCCAAGTTAAGCAAAGTTATACTGGTAACAACATTTACTGATAGTGCGTTGGCTATAATGAGGTGACAATCACCTAATAACCGAGATAGTCCATGGACGAGTTACCATCGCCGATACTTTGGGGTAAACAAACAACACTATCATTAAAGTATTTTGATATTGGTGAGCACAAGTTTTCATCCGATTTCATCTATGCATTGGTTGAAATAAAACGTGCTTGCGCTGCCGTAAACTACGAGCTAAATGTTTTATCAGTATCGCAAATGCAAGCGATAGTTAAAGCGTGTGACGAGGTATTAGCCGGAAGCTTTAACGAACAGTTTCCCTTACGAGTCTGGCAAACCGGCTCTGGTACGCAAACGAACATGAACGTCAACGAAGTACTTGCCACAATAGCAAATCAGTTGTCTCAAAGCGGAGACACCGATAACACTCATTGCAATGTGGAGCTGTTACATCCGAATGACCACATCAACCGTTCACAGTCGTCTAACGATGTTTTTCCAACAGCCATGCACATTGTTGTTAGTCAATGGACAGAAAGAAAATTACTCCCCGCAATTAACGTATTGCAGCAGCAACTGCGATTGAAACAGGGCGAATTTACCCGTGAATACTCTGTCGCGCGAACTCACTTAATGGATGCTATACCCATCGACGCAGGTGCCTTATTATCAGCCTTTGACAGTCAACTTGAATTGTCAAAAGTAGCAATAACGGATAGCTTGCAATATGTCTATCGGCTGGCCATTGGTGGCACTGCCGTTGGCTCTGGTGCTAATGCACCAAAGGCATTTGGCAAGATGGTCACCCATCAGGTTGCAGAACGTTTACAGCTCCCTTTTACACAGGATGAAAATCTTTATGCTGCGGTGAGTGGCGAAGATGTCATGATCCGCTACAGCGGTGCGTTAAAGCAATTAGCTTCAGCCTTGTTGAAAATAGCTAATGATTTTCGCCTGCTGGGTAGTGGGCCTCGGTGTGGTTTAAATGAGTGGAAGCTACCCGCCAACGAACCTGGCAGCTCAATAATGCCAGGGAAAGTAAATCCAACTCAGTGCGAAGCTCTGAGCATGGTGTGTTTTCAAGTCTTCGGTAATGACCTTACAACGTCTCTAGCGGGCGCCAACGGTCAGTTACAACTTAACGCCTGTCGGCCGGTAATTATTCATAATGTGATGGAAAGTATCTCATTGCTAACCGACGCCATATTATCGTTTGCACACAATGCAGTTATGGGGTTGGAACTCAACAGCGAACAAGTACAGCATAATATGCAGAAAAACTTATCGGTTATTACCTTACTTACCGAACAATTAGGCTATGACATGGCGGCGAAAATCGTTCAAAAAGCACAGCATGACAATACCTCTTTAGCACTATCCGCTGAGTCACTTGGGGTATGTTCAGTAACAGAGTTTGAACAGTTGATAACAACCAAGCTTAAAGAGCAAAAGCGTAGTGATAATACTAACTAAGAGCCATTACTTAGCAAGCAATCTTGGTCTACATAGTTACTCTGATACCCTAGATAAGGTTAAAATGACACACATTACCAGCTAAGTTTGGCAAAGTATTGACGAGCCACCTTACTAGCGAGGTAAACAGACCATATGAAAGCCCCCAATGTCACTGAAGCTTACAAGTATGCACTGTTTTCATGTGTAACAACTCAAGAAATTTTTTCTCTTGCGGGTAAGTACATTAACAGTAAAAGTCCAGCTAAAGCGGAAAAAACAGATGCGAGGAAAATCCCCATTTTTGCGTTATTTAAAATAGTTTCGCTAAAAGCTATGTCCGCAATAAACAGCGCCATGGTAAAACCAATCCCGGCGAGTATGCCACCTCCGGCAAGCAACCTCCAACTGAGTTCCTGAGGGAGAGTTGCAATATGCAAGCGCACTGCCAACCAACAGAACAACAAAACACCCATAGGTTTACCTAGCACAAAGCCTAAAAATATTGTTACGGTAACAGAGCTAGTGATGTCGCTTAATGTGAGTGGCAAGCCAGCGTTAGCAAATGCGAACAGAGGCATAATGATAAACCCCACCCAGGGATGCAAGGTTATCTCCAGACGCTCCACTGGAGATAGTGATTCACGCGCGGCAATCTCGGCCATCTGTAATGTTTCTCTACCTTTCGTGTCACTACTACTTTCGCTACTCGCTGGATGCGCAATAACCTGATCCAATATCAAGTACAACCGATCGTCACTTACCCATCGGCGCGCTGGCGTCATTAAGCCGAGTATAACACCTGTGATCGTGGCGTGGATCCCAGACGCATCGACTGCGAACCAAATGAGCACACCTACCAATATGTAGAGAGAGAAGCCACGAAAGCCAACCATTGCCATGATGCGTGAAATCAGTACGCCAAGCACGGCAACCAACAGCGGCCACCAGACAATATTACTACTGTAGCCGATCGCGACAACAAGGATAGCACCAATATCGTCAACAATCGCCAAAGATAGCATAAATATCCGTAAGCTGTGAGGTATACGCGAGCCAAGAAGCGCTAGGCAACCTATAACAAACGCCGTATCAGTTGCCATTACAGTGCCCCAGCCAGAACTACCAGGTTGGCCTGATTGCAGTGCTAGATAGATTGTCGCAGGGACAATCATACCGCCGATAGCGGCTGCTATTGATAGCGCAGCCATGCGAGGCTTGTTTAATTCACCGAGAACAAGTTCTCGTTTGAGCTCCAATGCAACAAGAAAGAAGAACAACGTCATTAAACCTTCATTGATCCAATCACGCCACGAACGAGTAAACTCGAACGCGCCAAAAGTAAACCCCACCTGTATCTCCCAGGCATGTTCGAACGCGTCGGCCCACGGTGAGTTGGAAAGAACCAGTGCAACTACAGTAAACAATAGAAGTATTGCCCCTCCAGCAGATTGAATGTCCAAGAAACGTACAAAGGGGTTCCTGTACCGATCAATAAACTCCTTCGGAAGTTTGGTGTTATTTGGATTAGCTTGCTGATTTCTACTCATAAAAACTTCGTTCCGGTTGTCTAGCGATAACGCCCCGTTTCTCGTCCTAGTTGAATTAGCTTTATAAGAGTATACAGTTATTTGATGAGACAGCTTATCTAGATAAAATTTGCACTCCGCAGGACAAAGAAATAGATTCCTAAGGTGTAAGCTCAATAGAACGTAGTGACCTATTCTTAATATTGCTCTAATAGGCTGTTAATTATGAATTTAATCGCACGTTTGGATCGATTGTTGTAAATTTCTAATCTTTTTTTGAGAATTGCATATCGAAAGTCTTGCTTATCAACTAAAGGTAATCCCCTTGAATCGACCAGGTTTTGGTAGACACAAAGGAGTGTTCTGATTGTTCTGCGCAACTAAATCAGTTCATGACAGCGACAGCACATTAGGAAGGAATGCCTTTTCATCATCTGTAACCTAACTGGTGCCATCAGCACCTCAATGCGCAAACACCGCTGATGGCGCTTAAAGAGCTTGGTGGTTGGAAAACGCTAGAAATGGTGCAGCGGTGCGCTCACCCGAATGAAAGTTACTTAAAAGCTCATGTTAACAACGTGCACGTAAAACAAGTTATTCAAGGTGAAGTTAATGCGCTTACTGTGGCAAAGAAAAGTGTGTCAAAAAATAATGTGTCAAAAACGGGAGAAAAGTCAGAGTGTGGCAAAAAATCGTCACACTTGGAGGTTGTCACTGAGGACTATGTGATAATTGGTGAACCCCAAAAACTAAAAAACCTGCTTAAAATCAGCAGGTTAATTATGGTACCGGAAGCCGGACTTGAACCGGCACGCCCGCAAAGGCAACGGATTTTGAACTTGACCAAGCTACCAGCGAACGATTCAACTTATTGATTTTATTGATAATGACACAGTAGTAACTGTGTCATTTTTATGTCACGTTGTAAAAAATCGTCTCACCAACATGTGAGCGATTTGCTCTATCATTTCCGGTGATTTTTGACGCATTTTTCACAGAGAATTACAAAGTAAGACAAACCGTCATAGAGTCAAAGGGTCAAATGATCAAAGAATGTTAGCCACTTCCTTTTCCTTTTCCTTTCAGTAATACTTTCGGTTAACGATAATTTGGCCTAGTTACTTCTCCGAATTTCAGCTTTTAATTGGCTGTTTTAGTTAAATTCCTTATCTGCAATTCAATGTTGCTCTTTTCCTTAAGCTTTCTCTTCTCGTTCTTAATTATTTCCTCTTGTTTCTCTTGATATATATTCCTTTCACGCCCGATAACACTCAGACCGAATATTAAGGATAATAAGCTTACGAACAGAAAAAATGACATTGTACTAAACCAAGCAAACACAGGTACGAGTTCCGTATTCATAGCTAGAACATTGGTTCCAGCCAGTACCACAGAAACGAAAATCGCTTTAACATTAAAGTTGTGATCCTTTTGCAAAGATTCTTTAGCTCTAGATAAGTCAGTTATATCTCTTTCAACATGAGAAAGTTTATTGGCTAAGTCATCCTTAAGTTCCTTAACCTTTTCCGAATTTTCATGTAGCTCTCTTAAATCTTCAGCGAGCACATCATGCATTTTATCTAGTTTAAAAACGTCTCTCCATAATTCGTGAGCCATATTATGCAATGACAATTGGCTTGGTACTAAGGTTCTGTAATTTAAACGTAACTTTAATGCATCAACATAATACTGCTGCGTTTCATCATGCGACGTAAAGTCTTCGAACTTAAAGTGTAGGGCTTTATTTAGTAAAATATATTCATGAAGATTGATCAAAGATATTGGAAAGTATGTTTTTATTGCGTGCTTATTTATGAAGCTTTCGTCAAATTGTTCATTTTCCTTGGTTGAAGAGAGCTTTACAAATAATGCGCCCCCCTCTTGTGAGCAATAATGAACTTTGTTTTTTAAATCTGAACCTTTATTACAATTTACCAATTTATCTGTGACTTGATATTTAGGGGTAAATTGTCGAGAAAATAAATTACCTAAATAATCTAACTCAGAATCTTTTACCATTTCATCTATATTAGCCGTAAAGAAAGAATGAAGACGTACTTTAGAAATAGACTCTTTATTTATTTTACTATCTAGGTTAACTAGTTGGTATGCAAGCTGGGTTAAATTGAATGCTACTGTTTGATGATTAATTTCTAAAAAACATTCTGTTTTTACTAAGTTATTTGCGAGTTGCGATAACTTTCGAGATTTAACCTTTTCCGTCAAGCTGTCATTTTTAGAGATCTCATCCCATGTATCTTCTGTAATAACTAATGGTGATACTTTCTGGGTAAGCTGAAAACCACGATTTTGTGCTGTTGAAAGTTGTTTGACACTGTGTGCTAACAAACCGAAGTTTGGACATAGACTTGTTTCTTTATCTTTGTAGGTAACATAGAAATTTATAAAGCATATGCCACTCGGAATAAGTGTCAATAAAACCTGATTTATTTGCACAGAAATATCGGAACCTTCTTGCTGTAAAGAAAGTAATGACTCCTGCTTTTGTTCTAAAATTAGAGACGGTGACATTTTTTCATCAAGCCTCAATTTTATATTGAGGCCATTTAATATATTCAATGCTCCAGAACTTAACTCTAATACTTGAATTTCGTTGTTATACAATTGGTAATTGAATAGTCCTCGAACCCTTTGGTGAAAGTCATCCAAATTGAAATACACTTTATCTTTTGTTTTTTTCCAAACGCTTGAATCATTGAACAAGTTTTTTAGTAAAATGTGTTGTTCAGCTTCAATATTCTTCGTTGTTAATAGGTTAAATAGTGAAGTTAGTGTCGGAGATTGCTGTATTTCATTACGCAAAGAATCAAATACTGAAGTGTTAAGTAACAATTCATAAAATTCGTAAAGATCTTTTTGCTTAGACAAACCTGTATCAACAGCAACGGTCACAATATGCTGATGTGATTTATTGGATTTTTTATTTGACAGATGTAGCGGTGCCGTCATTAAAACGTCTTTCATAAATTAATATCGTCCGAGTTCTTCAATTATAGATATTGTACCGATAACAGTTCGACGTATATCATGAACACCTTTATTCTTAGAATCAATAAAGCAAACAAATTTGTTTAGCTCTGGGAGAGTAAGCTCGCTTATATAAAAATTTTCACCATCCATAAGTGCTGATTTTTGTGCTTCAGTCATTGAGTTGAGACAATCGAGTCTCGCTTTAACTTTGACTTTATGGCTTCGTTCATTGTGTAAAGACTTCTTAAACGATACATAACTTATTGAGTAAGATAATTCTGTGTCACTTACCGCTTTACTCAATTCGATATCGTACATGGGTCTTTTGTATTCTCTTTGCCAGTGATAAATGTCTGCATACCTTTCAAGCTTTTCATGCTCGTTCAGTGGAGTAGGAATACCTTCTTTAACTCTTTTGTTGATTGGGACGATTTTCTTTAGCTCTTCCGAATACTTTCTAGCTATAACGATTCTTTTTACATTTCTATCGACTGCGACGTCTTGTGTTGTTCTTAGTTTCTCTTCTAGAGCGGAATGCCAATACTTCTTGTGGTCATGCTTAAACATTGGCTTCAACGTCAATATCTCATTGATATTTTTAAACCTGTTTTTCAATAAAGCCTGGCCTTCAATAGAACTTTCTAGATAAAAACGACTATTATGATAATTATCTTTTTGTTCATTAGGAATGTCTTTAGGTGCTCTAAAAACTTCAACACAAATCAGGTTCTTAATCTTAAATATTCCGACCTCAACAGACAGGTCATCTTGAAATTCAAATACGAAATCTTCGATATTTGATAGCTTTTCTTTTGTGATTTGGTATGAACTTGGTGGTAGGTAAACCACTAAATCACTCATCTGAGTTTGATAATATCCAAAGAATCTCATTCTATCAAAAAGTTGATTTCTTTCAGGTTTAGATATGTTGATATGCGACTGAGATCTACTACCTATTATATGGATGATATTTTGAAATTTTGAATAATGTGGAATGTTGCTTATTTTTGATATGTATATTGATACTTGCTTATCTAATTTTAAGCTAATTTGCTTTTCCGAATTACAATTTTCACCAAGCCAATCAGCTAAGTCATCTCCTATATTATCTTCATTAATATAAACTTTCTTGTTGCTATTCTGGTCATCATTTTTCGTGAACGGCTTTTCAGCAAAACACCAATACATATCCTTAAGAGATTGAGCTAATTCCGTGTCATTAATTTGTGACAAATGTGTGACTAGCCAAGCTGATTGTTCGTCATCCAAAAGGTTTAAATTACGTATAGTAAGTGAAACTAGCTTTTCTCTAACTTGGTTTGAAAGTAGTAATTTGGAATTTTCAAATAAATCAAAAAGAGAGCTTTTTTGATTGAGAGCAAGTTTGATTAAATCAGGCCACCTTTTCATTTGAAGAAGAAAAGCAATTCTCAAGACGACTGACATTTCATTGGCTTTGCTATTCAATCCTTTAAACGCTTGGATTAAGCTCTGAGATGGAATAGTGAGCTCATTTTCCAAAGAGCGAACAATACAACTTGCTGCTATTTGAGTGGCAAGTTTACTGTTAATTATCGCCTTCCACAATAATTCAGATGAGCTTAATTGCTCTTCTTCAGGTGTGGTTGACCATTGTGTTGGATCACAAAATAGCATAAGCCAATCAATGGGTGATATCTTATCTGTCTCCTGAGATTTTATTAAAGAGACGATAGTTTTCACGTCTCTTATCGGGAACTCGATTTCGCCTAGTTCGAACATTTCAGTATACTTTGAAGTATTTAGGTCCTTAGCAACACCACTAATTGCAGGGGGTTTAGGAATGGAAGGGATGGCAAACATTTAAACCTCACTTTAAATCAAAAAGAGTATGCAATTTTTCCAACCCTTTAAATTGAAGGCGGAACATTACTTTTCTGTCAGACCTTTCATCATTTTCTTGATTAGCATTAAACTCACCTCGCCCAGCAACCAGTAATTTATCAAGAAACTGATATTTATAATCAAAATCTTTGTGATCGATATTTTTATATACGCTGTTGGCTCGTCTTAACGATAAAAGCATATTCGCATTTTCCGAGCCGCTACTCGATGTGTGTCCTTCGATAATAACCCTGACTATTTCTTCTGAGGCTCCAGGAGTTTCAAAAATAACGCGAGCGTAGTGTGGGACGAAGTTGTCTAAAAACGACTGGCCATCCTCTCTTAGTTCATGTTCACTCAAATCAAATAAAACGGAGTCCATAATTGATATATCTCCCGTTTCTTGATTAATTTCAGCTTCAATACCGCTTTCTTTTAACATTTCACCGAGCGCCGTTATGATAACGACGCGCTGGTTAGTTTGCTCTTCTTGCTGTTCGGTGATTTTAACTAGTGTTGTTACCAACAAAAGAGCAAAAATCATCAAAGCTACAGACATAAGATCGCCAACAGATAACCAAGTACCAGATTCATCTGGTTTGGTTGAGTTGTTAAATCGATTAGCTAGCATTTTTAATCTCTCTTACCTGTGGCATATTTTCTTTATTGGATGAAACACCACCATTGCTCGCCACTACAATCGCACTTGCTGCCGCTGTTAGGTTACGCATGATTGTTGCTGTCGAGTCATCAACTTCTTTAAAGAATCTTTCTGTTCTATCAGTTGTATTTTCAAAGTAATTGGTTAAAGAAGATTCTAACTTCTCGATTGTTTGACCAAAAGCATCCGTTGCTTCTGTATAACTCTTATTAAGAGCCACAACCCCCTCATTGTTTTGTTGAGTTTGAGTGATAAGGTCAACTACTTGAGACTCATTAAAAATGGATACGGCTTGAACGAGGTTATTTAGGGTTTCAGTGCTATTTACAATTTTTTCGACTGCTTTTTCGGTTTTTTCTACGAAAATATTGCGTTGGGTGAGGTCGCTTGTATAAGCATCTTTGTATTGGTCGATCACTCTAAGTAATCCATCTTCTTGTTCACTTAACAATCCTTTTAGATTGTTATTTTGCTCTCCAAAGAACACCGTTAAGTTTTCTTGATAACTAACTCTAAATGCCTCGAGCTCTCGTTGAAGAGCATCTTTGATGTTGTTTACTTTCTCATCAATGTCACCTAGTCCTTTTTCAAGATTAATACGAGCACTGTCCATTACTTTTTCAGCTTCATTAGCACTACTAATAAATGCCTCTCGTTGGGTTTGCATTCCGGCTTGCGCATCTCTCAATGATTCAGCGATTTGCTCGCCAACCATTTCTAGAGTTCCTCTTGTTTCTTTTTGGAAGGTTTTTAATGTTTCATGCAAATCAGAAGAAAATTCTTTCATCTCCTTCAATGTATCAACTTGGAATTCTTTAATTGTTTCAATAGAAGAGCCTAAACTCTCGGTAACACTTCCAAGTTGAGAAGTTAGAGCTGAAATCGACTGATTACTTTCTTTGACGCTCAAAGAAACATCTTGGATCTGCTCAGCTACCGGCTTGATTATTTCATCACGTAAACTGCCCGTTAATTTTTCAATGATCTCTTGTCCACTTTCAGCTTTAATCTTGGCTAGAATATGAAGTTCATCAGTCATTTGACTTAATAGAGGCTTAAACTCTTCTTGCATGACATCACGAATATTAGAGCCTATTTTGTGGCCCATTACATCAGGGTTAAAATCTGATAAGGCGTTTACTACTTGGCCAAATTGTTCACCTGCGCTTTTTAATGACTCCATTGATTGTGCCTGCATATTAGCAAGCTTATCTTGCTTTTCAGGATCTAAACCTTTTAAATACTCGATTGGGCTGACCAGATATAAATAGTCAGCAAGCTCTGCTTTTTTCGCTAAGAAAAGAGACATTTTAGCTTTGGTGAAAAGGGAGTGGACGGTCATAAAAATAGCGCCACATGCTAGTCCAATTAAAGATGTACTAAATGCAGTCTTCATGCCATCAAGCAAGCCTGTAGCACCTGCTATAAGAGCATTTGAATCAGCACCACTACCTAGGTTTAAAGTTGAAAGACCAAGGCTAATACCAATAAATGTACCTAAAATACCTAGCGATGTAAGGAAAGATGGTACGAAACCGAAATTTGATTCCTTAAAAGGAGGTAATATTTGCTCGAAACGCTCAACAGCTAAAAGCTTATTGTTTCGAACTATTAAGTCGATGGTGTTTTCATCACCCTCTTCTACAAGCAATATTTGCCTGGCAAGTTCATATTTCTCTTGCTCTTCAATAGAAACGGTTACATCACCAGAAGTAGCTTTTTGCTGCATACTTTTTATGAATTCAACTCTAGAGTTGTAAGTTTTTTTCTTATTTATGAATAGTCTTATTTCTAATACTAGAAAAATCATCAAGAATGAAATGGTGGTGATCATAAAACTCATGGAAATAGTGTCTTTCCATGCTGTTTCTATAAACTCAATAAACATTATTTTAAATACTCCTTCATAAAGTCTTGAATTTCGCCTTCGAAATATTTTTTAATCTGACTGGCGGATAGTGCTTTTTTTGCTCTTGCCCAAGGTAAGTGGTCGGCATCGTCCTTACTCCCCTCGATATACTCGTAATATGCTTTTTTTAATTCATCGTTATCCATAATAATTTTTTCACGCAACTTAATTCCTAGAAGCGGGTAGTCCGGCCGACTATTGATGTCGTCATAAGCAAGGTATGTTAGCTCTGGATGATTTGTTAGGAGCTCTATTTGCAGTATGGGTTTTAATTCCCTGAGCTTTAACGCAATTAGTGAATCTCTGCCCCATTGTGATTGCGCATACTTCCATGACCTATTTACGCGATTTATTAAACGTACATATTCACCAAGGGTTAGTTTACGCCTATACTGCATTTTGTTGATTTCTGAGAGTTCCATATAAACTTGCTTATTGTATTGATAATTTGATTCGTAGGATTAGCCGATAAATCGAACAATTGACTGGTCGATGTTTATCCCAAAATAGTTGAAATTCTTATTTTTTCCGTCAGATTTTTTATATGATTTGCTGAGTGAATCGATATCGTAATGTTCAGCTATATTCTCTGGAAGTTCATTTCGAAGAGCTTGGCTTATTTGATTTTTTCTGTCTGTAAAAAAAGATTTCTTCAAGCCATGCCTTAAGCCTTCAACCTCACTGTCTTTTAAAATAAGGTGCTTATTTTCTATCACGTAAATAGCATTTTTAAGGTTTTCCAATTTGTATTCTTTGCCTTCTATTTTCAGTCGCTTCTCTATATACAAAATGGCAAGAGTTTTATCTGATGTCGAAGGACAATCAAAACCTTCATGACCATTTAATAAGTCATCGACCATTATTAAATAAAAAGCCATGTTAGCTTTGGTTAATTTGACTTTTACACCTGAGCAGATGAGTTCGCAACTTGTTACACTAATATCAAGGGATAATGGACGGTTTATGATCTCGAATACCAATTCAGTGTCTTTTATGGATATAGGGTGTGTTAGAAATCGCTTTGGTAAACTTGGCCTTAGCTGTACGTAAGGAATGTTTGATAAAGTGACATGTGCAACCTGTGAATTGAGCACACCATGTACCGTGTTTATTTTATTTTTATATGGTGTTGGATAAAAAAAGTCGCAATGTTCAAAATCAGGAGAAACGAATACATGGCTTAACGTATCTTGAGGTCTTGCAAATATACTCATGGCATAGCTTAAGTAAAATGTCATAGTCTTCCGGCCTCCAGCAAGAGAAGCATGTAAAACCTGGCTTTCACAGCTTGTCAGACGCTTTATGTTATCGAGCAAGCATTGAGCTATAGCATTCATCTCTTTCGCTGTGGTTACGTCTGATATTGTATTACCACAACTACTTTTAGGCACCCAAATATCATTTTCTTCAAACTGAATTGGAGGTAAATCATAATCTTGAGTTAATTTTTCAAGTATAGTGAAGCCATTATCTTTAGGTTCTAAGAGCGCTTTGGATATCTTCTCTTTGCAGGATGATGTTGTAACGATTTTGATATCGTTTATAACTATATTTCGGTGCTTGAATAAAGCGTAAATAGATTCGCTAACAATCTGTGGTGAACCGCCAACAAGCGCCAATAAAGTATGGCGTGTGACTCCCAAATCCTTTTGAGATGTAGGCATAAAAATACAACTTAAATCTTTATTATTGTGGTTATTTATCGTACTGACATTTTACTTAACGTCGACGCATCTTATTTGATTCCCAAATTATTGACAAGTAATTTACATAAATAAAAAAAATAAATACCATTGAAGGTATAGGTTTAGCATTTTGGGGGCACCTTTGATATCTTTAGCGAAAAAATAACAGATAATTAAAGTTGTAATGAAAACCTGCCATATTAGTTTGTTAGACGAACAACACACGAATGCTTTAACACCACTACTCGACCCAGCTATTCCTTCAACCCGAACAGTGTTTTTAATAACCACTGATCAAAAAAGACATATAGAAAACCTAAAGGCTTTATTAGAGCCACGCGGAATACAAGTTAGTTACCACGTACTTCCAGAAAGATTGAGCACTGGTGGTATGATAGATGAAATTACCGAGATTTTTTCTGGAGAGTTAAATAAAAATGAAGATGAACAGGTTGTATTTAATGCAACTTGTGGAAGTCGTCGTTTAGCCTTGATTACTTATGACATTGCTAGGACTTTGGAAATCGAGTCTTACATTATAGAGTCTGATTTAGACGCTCTTTATTGGTTATATCCTGAGGAAAAACCAAATAGTGAGCTTGCTGATAAAATCAAGCTTATAGATTATTTCAAAGTGCATGACATCCATGTTGGGATGGTTTCCAATATTAGAGGAGTTCTTCCTAAAATAAGGGAACTAGGAAAAAAATGGACTAGTAGTGCAGTACGCTACTCTGCGGCTCTGGGAATGCTAAATTATTTAGCATCTTCAGCAGATAACGGTGAACTAAAGTCAGAGCCTATGAATAACTCAATGATGTGCAACTCATCATTACAAGATTTACTTGATGATCTAGAATACATTGGCTTTGTCGAGCGTTCTGGGAAGAGTTTAATATTCTCTAGTGAGGAAACTAGATTTTTTGCTAACGGTGGCTGGTTAGAAGAATATGTTTTTGGAACTATCGTTAAGCTAAAAAAAGAACTACCAAGACTTCAAGATTGTGCTCAAGGTATGGAGGTAATTAGAAAAGTTGGAGCAAATAAAGTTCAAAATGAACTTGATGTTGTATGCCTAAAAAACAACAAGCTCCACATAATTGAATGTAAAACGAAGAAATTCTTAGGTGGTGAAGGAAACGAGGTGATATATAAACTTGATTCGATTTCTGATCTTCTTGGTGGTAGTCATAGTAGAGCCCTTTTTGTGAGTTTAAAAAAGATTCGGTTTGCTGAAGATTTACGAGCGAAAGAGTTGGATATCACCTTCATGGGGCCTGAGCAACTGCCGAATTTAGAAGGTCATCTTCGGAACTGGCTTCGCCAAGCCTAGGGATAGTAATTCTCATATTTTTATTGTTAGATTTTAATCATTTCAAAACACTAGAACGCCAATAACTCTATGAACTACCAGCTTCGCTATACAGATAATCTTATCTTAGTATAAAAAGCTTCTGAAGTTGGTAGCTCAAAAGCTGACTACATATGAACCTAATTTTTCTAATCACAGCTCGATAGTATAGCCATACTTATCAATAGATTGTCCCGTCTTTACTCTAAGATTTACCAATCGTCATTGATACCGCCAGATGAGAATGAATCATTGAACGAGTCGCTGAATGAGTCGGTTGTTCCAAAAGAATCAAAGGCATTAGAGCTGCTTGAAGAGCACGAAAAGTCATTAAGCAGATCCAATGAGGAGCAATGTGAACTCAAGTCATCTGAGTGTCGATCCGTGCCATAAGGGTTTCCTTCTACGTCTACACCACCAATTCCACCTATCATTGGTAGACCATTAGCAGGATTAATTTGCATTGAGTCTTGGTAATCATTATGTGTACCTACCATGTTATTACTTGAAATATCATTTAAGCTATTTGTCATATTTAGGTCATCACTATTGAAAAATGACGTTCCATAATCAGTAGAAGATTTGATATTGGCACTTGGCCCTGTTGTTGCTGAGTAACTACTTGAGCGGTCCGAAAGTGAACCAACTAAAAAAAACATAACGACAGCGAGTGGTAATAATATCAACCAGCCGATAGACCCAAATAAACTTAATGCCAAAATTGTTGTAGTCAATCCAATAAATAATTTCATAACGACTCCTTATTTTTAATAAGCCATTATTCTGGATCAATAGTCCGCGTTCGTCAGGATCACAAGTTTGTCTTCTAACGATGGTTCCAACTTGCGTTTGATAACTGACTGTGATGAAAATCATAACAGTTAAAAAAGCTATAAGACTTCTCTTGGGATTTTCTAGTTATGTTGTCGCTTAAAGGCATTTATTGAAGAGTACTTGGCTTGTTTAAAGCCAAAAATAAACTCACGTTTGTAGGAAAAAGGTAATAACAATACGCTTTATCGTGTTTGGTTAACCCTTTTGATTTTATTAGCTGTGCTTGCATAGTTTGTTTGTTACTGGTTACAATTAGGTGTGTCAAAACAAGGAGTACAAGTCAATGACGCGCTATGATAATTCATATAAAACAACTACCTTACCAGTGGTGCTTTGTATTGTGGTTAGTTTTGTTTCGTATCATATGAAAGTCATCTCAGGAGATGAAAACTACCTAATCATTGCTCTGTATTTTTGGGTGGCCACTCTCTATGGATATGGAGAGTATGAAAGGCGTCATAAAGATAGCCCGCCAAAGTACCCTATTTTGACAGCCCAATTTTTGTGTTTGACATACGTGCCCTGTTTAGTAATTCGCAAGTTGATAGGTAAGAAGTAGCGATTCTTTTGTTTGAGGCTCCAGTAAGGGGCTTTTTTATATCTCGCGTTTTGTATCTTTCAACATTTTTTCATTCAAATTCAGTCTCAGGGGTTAGTTTTTCTAACTTATACTGTCGATCAAAGACACCTTTTTAGGAATTCTGCATTAACATATAAACGGAAAAGCGCGTTAAAATCTCGCACTCAATCAGATCACGTCTCCTATTCCCCTCTCCAGCTATTGTCCAAAAAGGTGTACCTTTCTGGACAGCTTTCAAATCTGCGGTAACGTTGTTCAAAAAGTATTGATTCGGCTTTCGTGTACTGTACACGTTTAGCCTCAATACTTAATGAACAGTAAAGGATACCTACGATGAAAATTGGTTACGCCCGCGTCAGCAGCAACGATCAAGATCTACAACTTCAGATCGATCAACTTATGCGCTTAGGATGCGATAAAGTCTTCGCGGAAAAAGTGTCTGGAAAGTCACTAAATAGACCTAAGCTGAACGAGCTCATGAGCTTTGCCCGAGAAGGCGATACCATAATAGTCACCAAAACCGACCGTCTGGCAAGAAATACCATTGATGCCCTCAACATTGCCCAACAATTAAAGAAAGCAGCCATAGGTCTCAAGCTACTAGATCTAGGTGATATCGATATCAACAGCGATCTTGGCCATGTTATATTCACCGTCATGTCGACATTTGCTGAGCTTGAACGAAAGCGCATAAACCAACGCCGGCAAGAAGGCCAAGATAAAGCGAGAGCTGAAGGTAAGCACCTTGGTAGATATAAAAATACGGAGCTTAGAGCGCGCATTGAAAAGCTACTAAAATCTGGCCTCTCCAAGCACAGCATAGCTAAGCAACTGAATTGCAGCAGAACAACCGTGTACAGTGTTGCGAAGGAACTAGTATTAAAAACAGCTAAGCGACCGACATAATATCTTGAGAAGAATAAATCCCACTAGGCGACAACAACCTTGTCCCAAACTCATATGAAATGGCCTTTTTTTGCCATTAGCTGAAGTAAGAAAATAAGCACCGTCATTTCGGCGGAGGACGCAACCTCCAGCCGTTTCGAAGTGCCTCTGAGAGGCCGTTTTGTGCCATTAGCTGACCGTTAGCAATTGCTAATATACGATAAATTTTGAGGGCTAAAGCAATAGTATATTGTTGTAAAAAAACTATTCGCAATTAACTGAAGAAAGGGCTGAACAGCGACGCCAAATAAAAGATAGGAACAAGACTGTAAGCCAATAAACAGCCTGTAAAGCACACTTTTAAGTCTGCTATCTCATGACCATGCTTCGCCATTTTGAAGCCAACATAACTTGGGACAGGGTATGTAAGCATGATAAAGACAATAACCCAGTTCGCTATATTTTTGTCTGAACCAGGTGCGTCAAAAATAAAAACTGACATAAACAAGGAAACTGGCCAAGCTATTATCGCGATAGCTGGTACTACTGCTAAAACCAATAACGGTATTGATAATGGATGGCTATGAGTTGGTTGCATGATTCCTTGCTCTATGTCTCTAGCTCGCTCACAGCAGCCGTTAGCTACTGACCATTAATCAATAACTTACGCTATTTAGCCGACAGGCGCAAATGTGCCATAAGCGGAAATTAAGTACCGTATTTTATTTGAACCATTACTGCGATGCAGGATAAATAAATTATAAATATTGAAATAAAGGAGAAGAAATAAGTTAACTCTACTTTTCTGTTAAAACTTAATAATTGTAGAGTGTCGTTGTTTTGAACGTTTTCCCATCTCGATTTCGAAATGTAGAATTTCGCTTTCTTTATTGAAGTATTGATATCGTTATTCAAAATCCCTCTTTTCGAAAAATATTCAGGGTAAGCTTTTTCATTGTCATCCCTCATTTTATCTGCGATTTTTTTGCGATTAGCAAGAGATAAAATACCAGTAATAATCATCACAACAAATAAACATCCGATAATAATTTCTGCTATTTCAAGGTAAGCTTCGCCCATTTACAACTCCATTTTATAGGTAATAATCTATTTCTGCTTTTCGCTCTTTTCGTTCCTAGAATAAAGCGTTAGGCTGGATAAAAACAACACCTTCCTGAGTAATTTTCATTCTCCCATTCATATCCTTATCATGCCAAGTACCTTTACCCATTTTCAAAGAAGTCACTGTTTCAGAATGGACAGTCATAGTGCTCATTACATGGCCAGCCTGCTTACGCATTGTCTCATCAATCGCATCTATTGGCATCGCTTCGGGATATTCAAGCTGTTCGATTTCCACATCTTGTTCTGTTGTTTTAACTTGCCAATATTCTGACTCAGTTATCCAAAGCTGATAGGTACTGGGGTATTTATTACCTGAGGGTGTCTCTACTGATGCAATAGATAAGATTCCGCCCCCTACAGGAACTTCCATTTTTGCACGCGAGTTTTTATATAGCTGAAAGCCTCTATCAAGTGAAACTTGAGGATTCGATGAGCTTTCTTGCTCGATGACTTCGGCAGATTTTGAATCCTGAAATTCTGGAGATTTATTTTGGCTATTGATTACCAAAGGAATAAGAACCTGTATGCCGATATAAGCAATCAGCAAAAAAGCGATAGAAAATCCACTCCCAAATACAAGCCCACTTAAAAACTTTTTGAACACAACATTACTTCCTTGTATGAATACATCAGTTTATTTGAATGACTGTAGATCGCTCGCAGCAGCCGTTCGCCACTGGATCTATTAATCAATAACTTACGCTACAACTGCGACCGACGCAAACGTGCCACTAGCGGGCAATAAGCAAATTCTTTTTAAATAGAATATAAACAAAGCTATTTAGTGATATAAGTGTCTATAGAGCTAACTCGTAATTGCTCTAACCAATTATCTCTTTTCTCCATGACCTCTGTGAAATCAACTTCTTCTGAAAAAGGAATTCGATGAGAATAGAATATTGACTTAACGGAGTTTTCATCATCCCTATAGAATCTATTCACTACGTATTCATAGTGCGATTTATCTGGAGCAAGTAATAGCATTCTTAAATAGACCTCTTCCAATGTTGCCACATCGTCAGGGGCTAATATGTCAGGCTTCATTGCGAATAAAGGTTTAACACTTTTGAAGTAACTTGGTAAGACTTCTTTTAGAGCTTTTTTATTATCGTATTTTCTTACCGTAATCATCTTAGACCAAGCAGAAACCGACTCATCCTTTTGCACGAGTTCGACCGTTGAAACCCCCGCTTCTACCTTTTTCCACGCTTCGCAATAATCTTGTTTATCAAACTGAAAACAGTTATCAGCAAAAGACGATTGAGATATAAGTATGGAAACGATAAGTAAAGTCCATTTCATAATAATTCCTGTCAAAGTAATAAATTTAAATGTCTGTAAATCGCTCATTCCAGTCCCTGATCGTTAACCTAAAATTACCGGATTGCACCGACCGACGCAAACTTGTCACAAGCAACAGAACACTATAGCTATTGAACCACGTTGATATTTAGGGATTCGATTTCTTTAATAGTTTCAAATACCACTTTATGTGTCGCCTCTTTATCAGCTTGAATCATGACCGCTACTGATTCACAAGTATGCATAAGCAGTTTTTGTTTCTGATAAAGTAGCTCTTTAGAAAATTTAGATTTCCCAATTGATACTTTGTTATCAGCCGAGATTGAAACGAATATATGACCCTGCTTAACTGAACCTGAACATGCACTCACATCGGTAGTTCGATCACCACAGCCTACTACGCTGAACAAACAGAGTATGAAGATATTTAGGCTAGCTTTTTTCATAAAACTTCCTTGTTACATCTTTCCAGTTCACCGAAAATGAAGGTCTCTAGATCGCTCAAAGCAGCCCATTATTAGGCTTTTGATTTTCCCCAAGGAAGTGACTTAGATATTTTTAATCCTTGGTAATTACAATTGATAAAAAACTCAAACTTTATAAGTTTGTCGTCAACGTTAATCTTGCCAATGGCCTCGTTACAGTCGTTTGTAAAAAACGTATAACGCAAAACATCATCAACAGTAATTTTTGTTCCTTCAGGTAAATTTGCTATTAACCTACCCTGGTGACAGCAATCGCTTTGCCTTACCAATGAAACATTATAAAAGCCAAAGTTACCCTCGGACTGTTCATATAAAGCCATATCTTCAGTCAACTCAAATTCGCCGCCAACATAATTCGAATAATGGTTAGATAAGCTTTGGGAATTTACAGCGCAAGAAATGCATAAACTCGAAAACAATAATATGATTAGTATCCGCATTAGATCCCTCGACCTATCTTTACACGTCCGTTTATCGCTCAAACCAGAATTATTGAGCTTTATATTTATCGAAGACTTTGAACAGTAAAAAATAGCCTAAAAGCTGAATTGGCCACAGTTCAAAACCTAATATGTTAAAAGTTGAATCGATATACTTTCTAATAGCCAGATATATTGTCGCTGGCCACCAAATCAGTCGAGCAACAACCATTTCCAGTTGATAATACCACTCAATTTCTATAGCTGTGTCGGCACTCATTGCGGCGTGCAGAAAAAGGAAAAAGCCAGCAAAAGATAATACTAATATCGCAATAAATCTTTTTATCCATTTTGGCTGGAGCATTAACAGAATATCCTTTTAATGTTTAATTTACGGCTCGTAACCAACTTCAGCTTATCGCTCGCAACAGCCATTCGCTACTGACCATTAATCAATAACTTACGCTATTTAACCGACAGGCGCAAATGTGCCATTTATTAGCTTGTTAGGTATACAATGCCTCTAATGCTATTGCAATGAATTCTATTAAAGCAGCAGAAAAAGCCAAAGTTAAATACGAAGCCCAATATGCTCTTTGATAAAACCTAACCTTTCGAGGTTCGACAAACATCTGATTTTCATGATGCTCTTTCAGCTTACCAAATATAACTACTGGTAATGTTAGAATCCAAAGCAATAACACCCAAACAATATCAGTAGCCCAATATGCGATTAATGGTATTAAAACCAAAAAGATATTGGATATCATAAAATATTGACACTTACTCGAAACATTAACGCGTATACCTAGCGCCGCAAACAGGGGCCGCAACGCAGGCGCGAAGCGCCGGAGTGGAGGTCCCGGCCGTGCAGCGGCCCTTGCTGGTTTGCTTTGTTAAATGTGCTCAATTTCGAACCACTCTCAGTTTTTGGGCAGTAATTACACTAAGCTCGTGTTCGTTGAGAGATCCTTTTACTTCGCGAACCTGATAAGAATCATCGCTATATTCTAGTGCGATCATTCTTGAATCTTTAGGATCATCTGATCTTTCAATGATATAAAAAGGATACCCCAACAAAATAACTTTATGGTCCCCCTTTAGTGGTATCAGTGAGGACCTCCAGCACATAACCGCAGATGTGCTGTCTTTGACGCCTGATGGAAGCTCAATTGCTCCCTTGCGGGCTTGATCAATAACACTGAAACCTTCTAGTTCGGTAAATTTCCCGTCCTTTGTTTGTACGCCGCACATATATTCAGTTGTATCTGCTTGTGCGGAAAGTGAAATAAATAAAAATAAATATATTGCCCGTTTTATCATGTTCATATCGGAGCTTCTTGTACATTTAACGAATGATATGGACTCCCCTACATAACGGCATCAATGTGCCATATTGATTGTGCAAACATTCAATTAAAGAGGAGAGTCCATATGTCCTTAATTAAAGTTGTTGGCATTGATTTAGCCAAATCTGTTTTTAGTATCCACGGTGTTGATGAGCATGACAAGTGTAAATTACGTAAAACTATCAAAAGAAACAAACTGTTAGAGGAAATCGCAAAACTTCCACCGTGCATTATTGGTATGGAAGCGTGTTCTGGCTCTCACTATTGGGCAAGAGAATTTTCGAAGTTTGGTCATGATGTTCGTATCATGGCATCGAAGTTTGTTATTCCTTATCGTCAAAACGAAAAGAACGACGCCAATGATGCGGAAGCTATCTGTGAAGCCGTTAGCCGTCCTAAAACACGATTTGTAACCATCAAAAGTGAAGAGCAACAAGCCGTCCTTTGCTTGCATCGTATTCGACAAGGAGCTATCAAAGACAGAACGGCATTAATCAATCGTCTACGTGGATTATTAGCAGAGTTTGGTATTGTTATGCCTAAGGGGCGATATCCAGCACAAAATGCCATTTCCAGTATTTTGGAGGATGCTGAAAATGGCTTACCAGTACTCGCTAGGGAATTACTACACGACCTTTGGCAAAACATTAAAATGTTAAATCAAGAAATACTCAAGCATGATAGAAAGCTATATCAATTAGCTAATCAAATGAACGCTGCAAAACGGTTAATGACCATACCAGGCGTCGGTGAAATTACGGCAACTGCAGTCGTTGCCACAGTCAATGATGCAAAAGACTTCGATACGAGTCGTGCCTTTAGTGCATGGATAGGCTTAGTGCCTAAGCAATACACCACAGGCGGCGTAGCAAGGCTGGGGCGAATCAGCAAGCGAGGTGAAAAACATATTCGAACCTCATTAATTCATGGTGCCCGAGCCGTTATTGCTAACTGCAAAAACAAAACAGACCGCACCAGTCTATGGGTTAAAGACCTCATAGAAAGACGCGGCTTCAAACGAGCGACAGTTGCATTAGCGGCTAAAAATGCACGCCTCATTTGGGCACTACTACGCAGTGAAAAAGAATACCAGATTGATTATGTGAAATAGACAAGTTTGAAGTAAAGAACGGTTAACCCCACCGAGTCTTAGCACTAGCAATTGACGATAACACGGTCAGACCGAGAGCATAAAAGCCTGTTTATTCGGGAAGAGATAAAAACTCTGTTTAACGAATGAGGCCATGCTCAAGCGCAAATCATCAGGGCGATAGCACAAGCTGTTACGGCAGTATGCTAATAAACGCCGAATGTAGAGCTGCTGTCAGATCTTCTTGTTATCCAGGATAGCTATTGCTTGACAAAGGGGAGTCCATGTAGCCCGCATAAGGGGCTAAGTAATGCTTGCTAAAATGTGCAGCGAAGCGGAACCGAGCAAGCTTTACGTGTCCCGTGCTTAATGCGCTTGTTAGGAGTACTTTACAACAACCCCATAAAATATTGTATTGGTGGCACAGAAACCAATAAACAGCCCAAAGCCAGCAACCACTTCTTACTTGGAGGGTAAAAAAGCGTTTTACTAACACCTGCCAAGCCTTTAAAAAAAATACACATATTGGTTTTGAAATACGCTAATAAACATATGCAACCAAGAAAAACAGCATAGATTACAGAAAGCAGAGTTTTTTCAGGGGTTAGGAACCAAGGCGGAATAAAAACTAAAGCAGTCAATAAAATGCTTATAGCTTTATTTTCACCTTCTGAATTCTGGAGTCCTGATTTCCATATAATAACCAAAATAGTGGTTACTATTATTAGGGCAAACCAGTGCCCAAATATGAACTCCATTTCAGTACTCCTAACAGTTGTAATAAGTGGAAATATCCATGAAATACGGAATTATTCCACGTTTTATTTAATGATAATTATCGGTATTACTAGAACGACCGTTGTTCGCTCTTTTCAGCCCGTGGGCTTTTGATTACATTACGTTAATTCATTGAACGGTTCAACAGTGCCAATAGCCACCAGTAGTAAACACGCAGATTACTTTGTTAGCGGTGAAAGAAACTTGCATATTTAACCTTATTATCACCTACTATGCCTTTAATGTTTTCGGTGAAAGCCTCCATGTTATTAATACCTTCAATCTTTTCTAAGGAACCTGATGATGGAAAAAGCAATATCGATATAGGCTGTTTTTTTCTGGTTTGAATAACTACCTTTTTTACGGATGTTAGTAAGAATTTACTTTCGAATTCAGGACCTGAAATCACCAAGTTTGAACCATCAAAACCAAATCGTATCATTCTGGAAGTTTCTACCCAGCTCTGCATTCCTTTATATGCTTGCCAAGCCATACCCAAGAATATTAAACCAATAAACATTCCGTAATTTTTCGTTGAAACACCAATTAATGCAAGAACTAAAGCTACAGTAGTAAACATAACTACCGCTGTAACCATACCTCTCTTTCGTTTTTTTAAGTATTCTTCAGATAATTGGTATTTCATAATTTACCGCTAACAGCTTAATAAATAGAAAGCACCTACATTAGCTGTGTAAAATCTAGGTCTTGAAGAGGGTAGCGACTGTCGCCTAATCGCTCTCAGCGGCCGCCGACGGCCACTTTATCCTTACATTAATTTACCGATTAATAAACCAAAGTCAAAGTAAATACATGCCTAAACCCTCATGGATAGGAGCAACATCCATTAGCTTTAGCACTTTATTCGCGGTATATCATGCCAACGCGTTGTGTAATGCGGTGATAAATACTCTCGCCGCATGTGCAACTTTGTTTGTTTCGTTGAAGCGGTGTGCAATGCGCCGGCGCCGTAGCGCTGATTAATGGCATCAATGCAGGCCATCAATGTCGGGTTGTCATGATTTGTACTTAACAGATCTGTTTGGATAAAACCCGTTTGCAACTCAACAGCCCCCACGCCGCAACGAATAAAGTCAACACCCTCCATAAAAACGCTAGCCAGCCCCCGACGAATCGCATTATTAATCACCAGCGTATCATTTGAAGGATTTACTAAGTCGATAGATAACGTTTTCGCATAATGACTTTCCTTAAACGGAGAGGACGCGGCAAACATTATTAATCGTTTAACGTATGAGCCTTGCTGCCTAGCTTTATAGGCGACAGTTGCACCATGTGTTGCAAAGGCACTCGCTAATTGATCGATATCTCGAATAGGCTCACCAAACGAACGAGTACTAAAGATTTGTTGCTTGGGTGCCTTAACATCTTCCCAATCTAAAGCTTTTAAACCGTTCAGTTCATTGACAGTGCGTTCAAGCACTACAGAGAATTGTTTACGGATATCTTTAGGTGACTGTTGTGATAAATCCAATGCACTAGTCAGATTTAATAATTTTAGTTTTCTCGATAATCTGCGACCAACGCCCCAAACATCAGAAAGTTCCATTTTCGATAAAACTTGAATACGATGCTGCTCATCATCAATCACACAAACACCTCGGTAACCATCCATTCGCTTAGAAGCGTGATTGGCTGCTTTGGCAAGCGTAGCCGTATTGGCTATGCCGACACCAACAGGTAGCTTCACTTCACGCCAAACAGCTTTGCGAATTTCCAAAGCAACACTTTGATGGTCGGCATCGTCAGGTAGGGTAATAAAGCTTTCATCGATACTGTAAATGTGTTGTCGTTGCGCAAAGCGCCCTATTACGGTCATCATGCGTTCTGATAAGTCAGCATACAGCTCATAATTACTCGAACGGATGACAACGCCAGCTTGATCTAAAAACTTACGAAGTTTAAATAAAGGTTCAAATTTAGGGACACCTAACGCTCGTGCTATCGGGCACATTGCCACGATACAGCCGTCGTTGTTGCTCACACAAACCACCGGCTTATTGCGTATCTTAGGATCAAAAACCTTTTCACAAGCACTGTAAAAGCCAGTTGCATCGATAAGACCTATCACGCCTTTAGCTCCCTTGGTTGCCGGTGTAATCGTATCGACGAAACGACAACACCTTCAATTGAAAAGCTATCTTCTGAGGTAACGGTTACCGGTGCATAATGAGCTGAGGCTGACAGTAATTGCGCTTTTTCCTTATGAATAATTTTGCATACGAATTCACCGTTAAAGGCAGCAACAATCACATCCCCAGTATGAACGTCAACAGAACGATCAACAATCAGCAAGTCACCGTCAAAAATGCCGACCTGCTCCATCGAACGACCTTGTGCTATGCCAATAAAGGTGGCGTTAGGATGCATGATAAGCAAACTATCTAACGATAGCCCTATCTCTTTATACTCCGTAGCAGGACTCTCAAAGCCAGTTATCCCAGCTTGAATATAGTAAGGACAAACTTTCATTTAATTAAATACTGTATACATATACAGCAATAATATACCAGCAACACTATAACTAACAAGTTCAAATTAATCAGAGGTAAAAATGTAAGCCGTTATCGCCAACGAGATCCTCCGACAGTTCATCGTCTAAATGGAGTTCATGTTTGGTTATATTGTGCGTACCGCTAAAAATAGATATACGAAGATTTTTGAATCGCACGAACGGACACTCAAGAACTGACCTGAAAGCCACACCTTTTGGAGTAGGTAAATATCCTCCTCGTCTGCATACGAAACAATGCTACTACTTAACTCGACTTTCTAGACAGAAGAAGGATTTGCGTGAAGATAAGAATGTTATTAATCACTTAAGGAGAACGAATGAATAACATAGCAAGTATCGATTTTACTGTTAACGCAGTTAAGAATTGTCTAAAAAAAGGGCTTTTAAACGCCGGCGTTATTAACTTAAATGATCATATCGCCGCGTATTCAGAGGGCATAAGAATGTTGGTCGACGATGCCATGGAAGGCAACACACTGACAAAAACTGACGCAATAAAGCTCGCTGATAAACTTGCTTCAAAAATATTAACTAACCAAGGTTTCTAATACGCATAGGAGAAAAGTTAAACATTAACTCTGTTTTATACATTACTGTTACAATAGCTTGAACAGCCAAAAACAGAGTTAGTGTTCTATGGTCTGTCGTACCAAGACCACGAAATAGGCCAGTGAGTTAAACAAATTTTAGCCCAGCTTTGCTGATCTCGAAAGCTAAAGCTCATGGGAACTACTTAGAAGATGCGCTGGTATTAAAAATGCCCCCTCACACGCTAACCCTCTTCAATAGAGTGAGAAACTAAGAATTACTGAAAAATCACTTAGTCACTTAAAGTTTTGCCAGCTAGAGTGGTGCTTTTGCTAAAGCAAAGTTTATCCTGACCAGTGCTTATTAGTGCCTGGTTAAGCTGTTCTAGGATATCCTCACTAACCTCACTTGTATTTATCTTCAATAGAAGACCATCAAGGCCGAAAAATTCAGAATATACCTCTTTGGCTTTCAAGAGGTATGTGATCAATTTAGCCAGAGAGTTCGAGTGATGCACAGCCCAATCTTTATTATTGAGACTATAAACCAGATGAGAGTGACGTAGATCAGGAGCAGGCATTTGAATAGCAACCTCAACTAACTCATCAAAAAGCTCTGGAATACTTCCCAGCAGTCCTAACATAGCTCCTGCCTCTTGTGCATCAAGAGGAAGTGGCCTTCCATTAATACGATTCAACCAATAATCTTTCAACCAGTTTCTCCAAACCGCTACTCGAGCTTCAGCAGGTTTACCAGAAAGGTGACTATATAATTTTCTGGCTACTATGCTTCTATGTCCGGCTGATAAGTTATTCAATATTTGGGGTAACCACTCAATATGTGGATCTTCAATATGCCAGAATGCGACTGCAACATAGTGATCAATAAAAATATCTTCTTTCCCAGGTAATATTTCAAAAAGTCGCTCTCGCATTTTCTCAAAATAAGGTTTTACACTCGCGAATGAAGCTGCTTGAATGCCACCGCTAGTAAATAGCCCATCCCAAGCTTGCTTTGCTTGATCAACACTAGGATTGAGCAAAGGTAATAAACGCTCAATAGTCCACTGAGCATTTACGTGATATAGAAAATTGATTTGCCTACTCACAAGTGGAATCGTATAGATTGTTTTTGGATTTTCGGTATTAACCAACGCGCTGATCTGATCAAGATACTCAGTATACTGACTTTCTTGACCTAACTTCACTATAATATCTAATGCTGAGATCCAATAACTTGCAATTTCACCTTCTAGTGTATTAATAGATTGGGTAATCCAGTCTATAGTATCTCCTGATAGAGGCGCTTGCGATAAACTACAGCTCTTCCATATATTCAGCACTACTCCGTTAGCTTTATGATGTACTTCACTTAACGAGTCGAATGCATCGCATTTCAGATGCCCCTCTAGAGCTTTTACAACTGCCCGAGGATGATGCTGATAAAGCCCTGGCAATGAAAGTATGGATATGACTTGGTGAATGGAACTATCATCACTTGGCCATTTGTTAAATGATGCGATTAAGCTGGGCCAAAGATCATTTTCCCAATCTTTAATGTTTTCTAGATAGAGGCAAAATTTCAAAGCCCATGTAGGTTGCTCAATGGCAGCTTGTTGCACTACTTGAATGAGGTGCCAACGATCGAAGTGAGCAGATTGCTGAGGCTTAAATTTTTTTATTTCTTCAAACCAATCGTTAGTTTGCTTGCCTAAGAGTTCGGTAACACTCCAAGGGCTATTTAAATCATTAGAGGCCAAAATGCTCGAATGCCACATATTAAGGTCTGGATATTCTCGTGCTGTCAGATCAGGATATTTCCTTTTTAAAGCGTTCATTTGGATTTTCAGCAACTCGCAGTTTTCGTCAGCTTGATGTAAAACATACAGCCATTGCCAACTTTCAAACGCTTGTTGTTCGGCATTTAAGTCTTCTTTAGAGCTATTAGATTTTAAAATTGTATGAATTAGTTGATGTCGGTCTGCCCCTCCTAGGTTCGGGTAGAGTTCACGTATCAATTCAAATATTTCATGCCTCAAATCTGATTTATCAATTCCACATTGCTGTCCCCAATTTAACTTGGTTGCCGCACTTAAGTATTTATTTTTCCTCAGGCCATGAACAGCTATGCGAGATACTAAAACATTATCTGACTCAAGGTGCTCAATACACCAACGTGTAGCCCAAGCTGGATCAGTATCAATACATGCCTCGATACAGTCTCTCATTGCATGAATAACTACATCAATAGCTCTTCTATCACTATCCTGCTCATGCTCTTCAATGGCAGAGCGTGACCAACTATCAATTCTCGTCGCGGAAATTCTTTTCATCCAGACACTTCGACTTTCTAAAGTATCCTTAAACCATAAGCAGCCTTTATTGAGTAGATCTTTGCAAATAAATTGTATTTCTGGTTTAAGTAACTTTTGCCAGACTTCGTTTAAATTCCAATGCGGTGAATGTATATCAAGCTCAACTTTCCATATAGGATCTTTGTTGGCGCTTGAGTAGTCTATTCCTTGATTTATACGAACATAACGTTTAGCTAATTTAAAAAACAGTCTAAGTACGTGATACCTCATACCTGACTTTGAGGCTTCAGTTGCTAAAAATTGTAGGCCATGTATGTTAGGATGATGAGGGCAAAGGTGAAGTAGCAAATCAATCCATTGCTTAAGTTGTGAAACATTTTCACTTGTATGGATTGTTCGCACTAGGTTAAACCAAAGCCTGCTGCTGATCTGATGACGCTCCTTTGCAATCAACTCAAATAAAACTTCCGGTTTACTGCAAACAAACGTATTAAGAAGCCAACTTTCAAAACAGAGTGAAATTTCATCAACATTCTCTCTGCGAAACAAAGGTTCCAAGACTTTTTGTTCATACAACCAAAAAGCCCATTTTTCAGATGACGCTTTTGACGTAAAGTATCTAACTTTTGAAATATCCTTTAAAGCATGTTGAATAGTATGCTCTGCAACAATATCAAGCGGCCCATCTTGTTCAGCAATAAAGCCTATATGGGTCTGCCAATCACTAGGCTGACGAGATAAGAATTCTGCTAATTTAAGGGTGCACAAATCTAACTTTGTATAGTCGCCAACATCCTGCTGTGGAAAATATACAGGCGTTATACCCAGACTGCGCCATTTTGATTGATTTCTTTCTTGAGATTTACCCTCTAAGGCAAACCGCTTTCCTTGTGCCTTATCAGGTAATGCTCGGGCTAAATAGCTCATTACCACATCATCATGGCTATAGCCGACAAAGAGCACAGTATAGGCTTCAAACATCTTAACCAAAAATCGACTTGCCCAACCATCTGCCAAATAAGCTTTACCAAAACCACGATCAGTAATGATGATACTTTTAGGGTGAGTGTTTGCACCATGAATATGAACAATACCTTCAAAATCATCGCCAATTGGTAGCGCTGGTGCAGTAAATATTTCGGGCTTAGTTGACCACAGTAAGTCTGCTGCATCAGTGAAAAGAGGGTCGAAATTCGTCGTAACAATTCTCACTTTTTCACTTGAAGGGAAAAGGTTTAACAAATGTTGGTGTAAATATTTAGGTTTACTATTAATTTCTTCCAAGGAACTTATTGCTGCTTTTTGAATAACAAGTTCTTCTGGAGATAAGCTACCAAGAAACTGATCTAGCGGTTTTTTTGGTTCCTTACCAAATCCATTTGCAATATCTCCGGCCAGTTGCTCAAAACTAGGTAAATTAGCAGGAGCCCCCATCGAAACACCTGCACCAGCAAAAATAACCAGTTTACCTTCAATTGCCGCATCAACTAATTGAGATGGAAAGTCCACTTCTCCAAGAATCATAGGTACTTCTTCCTTGCTCTGATTTTTAAATAATTAGCCTGTCATATTAACAACAAAATGTTTTAAACGATAACAGTAAAAGCATGTTTTATATTATAAAATATCATTTTCAACTGACCATAACATCTCCTAGAGTCTCGTTTGGTCATAGTCTTTTAAGCTCAGTATTAGCAAATAAACAATCGTTAATTCGGTATCGGCGGTACGATTCTTTTCAACGACATCTTTCAGCGTTACGGCTTTATCCAGTAGCTTTTTAGTCCAAGCTTGAGCCTTTCGTTTACTTATATCTAGGTGCTCTAGGTCATCGTACTTAAAGATGCCTGAAATAAATAATGTTGCGATAACGTCTTTATGGAATTGGCTAATTTCTTTCATGAGTAAGTTCTCTGCTCTTTTTGATGTAAGAGCAATCTAGCGCACTTAATAAGTCTACAAAGCTTAAAAAAGGCTCGAATTCCGTCTAATTTTAAAGTATTCAAAATAGTCGACGTTAAGTGACGTTAGTTTTTTATTGGCTTTTCCTGTCCCTTGCGTGACTACACGGTGAAACGCACAGATGGTTGGTAGCATTATACGATACGGTACAATATTGACCTGTTGGTAATATCACCTCCCCTGTTAAGCAAAGTTATACTGGTAACAACATTGACTGATAGTGCGTTGGCTATAATGAGGTGACAATCACCTAATAACCGAGATAGTCCATGGACGAGTTACCATCGCCGATACTTTGGGGTAAACAAACAACACTATCATTAAAGTATTTTGATATTGGTGAGCACAAGTTTTCATCCGATTTCATCTATGCATTGGTTGAAATAAAACGTGCTTGCGCTGCCGTAAACTACGAGCTAAATGTTTTATCAGTATCGCAAATGCAAGCGATAGTTAAAGCGTGTGACGAGGTATTAGCCGGAAGCTTTAACGAACAGTTTCCCTTACGAGTCTGGCAAACTGGCTCTGGTACGCAAACGAACATGAACGTCAACGAAGTACTTGCCACAATAGCAAATCAGTTGTCTCAAAGCGGAGACACCGATAACGCTCATTGCAATGTGGAGCTGTTACATCCGAATGACCACATCAACCGTTCACAGTCGTCTAACGATGTTTTTCCAACAGCCATGCACATTGTTGTTAGTCAATGGACAGAAAGAAAGTTACTCCCCGCAATTAACGTATTGCAACGGCAACTGCGATTGAAACAGCGCGAATTTACCCGTGAATATTCTGTCGCGCGAACTCACTTAATGGATGCTATACCCATCGATGCAGGTGCCCTATTATCAGCCTTTGACAGTCAACTTGAATTGTCAGAAGTAGCAATAACGGATAGCTTGCAATATGTCTATCGGCTGGCCATTGGTGGTACTGCTGTTGGCTCTGGTGCTAATGCACCAAAGGCATTTGGCAAGATGGTCACCCACAAGCTTGCAGAACGTTTACAGCTCCCTTTTAAACAAGATGAAAATCTTTATGCTGCGGTGAGTGGCGAAGATGCCATGATCCGCTACAGCGGTGCGTTAAAGCAATTAGCTTCAGCCTTGTTGAAAATAGCTAATGATTTTCGCCTGCTGGGTAGTGGGCCTCGGTGTGGTTTAAATGAGTGGAAGCTACCCGCCAACGAACCTGGCAGCTCAATAATGCCAGGGAAAGTAAATCCAACTCAGTGCGAAGCTCTGAGCATGGTGTGTTTTCAAGTCTTCGGTAATGACCTTACAACGTCTCTAGCGGGCGCCAACGGTCAGTTACAACTTAACGCCTGTCGGCCGGTAATTATTCATAATGTGATGGAAAGTATCTCATTGCTAACCGATGCCATATTATCGTTTGCACACAATGCAGTTATGGGATTGGAACTCAACAGCGAACAAGTACAGCATAATATGCAGAAAAACTTATCTGTTATTACCTTACTTACCGAACAGTTAGGCTATGACATGGCGGCGAAAATCGTTCAAAAAGCACAGCATGACAATACCTCTTTAGCACTATCCGCTGAGTCACTTGGGGTATGTTCAGTAACAGAGTTTGAACTGTTGATAACAACCAAGCTTAAAGAGCAAAAGCTTAGCGATAATACGAACTGATAACCATGAATTGATACGCCACTTCTCGTCCTACATAGTTACTCAGATACAACGGGTCAGATTTAATTAACACACATTACCAGTAAAGCTTGCCTCGATTGCTAGCGAGCCGTTTGTAAAGCTGGTAATGAGAATATATAAACTGAGTTAACTCGCTCGATTTACTGGCTAGGTGTGTCGCTTCAAATGACTCAACGAAAGAGCATCAACGAGATAAAGTTTTGATCTGATGTTGTCTCACTGAGACTGTGTTCCCTGTTGCTCACGAAAACTGTATTAGAACATAGCTAAATGCTACCGCTTGTTTCGTTGCAGCCATGAGATATTGGGTGACTAAAAAATTAACTTACTCGCTCTTTCACGCTAATATAATTAACACATATACATTAACGAGGTAATTTAAGTATGAGTATCGAGCTTTTATGGTTATTACCGACAGCGGTTATTACTCTCGGGATAATTTACAAAGTGGTGAAGCTGAAGTATTACTAAATCCTTTTGTTTGACCAAACGTTAACTTTTTACTTAATTTGTAAAACTTTCTCTCTGGAGATTATTCTAGATTACCGCGAAAGCCATTATCAGCGTCCTTTAAAAGGGCTGTCATCCATCGTTTTATCATTTGCTCCGAAATACCTAATGACGACAACTCCTCTATTGAAACGACATCGGTTAGCAAGAGTAATACGAAAATTGAACGTTGTGCTGCATTTGTTCTCATGAGTGCCTCAGTGTTGATTAATGACAGCACTATCGTATAACGCTTTGGAGCGCGCCTTGATTCAAAACAGAGGTTTTACGGCCCGCCTTTTTACCCCTTATTAATTACTCGCCGGATACCGACACAACTATTTATCGAAAATATACCACCAATTATTCTGCGTATTATTCCTCGCAGGAAATGCGTTTTTCTGCGGTAACGCCCATTGTTATATTTGCAGCAAAGTCTGCAATACCTCGCAGGTTTTACTGCATGAAGCAAAAAACTGCTAACAATAGCTTAATCAAATCTCTGCGAGTTCTCGCAGAAGTCTCTGCAAGATAAAAAAATAGAAAGTTGTCATTTAATGAAAAGTCTGCGAGAACTCGCGGGTATTGCTAATACCCATAAAACTTTCACTACTCCATCAAGGGGAATTTAGACTCCCCAAATTTAGCTAAAAAACGTGCGCTAGAAAATTTTTTATCGAATGCTTCGCGAATAATTGAGGGAAAAAGATCACGACGGTATCGTGGCAAGCAAATATTTTAGATTATCTTTTTTAATGGCATTTTTTACTCTTAATCAAGCTGCTGAACTCCTTGGTGCCCCGGCACCGTGGTTGCTATCGGCTATTGAAAGTAAACAAATGTCTGCATGGAAACCGGTTGGTTGTGATGAATATCAAGTTTGTGCCGCTAACTTAGCCGAGCTATATAATGTCGATGTTGCTGAAATGCTAACTCAATTAGAATGGCAGCAAAATAAAATACCCCAGCAAAAGACCAGTAACGTGCAATCTAATGATAGGGGCAGTCAATGCACTCCTGCCGATAATGGCCAGGTACCCAATCATGTTATCGCTCCTAACGCTCACGATTCATTATTAGAATCGGAGAACGTTCTAATAACAGCTAATGCTAACGGAAATGGTGCAGATAACGGCGATGCAAACAAGACTATAGCTAGCGAACAACAAAATGAACACCCTTTAGCAAGCGACGAAAGTATTAACGACAGCAACACCAATACACTGTCAGAAACGAGCCTGCATAGCTCTGAGTTACATACTGATGCTAAAGGCGGTAAGGCACATTCTCACCTATTAGCCGAAGATCCAATAACAGTCGTCAAAAATAACATCGATAAATATAAAGAATACGTGAAATTTCGAACTTCTCAGCGCAAAGCTTTTGATGATTATGCGGAAAATAACGTTAAAGGTATTCCAGATTACGTCACGGCATACAATTTAAAAATAACGACAAGCAATGGCCGAAATTTAACCCTAGATACCAGAAAGAATAGCCTCCCTATGCTCAAGAAACTATTCCCTAGTGGTCGGAAAAGCTTAGGAACCAAATGTGAAAATGAGGCTATCAACATCGCCAACAAGATAATTTATGAGGGACTTTTGGAGCATGGCTACTCAACCATTGAAAAGACTAAAGAATCCGATTTATGGCATCACTGCTTTAAAGATACGTACTTAAAAAATAAAGTAGCGAAGAATAAAACCATGTCTGACATGCAATCAAAGCTATCGTTTTGGTTTTATGTATTGAGCCCGATTTCTCCTGAACAAATAGACCGCTCGATGATATTGTTAATTTGTGATCACCTAATGGATAAGCATGGTATGCAAGGGTCGACTATTAGTGGGTATTTTACCGAATTACGAAAGGTGCTAACGTACGCACATGAACGAGGGTTAATAAAGTCTGAACTCAACATACCTTACCTGAAGAGTAATCAGCGCGGACTTATTATGGTAAAGCAACTTACTATGGCTTTATTTATTAAGATCTATGCACGTAATAAAAGCGAAAAAGTACTTCTCTGGCTACTTTGGCTAACCGGCCTGCGCGTAGATATGATAATAAGCCTGACTGTAGAACAAATTGACTTTAAAGAGAGAGTGATTACCTATGCTCCTGACAAAAACAAGTCACAGAAATTTATATCTATCCCTATCAGTAAGTTGACGGCAAGGTTACTCCAATCACAATGGAAAAGTATAGGTGCGCCTGTATCAGGCTATATATTCCCCGGTCTCAAAATCGATTACAAAAGATCCAAAAAAGCTGCTGAACAAGCAGGCTTAGGAAAGGAATTTGTGCCACATCACCTGAGACACAACGCTGTTAGAGTGTATTTAGATGCCGGAATTTCTGTAGAAGACATAAAGGTCATTTGTGGCTGGACATGCTCTGAGTCTATGAAAAGATACATGCACAACCATATCCCTAAAACGGCTAAAGATAGTTTAGATGAAGTCAGATGCAATCGCCCCATCAATAAGGAGGAAAATCTGGACAATCATGTTTCTCATATTACTGTGACAGGTAACAACAACAGTGTAGAGATAAATCAGAGTAATGCTTTACAAAAAAAAGAATAGTAAGTATTGGTACACGAAATTTGAACTAACTCACAATGGCGTTAGGAAACGTTTTCATAAAAGCACGAAGGAAACGAAAAAGTCAGAAGCCGAGAAAATTGAATTGGCTTTAAAGCAGCAAGCCTGGGAACGGCTTATCAATCCAGAACGAACGCAATACAGGTGCTCTGACGCCCTGCCTATTTACTTACAATCGAAGCAATCCAATAGAACCCTAGCCGAGAAGAAAACCAAGCTTGAGTGGTGGCTAAAGAAACTCGACAACTGCCCTATCAAAGCTATCACGTCGCAGACTTTATTATCGATTTTAAGTCATAAGCAAGGCATAGCCGTTGCCACACGAAATCGGTATTTATCTGAGATAAAAGCCTTTCTCAATTTTTGCTACCGCGATCTGGAGTGGATTGATAAAGTCCCAAACATACGGCTCATCAAAGAGCCTCCGAGAGACTTTTATAAACTCGACGGCACCGACATTAAAAGATTACTCCACGCCAGCCCTGATTATTTAAAACCCGTAATATTATTCGCGCTTTTTACCGGTTTTAGACGAAGTAATATATTAAACCTATGCTGGCGTAACATCGACTTTAATACAGGGCAAGTTTACATCAGTAGCAGTGAACACAAATCTAAAAGCAGTGTGGCAACACCATTATCGGACGACGCAATACGATTATTAAAAGCGATCTACCACAATAATAGCCCTTATGTATTTCTCAACTCACGTAATAACCCAATCAAGGATATCAAACATTACATGTGGAAACGTATCGTCAAAAAGGCCGGACTAGAAGGATTTCGATTTCATGATCTGCGTCATAACTGGTGTCATCAACACCTCAATGCACAAACACCGCTGATGGCGCTTAAAGAACTTGGTGGTTGGAAAACATTAGAAATGGTTCAACGATATGCTCACCCGAATGAAAGTTACTTAAAAGCTCACGTTAACAACGTGCATGCAAAGCAAGTTATTCAAGATGAAATTAATGCGCTTACTGTGGCAAAGAAAAGTGTGTCAAAAACGGGAGAAAAGTCAGAGTGTGGCAAAAAATCGTCACACTTGGAGGTTGTCACTGAGGACTACGTGATAATTGGGGAACCCCAAAAACTAAAAAACCTGCTTAAAATCAGCAGGTTAATTATGGTACCGGAAGCCGGACTTGAACCGGCACGCCCGCAAAGGCAACGGATTTTGAATCCGTCGTGTCTACCAATTCCACCACTCCGGCAACACGTGCATCAACGTTTCGTTGATGTTTGGCATTATAGGCAAGAAATTTTTTGGCGCAAGTGTTTTTATTACCTAGCGCTATCAAACGAACATTTTTTCAACGATTTTAAATTTGGTAAGCAAATTTAGCAGGTCAAATTGGCGATACAGTCGTTGTGACAACAAAGCATTGCGGTCTTTTACATTTGGATAACGGAATTGATTGGGCTTAGGGAGTACTATTACTGCAAGTTAACTTTTCATAGTTTTCCTCCCTGAAATGCTGTATTCGCCTCGCTCTTTAGCGAGGCTTTTTTTTGCCTTCTCTCCCCTCGCTGTTTACAGATAATGTCTTAGACTCTTATACACGTCATATCTCTGTCAAAACATTACCCAGATAAGCGCTATACTAAGCATTAGTTAGACTTACGCCAGCATAGCAATTAAGGCGTATATTCAATAAGGCGCCAATAAGGGTAATATATGAACGCTTATCACTCGAAGCAAACGCACTACATCAGAGTCAGTTTGATTGTATTTATTATGCTTTTATTGGGTGCATGTAGCTCGTCAAAAAGCAATATTGATTATGATGTAAATACCGATTTCAACGCCATTAACAGTTTTCAATTTTCAAGCTCAACTAAGGTCACCAATCTAGCTTTGGATGATTTAACCGAGCAACGGGTAAAGAATGCCATTGCAGATGAGCTAGCCAACAAAGCTCTGTTAGAAAGTTCGGATGGTGCAGACGTACAAGTCAGCTTTTTTCTCAGTGAGCAACAAAAGGAAAATAACTCATCGTTCAGCATTGGCTTAGGAGGCAGTACTGGCGGTCGAGTATCAACAGGTATTGGCCTTGGCACAACGTTCCCTATCGGTGACAGGGTTGATACACTGACGAACTTAACAATTGAATTTTATCGAAATGGCAAACTCATTTGGCGTGGTTTTGACGAGTTAGATTTCGGCAAAAATGCATCGCCAGACAAGCGTACTGAGGCTATCAATAAAACTGTAGCCAACATTTTAACCAAGTACCCACCTAGCTAAAGGTACCACTAACGCTGAAGGTGAATAGATATAGCTAGCTTGCGGTTCGATTGTGGACGTATCTGGTCGGTGCTATAAACAATACCACGCTACACAGACAGGCTTTAAAGTAATAAGGAGTATATTTCTTATTACTTTAAGCTTTATTGATATAATCGCAAAACCGCCAATCGTAAAACTATATTTACACCCATAGTAAGTCGCAAGTGCTATTGTTTATCTATTAGGTTATTTATCTCGCCCTTAAAAGCCCTATGGCTCAGATGTTTAGATGTGTTATGTAATATGTGTGGTTCGCAGCCGCTACAATGATCAACCCTATTTCGATTTACTCCCCCTCTTGATTGGCAATCACAGACTCTGCTAGTTTTTCGCTTTAAATGGGCAAAATATTATTTTTTAACGAGGAAAATTGTTACCATAGCGCACTGCGCTGGTCTGTCCATGCCCGTAACCAAGCCGTTGTGTTAAGGCGCTAAATTGAGCCCTTATATCAAGCGGCGTGTGAATACCATCCTCGAAGAAAGTTAGGAAGTAAGATGTCTAATGAATTAATTGAAAATCAGAATGAGTCTGCCAAGCACTCTTCTGCTTTTAATCGTTTTCTTGCCACCGTCGAATGGTTAGGCAATTGCTTGCCACACCCAATCACCTTATTTGCCATGTTTTGCTTATTCATTATTGGTTTAAGTGGTATTGCAAGCTTTTTTGAATTGAGTGTTATCGACCCACGTCCAGAAGGCACTGTTGGTCGTGCTGCCGACGGCGTGATAAGCGTCGTAAACCTACTTAGCGCGGAAGGTTTACGTATGATTGTGGCCAATCTAGTCACTAACTTCACCGGTTTTGCTCCGCTAGGCACTGTTTTAGTTGCGTTGCTTGGTGTGGCTATTGCAGAAAAGTCTGGGTTACTAGAAACCGCGATGCGCAGCTTGGTTATGGGTGCATCGAAGAAGATGGTGACCTTTACCATAGTGTTTGCCGGTATTCTTTCCAACACAGCCTCTGAACTAGGCTACGTGGTACTGATTCCGTTAGCGGCAATGATATTTCACTCTCTTGGACGTCACCCACTGGCCGGCCTTGCTGCCGCTTTTGCAGGCGTTTCGGGTGGCTACAGTGCCAATCTATTACTCGGTACTGTTGACCCATTATTGGCCGGTATCACATCTGCCGCGGCGCAATTGATCGAGCCTGGATATAACGTTGGCCCAGAAGCCAACTATTACTTTATGTTTGTCTCGGTGTTTTTAATCTCAGGGGTCGGTACCTATGTTACCGAAAAGATTGTCGAGCCGCGTTTAGGTACCTATAACGAGAAAGAAGCGTCAATCGATTTACATGCACAAAAGATTAGTCATGTTAGCGCTAACGAGAAGCGCGCTTTAAAAATGGCCGGTTTATCGTTTGCCCTAATGTGTGGGCTTCTAGCGTTAACAATTGTCCCAGAGTGGGGTATTTTGCGCCATCCTGAAACTGGCGAAGTAAAAAATTCACCCTTTTTAAAAGGTATCGTTGCCTTTATCTTTATTACTTTCGCTATCCCTGGTTACGTATACGGTCGGTTCGCCGGAACGATGCGCACTGATCGCGACGTTATTAAAGCAATGAGCGATAACATGGGGACGATGGGGATGTACATTGTACTTGTGTTCTTTGCCGCCCAATTTGTTGCCTTATTTAAATGGTCAAATCTAGGTACTATTATGGCGATCAAAGGCTCACAGCTGATTCAAACCCTAGGCCTAGCTGGACCTGAACTGTTTATTATTTTTATCTTAATGTGTGGCTTTGTTAACCTAATGCTCGGCAGTGCGTCAGCTCAGTGGGCAGTGACAGCGCCCATTTTTGTTCCTATGCTAATGCTTGTTGGTTACTCTCCAGAAGTGATTCAGGCAGCCTACCGCATTGGTGATTCAGTAACCAACCTCATTACCCCGATGATGAGTTATTTTGGCTTGATATTGGCGGTTGCGGTGCGCTACAAAAAAGACTTAGGTATTGGTACGTTGATTGCTACTATGTTGCCATATACCATTTTCTTTATTATTGGCTGGTCGACTCTATTCTACCTTTGGGTATTCTTATTCGGTATGCCGGTTGGCCCAGGTGCGCCAACCCTTTACCCTGCAAGTTAACGCACTACTGACAACATAGTGGTGCTATGACACAGGCTTAACTGACACTTGCTCAGTTAAGCCTTTTTTATAGGTTGTAAAAGGGTACTACGCTTAAAAACTGCGCTTAAGAACTGTGAAAACCGGCATAGCGAATACCACTTAAGCGCGCCATCTCAAAGTTCCACGTAGCCAAATCGCTGTGATTAAATTTTGACAAGCTGTCGTGACCACACGCTCTGGCCATTACCTGCATCAATGCCACGCTTGCATTAAAGAAATTGGCCAACTGCTGTGCAGACTTATCCACATTTAGCCGCTGTCGCAAGTCTTTATTTTGCGTTGCGATACCTGCAGGACAATTATTGGTGTTGCAAATACGAGCCGCTACACAGCCGATTGCTTGCATAGCACTTGTTGATATTGCGACACCATCAGCTCCCAGAGCCATTGCTTTAACAAAGTCGATCGGCAACCTTAAACCGCCGGTAACAATTAAGGTTACCTTGCCACTTGCGCCCTGTTGATCTAAATAACGACGGGCTCTCGCCAGCGCAGGAATGGTTGGCACACTTATGTGGTCTCGAAACATTTGCGGTGCCGCGCCTGTGCCACCGCCACGTCCATCAATAATAAGGTAGTCGGCACTGGCGTCTAAGGCGAACTGAATATCGCGTTCAATGTGATTGGCACTGAGTTTAAAGCCAACCGGGATACCACCTGTTATTTCACGTACTCGGTCGGCAAAGTTTTTAAAGTCAGCTACCGAGGACATATCAG
Source organism: Thalassotalea ponticola (assembly GCF_041379045.1). Lineage (NCBI taxonomy): Bacteria > Pseudomonadati > Pseudomonadota > Gammaproteobacteria > Alteromonadales > Colwelliaceae > Thalassotalea > Thalassotalea ponticola. The sequence goes on from NZ_CP166871.1 coordinate 2,729,328, forward strand.
CAAAGGTTGGTGGCGAGATGGCTGGTTTCCCCTCGGCAATACCGCGCACTTGCGATATCTTACCAACGTTTTTATTTCCTGGAAGATGCCCTCCCGTGCCTGTTTTAGCGCCTTGCCCTCCTTTAAAGTGAAAGCTTTGCACCTTTTTTAACAGTTGTTCACTATAACCAAATTTAGCACTGGCAAGTTCATAAAAGTAACGACTGTTCTCGGCTTGCTCTTCGGGTAACATTCCGCCTTCGCCTGAGCAGATGCCGGTGCCAACAAGCTGTGCGCCTCGTGCCAAAGCAATTTTTGCTTCTTCTGATAACGCACCAAAACTCATATCCGAAACAAACAGCGGTATCTTTAACCGCAATGGTTTCTTCGCCTCGGGACCTATCACCAACTCGGTGTTAACTTCGTCGTCTTCCATCAGTGGCTTGCGCGCTAGTTGTGCAACCATGAGTTGAATATCATCCCATTTGGGTAAACTATCTCTTGGCACGCCCATAGCCACCATTGGCCCGTGACTACCAAGCGATGACAGCCCCTCTCGAGCGAGTTGATGAATAAGCGTTACCGTCGGCTCTTCTGGCGTCGCACTGACGGTAGGCGGTTTATCTTTTGCCTGTTCAGTTGACTTGTCTGCAATTTGAGGCCCCTGTTGGCCAACCATTTGATCGCTAAATTGCTTGTGCGAACCATCACAAAATGGCGTGTTATTACTGTACTTACATTGGCATAAGTACTGCTCTTCATCAGCGTTGGCAGTGAACGCTTGAGGTGTAAAAGGCGAGCCCGCATGAGAACCATCACAAAATGGTTGATTACTTGAGCGACCACACGTGCAAAAGTAGTATTGCTTGTCTTTTTCCAATTGAACCTTAATCGGCTTATTGTCGGCAATTATCGCGGGCTGTTTATTATTCATAAGCGGTTCCAATAACAAAACGTAAGTTAACTATAGAAGTAAAAGATGACTTTGCTTAATGGCTAAGCTAAACCATTGTCATTGATATGCTTGACAAACGACCATAAAAAAACCCGAGTGGTTACTCGGGTTTTTCGATAGCTGTTTACGCTAGGGACTGTTGAGGATTACTGCATTTCTGGCAACGATTTTTTAGCATGTTCTCTTTGTTGCTAAGTGTTGGTATGGCCTAACCACACTGCTCTCAAAGCACCTCGATTAAATCCGTTTTAATTCGAACAAAGCCTATATCAAAACGTTCTAGATGTTTTTCACGTCAATCGCGTTTTCTTTTAACGCGGCTTTACGCTCACGCTCTTGGCGTTTTTCACAGGGATTGTCACAGTTACACGCCTTATCAATACCGATAGAGCCTAAACCACCACAGCTACCCGCTAATGTTTTCTTTTGCAAAATATAACCGATGGCCATCGCCACGACGATGATCATGAAAAAACCAAATGTTAATAAAAATAAGGTCATAATATATCTCGTTCAGCTGGCTAATATTATTCAGCCAGATACTGCTTAAACTGTTCCGTCATGGTTTCGCTAAACGCGTCACCATCTTTACTAATAAGGTACACCGCAAATTGCTGCTGCTGGGCAAAAGCTAAGCCTTTTTCCGGGCCCATGACTTCAATAGCTGTCGCTAAACCATCCGCGGTCATCGCCGATGGATGCACCACCGTCACCGATACCAATTTGTGGCTTATCGGCCAGCCGGTTGTTGGATCGATGGTGTGAGAATAGCGCACGCCACCCTCTTCAAAATAGTTGCGATAATCGCCTGAGGTGGCCACCGCGTTATCGCCCGGCATTATAACCTTTTGTACCGCTCTTGTCCCAGAAATTGGCTTCTCTACCGCAATACGCCACGCTTGACCATTGAGCTTTTTACCTTTTAAGCGCATTTCACCACCAATATCGACTAAGTAATTGTGATGTCCTTGTTGCTCTAAAAGGTCAGCAACCATGTCTACCGCAAAACCTTTAGCGATAGCTGACAGATCGACATAAACCTCGGCGTCTGTTTTCGCGAGCAAATTTTGGTTTAGCGTAACTTTATCAATACCAATGCGCTGCTTGGTTTGCAGGATTAACTCGTCGCTTGGCACACGTTCAGGGCGCTTCTCAGGCCCAAAACTCCATAGATTAACCAATGGACCAACGGTAACGTCTAACGCACCGTGAGTAATCTCGGCCAGCCTAATTGACTCTGCTAAGACCTGATTAAGTTCAGGTGACACTGAACGCGCTTCAAAACCGCGATATTGATTAAATGCCGATAACTCCGAATTAGGATCATAAGTCGACATTTGACCGTTAATTTTCTTTAATAACTGATCAACTTGCTCGGCAAGCAGTGTGTCTTCAATGTGTTGCTTATTGGCAATGAGCTTAACCGTATAAACAATCGGCCCCATAGTTCGGCCCGATAGTTGCAGCTCCTGCAACTGTGGCTGCTCTGGCGCTTCAGTGCAAGCAAGAAGCATCAGTAACGTTGTCGCTAAGATAATTTTTTGAATCAAGGCGCGCATGCAAAATTCCAATGACTAAAAACCGAGCGGATTATAAGGGAAAATAGTCAATAACGCTAATAAGCCAAGTACGAGTTCGTAACTAATCGTCACCCACTTGTATCTAATTAGAAAACAGTGAATTCTGTGCTCGCTGTGTGCCTTGGTCTGCCATAACCGCACGGCCATAGCGCTAACCATCACCGGTATCAATAAACTCGTTAACTAGAGACAAAAAGAGCGCCCTAAGGCGCTCATTTTAGTGATTCTTTCGATTAACCACCGAAGTCATCTAATAGGATGTTTTCATCTTCAACACCCAAGTCTTTCAACATGCCGATAACAGCCGCGTTCATCATTGGCGGCCCACACATGTAGAATTCACAATCTTCTGGTGCTTCGTGGTCTTTCAGGTAGTTTTCATACAAAACGTTGTGGATGAAACCTGTGTAACCTTCCCAGTTGTCCTCTGGCTGAGGATCTGAAAGTGCTACATGCCACTGGAAGTTGTCGTTTTCAGCCGCTAAGCCATCGAAATCTTCAACGTAGAACATTTCACGCTTAGAACGCGCACCGTACCAGAAAGAGATCTTACGCTTAGATTGAAGACGCTTAAGCTGGTCGAAGATGTGCGAACGCATTGGTGCCATACCTGCACCACCACCAACGAATACCATTTCTGCATCAGTATCTTTGGCAAAGAACTCACCAAACGGACCAGAAATCGTTACTTTATCGCCAGCCTTAAGGCTCCAGATGTAAGACGACATTTTACCCGCAGGCAAATGTAAACGTCCTGGAGGCGGAGTCGCGATACGAACGTTTAGCATGATGATGCCTTCTTCTTCTGGGTAGTTAGCCATTGAGTAAGCACGCAATGTATCGGTGTCTACTTTTGACTCTACATCGAAGAAACCAAAGTGTTCCCAGTCTGGGCGGTATTCTTCTGGAATATCGAAATCAGAGTACTTAACATGATGCGCAGGTGCTTCGATTTGGATATAACCACCAGCGCGGAATGGAACCACTTCACCATCAGGGATCTTAAGCTTAAGTTCTTTGATGAAGGTCGCTTTGTTATCGTTAGAGATAACTTCACATTCCCATTGCTGTACACCGAAGATTTCATCTTCGATTTCAATGTCCATGTTTTGCTTTACGGCTACCTGACACGATAAACGACAGCCTTCTTTGGCTTCGCGCTTAGTGATGTGACCTAGCTCAGTCGGCAGAATGTCACCACCACCTGAGTGAACGTGTACACGACACTGGCCACAAGTACCACCACCACCACAGGCTGATGGAATAAAAATACCTTGATCAGCTAAGGCGCCAAGTAATTTACCACCCGCTGCTGTTGTTACAGCTTTGTCTGGGTCGCCATTAATTGAGATTGTTACATCGCCTTCAGCTACCAACTTCGACTTGGCAAATAAGATAACCAATACCAAAGCGACAACGATAGCGGTGAACATACCTACGCCTAGAATAATTTCTTGCATAGTTGTTTTCCTTTAAAACATCTTGCTAGGGAGCCGTAACTCCCTAGACGCAATAACTTTATAACGAAATACCACCGAATGATAAGAAGCCAAAAGCCATCAAACCAGTCGTGATAAACGTAATCCCCAAACCTTTCAAGCCATCTGGTACATCAGAGTACTTCATCTTCTCACGGATACCCGCAAGAAGGACAATAGCTAATGCCCAACCAATGCCCGAGCCGATACCGTATACTACTGATTCACCTAAGGTTAGGTTTTTAGCAACCATGAACGATACCGAACCAAAGATCGCACAGTTTACGGTGATCAGTGGTAAGAAGATACCTAACGCGTTGTATAACGGCGGGAAGAACTTGTCTAGTACCATCTCAAGGATTTGTACTAATGCCGCGATAACACCGATAAAGGTGATGAACGACAAGAATGATAAGTCAACCGACTCAGCAGGATCTGTGATACCTAATACGCCATCAAGTGCACCTGGTGCCAAAATCGCTTGGTAGATGATTTGGTTGGCAGGTACCGCGATACCTAAAACCACAACTACCGCAACACCAAGTCCCATGGCAGTGCTAACTTTCTTTGATACCGCCAGGAAAGTACACATACCTAAGAAGAAGCTTAGGGCGATGTTTTCGATAAAAATCGTTTTAATAAATAAGCTAATGTAATGTTCCATGTCGCTTAGTCCTTCTCAACTTGCTCTGGTTTCCACTGGCGAATTGCCCAGATGATTAAACCAATGATGAAGAATGAGCTAAATGGTAGTACAAGAAGACCATTAGCTTGATACCAGCCATCGTTTTGAATCAATGGAAGAATTTCAATACCAAATACGGTACCAAAACCCAATAACTCACGGAAGAAAGCAACTAGCATTAGGATCAAACCGTAACCTAAACCGTTACCGATACCGTCCATGAACGATACCACTGGCTTTTCTTTCATCGCAAACGCTTCTGCACGACCCATTACGATACAGTTGGTGATGATCAAACCAACGAATACCGATAGTTCTTTAGAAAGCTGATACGAGAACGCTTTAAGAACTTGGTCAACCACGATTACCAATGACGCGATAATCGCCATTTGCACGATAATACGCACGCTTGATGGTATATGGTTACGGATAATCGAGATAAACAGGTTTGAAAATGCTGTTACCAAAACCACCGCAATGGTCATAACCAAAGCGTTAGCCATTGAGCTGGTTACCGCTAGGGCAGAACAAATACCCAGTACTTGTAAAGCAATTGGGTTATTGTCAACGATAGGTTTCGTTAACACTTGTTTGGTTGATACATCACTCATTAGTTAAGCCCCTTTTCACGAATTTTAGCGATGTATGGACCGTAGCCTTCATCGCCTAACCAGAAGTGGATTGTGTTCTCTACGCCAACACTGGTCAACGTAGCACCAGATAAGCCGTCAACACCGTGAATATCGCCAGGTTTAGCACCGCCTTTAACTAGACGGATCGCAACGTCGCCGTTTTCATCAAACAGCTTTTTGCCTGGCCATAACGCTTTCCACTTAGGGTTCATAACTTCCGCACCTAAGCCCGGAGTTTCTTTGTGGTCAGAGTATACAACCGACTTAACTGTGTTCAGGTCAGATTCTAAACCGATGAAACCGTACATAAGATCCCAAAGGCCTGAGCCTACGATTGGTAAAATTACCGTATCGATTTCACCTGCACCGTTTTTCACTAAGTAAACAACTTGTTGATCAGCGCGGCGGTTAATACCTGCAATGTCGTTTTCTGGTTTTGATGATAGTGCCGGGTCACGTGCGTCGCGACGCTCGTCAAACATGTTCGGGTTACCGTCAACATATTCACCGGTGGCAACGTCAATCATTTTTGCTTCGACAAATTGGTTGTAGGTAGCAACAACATCATCGCCCGCCTTCTCCAATAAGCCCGCTGCTTCTAAGATTTTCGTTTGCTTATCAAGTAGCTTGTTGGCTGTTTGCAGTGGTTTTAGCTGTACCGCTGAAATCGATACTAACGCAGCACAAACCAAACATACTGCTACAACAAAGCCAACGGTTTTGCCAAAAGTTTCTTTTTTATTAGACACGTGCAAGTCTCCGTTTGATGTTTGACTGAACCACGAAGTAGTCAAATAGCGGTGCGAATAAGTTAGCGAATAAGATTGCTAACATCATACCTTCAGGGAATGCTGGGTTAACTACACGAATTAGTACCACCATGACACCAACAAGGGCACCGAAGAAGTACTTACCAGTGTTGGTAAATGACATAGTTACCGGATCGGTTGCCATGAACATCATACCAAAAGCAAAGCCACCCAATACTAAGTGCCAGTACCAAGGCATCGCGAACATTGCGTTAGTATCTGAGCCAATTGCGTTAAATAGGAACGCAGTTGCTACCATACCGGCAAACACTGACAACACGATACGCCATGAAGCAATACCTTTGTACAAGATGTATGCACCACCAATAAAAATAGCTAAGGTAGACACTTCACCAACTGAACCAGGAATAAAACCGTAGAATGCATTCAACCAATCTTGTGAGAAGATTGGTGCGTATTCAAAGGTACCAGCTGCCGCTGCGGCTAATGCCGTTGCGCCAGAGAAACCGTCAACAGCAACCCACACTTGGTCACCTGAGATTTCTGCAGGGTATGCAAAGAATAAGAACGCACGACCAGCAAGCGCTGGGTTCAAGAAGTTTTTACCTGTACCACCAAAGATTTCCTTAGCAATAACAACACCGAAGGTAATACCTAAGGCTGCTTGCCATAAAGGAATCGTTGCCGGCAAAATTAGCGCGAATAAGATTGAGGTTACGAAGAAACCTTCGTTAACTTCGTGCTTGCGCACTGCAGCAAACATGACTTCCCAGAAACCACCTACAATGAACACCGTCATATAGATAGGTAGGAAGAAACACGCACCGTAAAGCATCTTAACGAACCAGCCAGACTGGGCTGTTAGCTCAGCACCAAACATGCTAAATAAGCTTACTTGCCATGTATCAGCTAGTGCGTAACCAGCAGCTAACGCTTCAGCTGCTTGATGACCGATGTTAAACATACCAAAGAACATGGCAGGGAAAACCGCTAGCCATACAGTGATCATGATACGTTTTAAGTCAATACTGTCACGAATGTGGGTTTTACCTTTGGTTACGTACCCTGGGGTAAACAAACCGGTAGCAACCGCTTCGTATAACGCAAACCATTTTTCGTGCTTACCGCCTTTTTCAAAATGCGGCTCGATGTCTTCAATAAACTTTTTCAAGCCCATGACTAACCTTCCTTCTCAATCGTGGTTAGGACGTCACGCAACAATACGCCGTAGTCAGTTTTACCAGGACATACGAATGTACATAATGCTAAATCTTCTTCGTCAAGCTCTAGGGCACCTAGCAGCTGGGCGCTGTCAGTGTCTTTAGCAGCTAAATCACGCAACAACATAGTTGGTAAAATATCTAGCGGCATAACGCGCTCGTAGTTGCCAATTGGCACCATGGCACGGCTTGAACCATTCGTGGTGGTTGTCATATTAAACAACTTGCCTTTGAAAAAGTGTGACATATACGCACGAGTAACCGAGAACTTGTTCGGACCTGGGTACATGTAACCAATAAACTCTTTTTCACGACCTTCTAACAACGCAGCCACTTGCACGTGAAAGCGACCAAGGTAGGCATGTGCGCCAACCGCTTTAACGCCTTGTAGTGGAGAACCAGAGATGATACGTACTTCGCCGTCAATTAGTTCGCCTGCAGTTAATTCGTCTGTGCTCGCACCAACAATTGTACGCACTAAACGCGGGTTCTTGGCGGCCGGACCGGCTAGCGCAACAACGCGGCTTGAGTCTAACTTGCCCGTTGTGAATAGCGTACCAATAGCAATAACGTCTTGGTAACCAAGGTGCCAAGCCATTTTATCAGCAGAAACTGGCGCTAAGAAATGAATGTGGGTGCCAACGAGACCGGCCGGATGAGGACCAGCAAATTCGTTAACAGTCGCGTTACCGGCTGGAATATCAGCACCAGGCGCTTTAGAAACAAACACCTTACCTTCGGTTAAACGCGACAACACAGTCAAACCGTCTACAAACGCTTGTTTTTGCTCAGCGATAATGACTTGCGGATCCGCAGCAAGCGGATTAGTGTCCATGGCGCTAACAAAAATGTTGGCAGCTACACTGCCCAGCGCTGGCGTTTTGCTGTACGGACGAGTGCGCAAAGCAGTCCACAAACCTGAGTTCACTAGGTTTGCTTCAACGTCTTGGCGAGATAAAGACGCCAATTGCTTTGTTCCGTAGGCGTTGAACGTTTCTTCATCGTCGCCATTGATTTCAATCACAACAGATTGTAAAACGCGCTTTTCGCCACGATTAATTTCTTTAACAACACCAGCAACAGGAGATGTGAATTTCACGCCAGGGTTCTTCTTGTCTTCAAAAAGAACTTGGCCTTTTTTAACGCTGTCACCTGCTCTTACGAACATGGTTGGGCGCATACCCACAAACTCTTCACCTAGTGCCGCCACGGTTTTGATGGCCGAACCATCATGGATTACTTGCTGGGGCGCCCCTTTTACAGGGATATCCAGACCTTTTTTTATTGTAATCATAAACACATGCACTTGTTGAAAGGAGTTACAGCCATCGAAATAACGCCGATGACCCAGTTTCTTGTCACAAGTATTGACGATATTCGGGTTGAAATTACCCGCGCAATAGCTTGTTTAGACAAGGCTTTAGTTCAAAAATTTTTCCGGCGCGAATTTTAGCACATATGACGGGGTAATATCTATTGATTTGACAACAATAACCGAGATTTTCCTAGCGGACGCAGGTGGTTGTTTTTAAGTTGTCAAAAAAAACAATGAAAACAGAAGCTAATGAAAAAGTAAGCAAAAGGCGAGTTTCGGTGTAGAGCATTTGAGCAACGGCCATATCGCGGTGATTTCGATGATGGCCGTGTTCTTATTTAACTTGTTAAATTACAGCAAGTTATTGATTGGCGCGAGCGGACTTACATCAGCGTCATAGTCAACGCCATCCACTTCAAAGCCAAACAGTTTCATAAACTCGTGATTGTAACCAACGTAATCAGTTAACGCGTCGATACTATCGGTATCAACTTGATCCCAAATTTGTTGAACGCGTTGTTGGACGCTATCATCGAGTTCTTTTAGGTTTTGCATGATCCGATTTTTTTCGTCTAAATCGCGAGTAGTCGAGTACAAGTTATCGCGGAATAAACCTTGAATCTGTTGGATCGGATTCTCATGAGTACCGTCTTGTTTCATCACCTTGAACAACCCCGAAATATACAACGGCATAATCGGAATCGCAGAGCTGGCTTGTGTTACTACTGCGTTTAACGAGGTGACGAATGCTTCGCCGTCAATATCGGCGGTGACTTTGCGGATTTCCGTCGCCGCGCGATCTAAGTCTTCTTTCGCTCGGCCAATCGTCGCCTTGCCATACAATGGCCAGGTAAGTTGTTTACCAATGTAGGTGTAAGCAACCGTTTTACATCCAGTTGCCAATACACCGGCGTCTTTTAGCGCATTCATCCAAAGTTCCCAGTCTTCGCCACCCATTACTTTGATGGTGCCGGCAATTTCTTCTTCCGTCGCAGGTTCAACCGCCACTTCTTCAATTACCCGCTTACTGGTGTTTAACGATTTGGTCGTAAAGCCATTGCCGATTGGCTTAAGTGCAGACGCGTATACTTCACCTGTTACCGGATCGGTGCGACGAGGTGCAGCCAACGAATACACGACTAAATCAACTTGCCCCAAATCTTGTTTAATGGTTTCAATGGTTTGCTCTTTAAGCTCAGTAGAGAAAGCGTCGCCATTGATATTTTTAGAGTACAAGCCGGCGTCTTCTGCGGCGTGTTGGAAAGCGGCGGTGTTATACCAACCTGCTGAGCCAGTGCGCTTTTCAGTCGGTTCTTTTTCAAAAAAGATCCCTAATGTTGATGCGCCACCACCAAAGGCCGCGGTAATGCGCGATGCCAAACCGTAACCTGTTGACGCACCGATAACCAACACTTTCTTTGGCATATTGTCGGCTTGTGGTTGTGATTTTACGTAATCAATTTGTTCCTGAACGTGCTGAGCACAGCCCACTGGATGAGCATTAGTACAGATAAAGCCACGTACTTTTGGTTGAATAACCATAGTTAAAACCTTTTCGTTATTATGTTAGTCGCAGCGTATCGCCGCTGATAAATTGCTGCTATTGTACCTAAAATTTATCGGTATGAGGTCTGAGCAGCACATCTTGCTGTATTTTGTGCCGCTACTGGCGATTTTCAAGATACGCTTGCTCACTTAGCTGATGATAGCGTTTGATCTCATCGTAAAATGCCTTGTAAGAGGTCCACACCTCCTTTACCGACGCATCTTGCTCAGCCATCTCATTAATAACCTCTTTTGTTGTACTTTTTAGTACATCGATCACATCATCGGGAAAGGTTCTAACTTGCACATTGTGCTGGGTAATTAAGGTCTGCAACGCACGCGCATTACGGGCGGTATATTCGTTGAGCATATCATCGTGAACCGCTCGAGCCGCGACTAATACCATTTCTTGTAAATCGCTCGGCAGTTGATTAAACGCCTGTTCGTTGATCAAAAACTCCAACGTTGCGGTCGGCTCCTGCCAAGCGGTTGAATAATAATACTTGGCCGCCTTGTGAAAACCAAACGCCAAGTCATTGTATGGACCTACCCACTCGCTGGCATCTAACGCACCACTTTGCAACGATGAAAAAATCTCACCGCCAGGCATATTCACCGGCAAGGCTCCGGCACGGCTCATCACTTCACCACCAATGCCGCCAATGCGCATTTTCAAACCTTGTAAATCAGCAATCGAGTTAATTTCTTTGTTAAACCAACCGGCAAATTGAGCACCAGAGTTACCGCCAGCAACGGGAATGATGCCAAACGGCTTGTATAACTTTTGCCATAACTCTAAGCCGCCACCATAGTGCAACCAAGCGTTGGTTTCTGACGCCGTCATACCAAATGGTACGGCGGCAAAAAACGACGCTGCCGGAATTTTTCCTTTCCAGTAGTACGCCCCAGAATGGCCCATTTCGGCGGTACCTTCGGCAACCGAGTCGAATACCTCAAATCCTGGAACCAATTGACCTGCGCCAAATACTTCTACCGTTAAACGACCATTACTCATTTTATTAACGTGTTGAGCAAACTTTTCCGGTGCGCTACCCAGTCCAGGAAAGTTTTTTGGCCACGATGTGACCAATTTCCACTTAAAGCGTTGCTGGTCTTGCGCAACCTGAGTGCTTTCCCCTCGCTCACCACATGCGGTGAGCGCAACGCAGGTGGTTGCGATAACTAGAGCGGTTATTAATTGTTTCATACGATTCCTTGACGCTGTTAATCAGCCATTAATTATTATTGTTTAAGAATAAATTTTGGTTGGTAACCAAGTAACCAATTCGGGCCATATCGCCATGCCTACGAGTAATAGTAACTGCATGATAATAAAAGGTATCACGCCGCGATAAATTGCTTTTGTTGGGATCGACTTATCGGCAACACCACGCAAATAAAACAGAGCAAAGCCAAATGGCGGGGTTAAAAATGACGTTTGCAGATTTACGGCAATCATAATCCCAAGCCACAACGGGTTGATATCCATCATCAACAAAATCGGCGCAACGATGGGGATGACGACAAAAGTAATTTCGATAAAGTCTAAAATAAATCCCAGTAAAAAGATCACCACCATAACAATCAACATAGCGCTCACCGCCCCACCGGGCAAGCCATTAAAAAAATGCTCGATCAGTTGCTCGCCACCTAGACCTCTAAATACCAGCGAAAACACGCTCGCACCAAGTAAGATTAAAAACACCATAGAGGTGATTTTTAACGTGGCAAGCATCACCGCTTTAAGGTTGGTCAAGGTCAATGAACCGTTAATTGCAGCCAGAACTAGTGAACCGAACGCGCCAACACCTGCCGCTTCGGTTGGGGTTGCTAGCCCAGCTAAAATAGAACCAAGCACTAAGGTTATTAGTACTAATGGTGGCAACAACGCCTGAAAAAGCTGGCGATAATTAACCGTGTCTTGCTCTTGTTGTATGCTATCGCCAGTTGAATGGCGAAAACTGTGATAGACACAGTAGATGATATACATAGCAACCAAAATCAAACTGGGTATCACTGCGCCAGCAAATAAATCGCCGACACTAATTGCATCTGGGTTAAAGTTGCCCTGCTTTAGTTGCGCCAACTGATATGAGTTAGATAACACATCGCCCAGTAATACTAGGGCAATAGACGGTGGGATAATTTGCCCTAAGGTTCCCGTCGCACAAATGACTCCGGTTGCGTAGGACTGCTGATAACCTCTGTTTAGCATGGTCGGTAGACTAAGTAAGCCCATAGTAACCACCGTTGCTCCAACAATGCCCGTACTCGCCGCCAATAACATCCCCACTAGCACAACCGAGATTGCTAAGCCGCCGCGAAACTGGCCGAACAACGACGCCATTGAGGTTAATAATTGTTCGGCGATTTTGGCTCGCTCCAGTACTACGCCCATAAACACAAACAGAGGAACAGCCAACAGGGTTTGATTCGTTAGAATACCGTAGTAGCGAGAGGGTAAGGCAGTTAAAAAGGCGTAATCGAAAGCGCCAAATAGAGTCGCGACAGCGGCAAATAACAATGCCGTACCGGCCAGTGAAAAGGCCACTGGATAGCCAAGTAACAACACTAAGCAAACGCAGACAAACATTAATAAAGCAAGGTATTCCATTAGCTTGCCTCCCCTTGCTGATGTTGTTTTGACTGGGCTAAAACGATAATGTTGCGCCCTATTTCAGCTAACCCTTGAACAAACAGGGTGATCACTAATAACCAAATCAGGGTTTTATTTAAGTAAACAGCGGCGAGCCCACCTGGCTCTTTTGAACTTTCTAACAATTGCCAAGAAAGCAAGACGTAATCGAGGCTGACATAAAAAATAAACAGGCAAACCGGCATCAGTAAAAACACGGTCCCAAGAAGGTTTACCCAGGCTTTACCGCGCACACTAAAGCGCTGGTAGAAGATATCAACACGCACGTGTTCATTGTGCTTTAAGGTGAATGCCGCCCCCAACATAAACACACAACCGTGGGCGTATAAGACGAGTTCTTGCAGGGCTATAGAGCCTATACTAAAACCGTAGCGCAGCATTACGATGGCAAAGCTGACTAGCACCACAAACAAGGTTAACCACGCAACACCGCGACCCGTGATTTCACTGCAACGGTCGGCAATAGCCACAGCGCGCGCCAGTACATCTAACTTCATTATCTATTTCATTTATTATCGTTATTATTGATGACCCTTATAGATAACAAATTTTTTACAGTTAGACCATATTTAATGTACCAAACGCGACAGTAACCGCACCTGCTGCATTGCACGAGAGCGGCGTGGCTCAATCTGAGTTGGTTGCTCTGTGTGAGGGACGTTTGCTATTAACAAAGAAAAACGGCGCGTTTTTAACCTTGCGTATTGCCGTTGATAAAAGGCTTTTGCCAGAGCAAAGGCGCAAAGCCTAAATCTGATACCGCG